>NZ_DASYTH010000109.1:0-27334 GCF_036002505.1 Actinophytocola sp. | reverse complement strand
AAACGAAGTCGCGGTTCATCCGAGCGCAGGAACCGAAGGCACTCCGTCGCCAGCGCGCGCATGAGGTCGACCTGTCCGTGGTCTTTGATGACATCCGCAATCAACGGGAACGCTTGGAGAAGATCGGTCGACAGCTCGGGGTCCTCGGCCAGCTCCAGACACTGCCGCACCAGCCGAATGGCCTCTTCCGCCGGAAGATCGTCTTCCAAGTTGTACACGACCTGCCGGAACACGCGCCGGCTGTTCGCCGGTGGCACCTGCTCCTGAATGCTCATCACGCCGCCACCTCCTATGCCCTCTAACGCGGCGATGCGCGCAACAATCTGATCCGCACCGGCTCCACTGCCCGGATCAAAACGACTGATCTCCAGCGCCCGCAGGGTCGGCGCGGCCAGTTCCACCTCAAACTCCGGTGCGGCGACAGGAATGACCGGGCATCCGTACCGTCCCCCATGGTCATAGATCCGCTGCAGAATAAGCCGGAGCTCATACCGCACGCCTTTATGCGGCGCCACGCCCGCCGCCATCTCGGCAAAAGCCCGCAGATATTCCGGCGTTAGCACACACAGCACGACCCGGCTGGCGATCTCATCATCCATCCACCCTGGAACCGAGGACGGGTTCCTTAGGTGCGACTCATGATCGGAGCTAACGGCGCACCCACGCGCCCGCAACGCCTCGGACAACGCATCGGCCAGCGGCGTACCCTCCGGACCGCGGGCGTAGCTGACGAACACCAGGGCCGTCCGCGGCCCGTCGGAAGGGCCCGGCGTCACCGCGGTGGATACCTCTTTCCCGTTCACCGGGGCGTCTCCCTCCTGGGATGAGATCGCTCCGGTCCCGGGTCACCCCGAAGGATGAATCGAGAAAGGCAGGTCAGACGTTGACGTCCGTCGTAGACTTGCCACCCGGTAGCGAGTCCTCGTCTCATTGACCGTGGGCTTGGGTACGCTGCCATCGGGCGGCCTCTGTTGGCGCAGAGACCGCCCGAACCACGTCACCTCTCGTTATCCATCTCCTCCAGTCGCTTGTCGATCAGTCGCGGCGTCGCCGACGCCGGCAACGCGATTTTCTCCAGCTCGAAGAATATCTGCACGAACTCTCTGGTCTCATCGTTCGGATCCGGAATCAGCTGATCCTTGTACACCGTCTCGAGCAACAGTGCGTAGTCGTCCGGTTGCTCCGAGATCTCCATAATCTCGAACGAGCTCTTCATGCCCCTGTGCACACCAGCATTGAATGGCACGATCTGTACGGAAATATTGGACTGTTCAGCCCGATCTTTGATCCTCAGCAACTGTTCCCGCATGACGGCATCGTCACCGATCCTCCGGTAGAGCACGGACTCGTCCATGATGAAGAACGCCTCGGCTCCACCCACGGCGTTGATGAGGTCTTGGCGGCGGACCCGGACCTCGGTGATGAGTCGCGCGTGCTCCTCGTCCCTGGCACCGATTGCTGCCAACTTGCCGATGTAAGATTCCGTCTGGAGCAATCCGGGAACCAGCAGGTTCTGATACTGCCTGACTCTCACCGCGGACGCTTCAAGGCCGATGAAGCTAAGAAATGCCTGCCCTATTTGCGAACGGTATTCCTGCCACCAGGCCGATTTCTTGCTAGCCCGCGCCATCTCCACAAATCGATCGACCTCGCCAGGATCGGTGATCCCATAATGCAGGAGAAGTGCCTTGAGGTCGGTTATCGAGATCCCTACCGAGCCGTTTTCTATACGTATGAGCTTCGATGTCGACCACTCGAGCGCCTCTGCGACATCCTTCTGGGTCAACTTCGCCGCATCGCGGGCCCGGCGGAGCTGCCCCCTGAGGCGACGATGTTCAGCAGATGGAGTCTCCGCCTTCGGCGCCATCAAGCCTCCTCGTTCGGCCGTCATGCCATCAACGACCATGCGGCCTTCTGCCACATGGCATATGGTAGCTGGCGATCTGGCCCTAGTCAGTAGGTAAGCAGTACTTCTGCCGCAAGGAATCTTGCCCGATGCACAACGGAAGGGTGCAACCACCCTCACAAACCGGCTCGCCGGCGCTGGATCTGGTCAGGGCGTGTGGGTCCGGTCGTTCCGGTGGAGCCACGCCAGCATGGTCGTCCAGGCCTGCCAGGAGTGCGATACCGGTACGCCGCGCCGATTGTGAGAGCAACGAACCAGCACGCGCTCGCCGGCAGTCGCCGCTTCGACACAGTTGTTTTCTCCGGCGCCGCTCGTAGAGCTCTTGATCCAAATCAGGCCCGCGGCGTCGATCTCAGATACCTGTGCCCTTCGCTGGCTTGCCACGTTCGCCCCGATCGCCGCGCCAAAGTCAACTCTGAGGGTAATTCGCATAAGTCGAGCGCAGGTACCACTGACAGGTGAGATTTGTGGGCCAAGAACGGGACAAAACTGCGCGATCGTACGGTCGAGCAGGGGTGTTTCGACGTAGAGCTGAAGCGCTTCACCTGCGGTGCCTACGGAGTGCGGTTGGATGAGTGATCGTGCAGCCGCATGAGCAGATTCGGCCTGACCTGCGTCGTCGGGATCGATGATGTTGGGTTGGGGCGGTAGCGCGGCCGGCCTGTTCGGCGATGTCATGGTCACAGATCTCGGGCACGCGAGGGCTGCCGATGAGCACAGCGGAGCGCGGTCACCAGGCCGTGCTTGATCGACCGTGGCCTTTCGTGGGTCGCGAGCGTGAGCTTGCCCGGGTGGCGGCGGCCCTGGGCCGGCCGGACGCGGCTGGGCTGCTGCTCGCCGGGCCCGCGGGCGTGGGGAAGACCCGGCTGGCCACGGAATGTGCCACGATCGCCGAGCGGGTGGGGTTCCGGTGTGCCCGGGTGCTGGCCACGCGCGCGGCGGCCGGGGTGCCGCTGGGGGCGCTGGCGCCGCTGCTGCCGGCGGACTCCCGCCGGACGGGGCCGCGCGGCAACTGGCTGCGGGCGGCGGCGGACGCGATCGCGAGCGGTCCGGGCCCGCTGCTGCTCGTGGTGGACGACGCGCACCTGCTGGACAGCGCGAGTGCCACGGTCGTGCAGCAGCTGGCCGCCCCGGACCGGGCGTTCGTCGTGCTCACCACGAGGACCGGGATGCGGGCCCCGGAGCCGCTGCTGGCACTGTGGAAGGACGCGATCGTCGAGCGGCTGGATCTGGCACCGCTGCGCCGGTCAGACATCGACCGCATCCTCGACCAGGTGCTCGGCGGCGCCATCGACGGGGCCGCGAGGATGGAGCTTTTCCAAGCCAGCCAAGGAAATGCGCTGTTCCTGCACGAGCTTGTGCTGGGCGCGCTGGACGCCGACGTCCTGCGCCGCGAGCAGGGCGTCTGGCGGCTCACCCGGCGCCTGGCCAGCTCGCCGCGGCTGGTCGAGCTCGTCCAGGCCCGCATCGTCGACCTGGACCGCACCGAGCACGAGCTGCTCGAGCTGCTGGCCCTCGGGGAGCCGCTCCCCTGGGAGATCGTGAACCAGTTCGCCGAGCCGGCGATGGTCGACAACCTGGAGCGGCACGGGCTGGTGCAGACCGTGCAGCAGCGCAGCGGCCTGCAGGTCAGCCTCGCCCACCCGCTCTACGGCGAGGTGCTGCGCGGCCAGCTCACCGCGCTCGGCCGGATGGCCGCGAGCCGCAAGCTCGCCGAGGCCGCGTCGGGCGTCGGGCTGGACCTGGTCGGCGCGCTGCCGCTGGCGGTGTGGCAGCTGGACGGCGGCGGCCGGGTCGACCCGCCGATCATGGTGGAGGCCGCCCGGGGCGCCCGCCGGGCCGGCAACCTGGCGCTGGCCGAACGCCTGACGCTGGCCGCGATCGATGCGGGCGCCGGCTCCGCGGCCGGGCTGCTCTACGCCCGGGTGCTCGGCGAACGCGGCTGGCACCCGCGCGCGCAGGCGTTGCTGGCGGAGCTGGCCGAGCAGGCGAACAACGACGAGGACCGGGCGACCGTCGCCATCGAGCGGGCCCGCGCGCTGCTGTACTGGCTGGGCAAGGGTGAGGAGGCGGCCGAGACGCTGGCCAAGGCCGCCGAGCAGCTCGCCGGGGCGCTGCGGGACCAGGTCACGGCGCACCGCGGCCTGGTCGCGCTGATGCGTGGGCAGCTGTCCGACGCGCTCTCGGTGGCGAACGTGGTGGCCGCCGCGTTGCCCGGCCAGGGCCTCGCCACCGGAGCGGCCACCGCCGCCGTCGCCGCGGCGCTCGCCGGTCAGGCCGGCCGGGCCACCGCCTACGTGGAGCGCGCCGAGCGTGGCCCCGAGCCCGGCCGCGCCCGGTTGGCCCAGGTGGTGGCGCTGATCGAGGCCGGGCGGCTGACCGAGGCGGACGCTTCCGCCACCGCGCTGTACGAACGGGTGATCCGGCTGCACAGCCGCACCGGCCAGGCCTGGGTGGCCATGCTGCGCGGCCGGCTGGAGCTGCTGACCGGTCAGCTCGGCCGGGCGGAGAACGCCTTCGCCGAGGGCGTGGCGATCGCCGCGCAGATCGGCCAGCTGGCGCTGCGCCGCTGGTGCCAGGCCGGGGTGGTGCTGGCCGCGGCCAAGCGCGGCGACGGGCCGCGGGCGACCACGGCGATCACCGAGCTGGACGCGCTCCCGCCGACCGACCTCGACCTGCTGATCTCCGACGAGCTGCGGGCCCGGGCCTGGCACGCCCAGGTCACCGGCGATCCCGTCACCGCCCAGCAGCTGCTCACCCAGGGCGCCGAGCGGGCGAAACGGTCCGGCGCGGCGGCGCTGGCCGCGGCCGCCTGGCACGACCTCGCCCGGATCGGCGCGCCCGAGTCCGCCAAGCCGCTGACCGAGCTGGCCGCCGGCATGGACAACCCGCTGCTCGTCGCGCGCGCGGACGCCGTGGCCGGGATGATCCGCCACGACCCGGACGCGCTGGCCGGTGCCGCCGCCCGGTTCGAGGCGATGGGGGCGCTGCTGCTCGCCGCCGAGACGTTCGCCTCGGCCGCCGCCGGCTACCGGCGCCGGCAGGACGGGCGCGCGGCGGACCGGATGGCGGAGCGCTCGCACGCCCTGGCCGACCGGTGCGACCGCGCCGGTACGCCCGGCCTGGAGCTGGCCGGGCCGGTGGCGGAGCTGACCACTCGCGAGCGCGAGATCGCCACGCTGGCCGCGGCCGGCAGCTCCAACCGGGAGATCGCCGACGCGCTCACCGTCTCGGTGCGTACCGTGGAAACGCATCTGCAACGTGCTTACACCAAGCTGGGGGTGAGCAGCCGGACCGGGCTTGCGACGGTGCTACGTAGCCGTGGGCGTAAACCTACGTAGTCCGCGCTGACGACGGCGGCGCTCCTGGCGTGGTCTGCTACAAACCGCCGGCACTGCACGAACGATCAGGGAGTGACACAGGGGAATGCCAGGTCTCGAGGACGCACTGGCGCGGTTGATCACCGATCCAGCGTTCAAGGCGCAGCTCACGACCGACCCGCGGTCGGCGCTGGCCGGGTACGAGCTGTCCGCGGACGACCTGAGCGTGCTGGCCAGGGAGGTCGGCGCCGACAACCACGGCCAGAGCGTGGTGGAGCAGCGCACCAGCAAGGCGGGGTTCTTCGGCCTGTTCGCGCAGATCACCGAGGACGCCGGCGTGATCATCCGGGGGCCCGGCACCGCCGCCGAGGGCGAGGCCTGAGGATCTCACGCGTTGGCCGCCGGTGCGGTCGGAGCCGAATGCCGGGGCGCCATCTGGATCCGGCAGCGGCTGGCGAAGGCCAGCGCGGTGTAGGCCAGGTTGACCGCGAACTCGTGCGCGTTGACGACCGCTCTAGTGCCCTGACCAGCGGCGAAGGCGAGCTGACTGGCGCCGTAATCGATCATCAGGCCGGGCGTGTTCTCGCCGAGCATGACCAGCCGCGCGGTGAACGCCGGGCTGATCTCGACCGCCAGCCGCTGCGCGCCGTTGGTCTGACCGGTGTGGTTCGCGGCGGCCGCGGGCTCGGCCTGGCCGCCGTGCAGCTGCTGGCTGAGCAACCCCCGGATGTCGGCGAGCAGCTGGACCTCGGTGGGCGTGGGCGGCCCGGAAGCTCTGGTGTTCAGCATGCGCCGGAGCTGGATCTCCTTGTAGGGCAACACAACCAGGTAGTAGACGAGGGCGGCGATGGCGGCGAAGACGGCCACGGCGGTGAGGATCGCGCCGAAGTCCACCACCGACCTCAGGTTGCCGTCGACGAGGGTGACGGCGAGCCCGTTCGGGTTCCGCCCGCCGAACGCCGCGAACATTGGACTAATCCAATTGTTGGCGATCGCGGTGACGAATGTCGTAAACGCCGTGCCGACGATCACGGCCACGGCCAGGTGGACAACGTTCCCGCGCAGGAAAAATTCCTTGAATCCCTTGAGCATGGCCTCCCACCTTCGCTCGTTTAGAGATAACGCGCGAAGTTTAACCATCAACGGGTGTCCACATAAGACCCAACATGAAAGAAATTGAGGAACCCGTTCCCCTAGGGAGTTGAGCCCGCAATCCCCTATTACCCGGCGGTAATAGGGGATACGCTACCCGCCGTGGACGCACCTCCCTTGTTCGGCCCGGCGTTCGACGCCGATCCCTACCCGGCCCTGGCCTGGCTGCGCGAGCACTCCCCGGTGCATCGCCTGGAGCTGCCCGGAGACACCTGGACCTGGTTCGTCACGCGCTACGCCGACGCGGTCGAGGCGCTGGCCGACCCGCGACTGGCGAAGTCGCCGGACCTGGCCAGCGAGGAGTGGCGGCGTGCCGGGCTGGGCCTGCCGTTCGACCACCGGGAAGGCCTGGTCCAACACATGATCAACGTCGACGCGCCGGACCATGGGCGGCTGCGCCGGGTGGTCTCCGGAGCGTTCACCCCGCGCCGCATGGCCCGGCTGCGCGACCGCACCCAGCAGGTCACCGACGAGCTGCTGGACAAGATCGGCGAGCAGGGCGGCGCCGACCTGATCGCCGACCTTGCGTACCCCCTGCCGATCACGGTCATCGGCGACATCCTGGGCGTGCCCGAGGAGCGCATCCCCGAGTTCCACCGGCACGCCTCCGTGATCGACTCGGCCAGCTACCACGATCTCGACGAGGTGCGCGCGGCGACCGACGGGCTGGAGGCGTTCGTCGCGTCGCTGGTGGAGCTGAAGCGGGCCGGGACGGGGGAGGACCTGCTCAGCGCGCTGGTCGCCGCCGCCGAGCTGACCGACGACGAGCTCACCTCGACGGCGTTCCTGCTGCTCGTCGCCGGGCACGAGACGACCGTGGCGTTCATCGGCAACGCGCTGCTGATCCTGCTGGGCCGGCCGGACCGGGCCGCGGCGGCCCGCGAGGATCCCGCCGAGCTGGAGCGGATCCTGGAGGAGGCGCTGCGGTTCGACGGGCCGGTGCGCAACGCCACCTGGCGGTTCCCGGTCGAGCCGGTGGTCATCGCCGGGCAGCGGATCGAGCCGGGTGAGCCGATCCTGATCTCGCTGCTGTCCGCCAACCGGGACCCGGGGATGTTCCCCGACCCGGACGCGTTCGACCCGGCCCGGGACAATCGCGGGCACCTGGCGTTCGGCCGCGGCCCGCACTTCTGCGTCGGCGCGGCACTGGCCCGGCTGGAGGGCGCGATTGCCGTGGGGACAACGCTTCGCCGGTTCCCGAACCTCACTCTGGCCGAGCCGGCCGAGCAGCTCACCTGGTGGCCGAGCCCGATCATGCGCGGGCTCTTCCGGCTCCCCGTAAGGTTCTGAGCGTGACCGTCTTCGTGCGCGCGCGGGTCGAGGTCCGCGCCGGTCGGCAGGCCGAATTCGAGGAGATCGCACGCGCGTTGCTGCAGCGGGCGAAGGACGAGCTGGGCACTCTCACCTACCGCTTCTTCCCGGCCGGGGACGGCGCCTACCTGGTGATCGAGGAGTACGCCGACGCGCAGGCGCTGGGGGCCCACCAGGAGGGCGCGGGAGACCTGCTGGCCCGCGTCGAGGAATGCGCGGAGAATTTCTCGGTGGAGCTCTACGGTCCCATCGGGTCCGAGCTGAGCGCCTGGGTGGAATCGAACCCGCAGGCGACCGCCTACCCGGACGCGGACTTCTCCGGCTAGCCGGTCGCTGAGAGGATCGCCGGAATCTCGTCCAATCGGGATATGACCCGCCACGCGTTATACCTAGGGGGCAAATCCCCCGCAAGGAGGATGCCGCGCCCAGTTGCGATAAATAGTTCTGTGTCGTTCTCGCCGTCGCCGACGACGGTGACCATGCGGATGTCGAGATTTCGAGCCGCGCACAAGTCTTCGAGCTGACGCAGCTTCGCAGCTCCCTGGTTCGCCTCGTAGTGGAGCGCGGTGAGAGCACCGCCGGCGTCGAACGTGAGGTGTGCGTTGGCATACCAGGTGTCCACGCCGAGGCGGCGTGCGACACCGGCGACGGCAACGTCCATCGACCCGGAGATGAGCACGGCTTGGAAGCCGTTGTGGCCCAACCAGGTCACCAGTTCGGCGGCGCCCTCGCGGAACGGCATCCGGGCGAAGATCGCGTCCATGGCTGTCCGCGTCGCGTTCCCGGTGGCCCGCCACAGCTCGGCGACCTGTGCCGCGGCGCGCTCGACGGTGAGCTCGCCCGCGTTGACGCGCCGGTAGATCGCCAGATGATCCTCGAGCGAGGCGCCCAGCCCGAGGGTCAGCTCGGACCACGAGTTGCCCTCGGTCAGCGTCTCATCGACATCGAGGACGACGACCCGTATGGCGCTCACCCGAACAGGGCCGGCAGCGTCCCCTCCCAGGCCGCGCGCAGCTCGTCCAGCGGCAGGGTGCACACGTCCTCGATGTCCAGCGTGCCCCAGATCGCCTCGACCACCCCGAGTTTGCGGTGCGGCAGGCCGCGCGCGGTGCACAGCTCGGCGAACCGCAGCTCCGCGGCCGGCGGCACCGCGACCAGCGCGCGGCCGGCGGACTCGCTGAACAGCTGGACGAAGGGGTCGCCGTCGAGGGCCACCCGGCAGCCCGTGTTGCCGATCAGGCAGGCCTCCACCAGAGCCTGCGCCAGCCCGCCCTCGGACAGGTCGTGCGCGGCGGAGAGCAGCCCGTCGTGCGACCCGGCGGCCAGCACCTCGGCCAGCAGCTTCTCCCGGACCAGGTCCACCCGCGGCGGCGGGCCACCGAGGTGGTCGTGCACCACGTGCGCCCACTCCGAGCCGCCGAGCTCGTCGCGGGTCTCGCCGAGCAGGTAGAGCACGTGCCCGGCGGCCTCGCCGAATCCGGTGGGAATCCGCCGGGAGACGTCGTCGATCACGCCGAGCACGCCGACGACCGGGGTGGGCAGGATCGCCGCCGGCCCGGTCTGGTTGTAGAAGCTGACGGTCCCGCCGGTCACCGGGATGCCCAGGGCCGCGCATCCGTCCGCGAGCCCGCGCACCGCCTGCTGGAACTGCCACATCACGCCGGGGTCCTCGGGTGAGCCGAAGTTCAGGCAGTTCGTCACGGCCACCGGGCGGGCGCCGGCCGCGGCCACGTTCCGGTACGCCTCGGCCAGCGCCAGCTGGGTGCCGGCGTACGGGTCGAGCCGCACGTAGCGGCCGTTGCAGTCGCAGGACAGCGCCACCCCGCGGCCGGTGCCCTCGTCGACGCGAATCATGCCGGCGTCCGACGGCTGGGCGAGCACGGTGCCGCCGCGCACGTACCGGTCGTACTGCTCGGTGACCCAGTTCCGCGAGCACAGGTTCGGCGAGGCGGCCATGCGCAGGATGGTGAACCGCAGCTCGTCCGAAGTGGACGGCCGGAGCAGTACGTCGGGTCCGTTGTCCCGCAACGTGTCCTGGTCGGCCGGCCGCTCGATCGGCCGCTCGTACACCGGGCCCTCGTGGGCCACGGTGCGCGGCGGCACGTCCACCACGGTCTCACCGTGCCAGGTGATCACCAGCCGGTCGCCGGCGGTGACCTCGCCGATCTCCGTGGCGATCACGTCCCACTTCGCGCACACCGCCAGGAACGCGTCCACATCGGACGGTTCGACGACGGCGCACATCCGCTCCTGGGACTCGCTGGCCAGGATCTCCGCCGGGGTCATCCCCTTGGCGCGCAACGGAACCCGGTCCAGCCAGACGTGCATGCCGCCGTCCCCGGCGCTAGCCAGCTCGCTGGTCGCGCAGGACAGCCCGGCGCCGCCGAGATCCTGGATGCCGACCACGAGCCCCTTCGCGAACAGCTCCAGGCAGCACTCGATCAGCACCTTCTCGGTGAACGGGTCGCCGACCTGGACGCTGGGCAGCTTCTTGCGCCCGGTGCCGGGCTCGTCGCCCGCGAAGGTCTCCGAGGCCAGCACGGACACGCCGCCGATGCCGTCCAGCCCGGTGCGCGCGCCGAACAGGATCACCTTGTTGCCGGTGCCGGTGGCGTGCGCCAGGTGCAGGTCCTCCACCCGCATGGCGCCCACGCAGAGCGCGTTCACCAGCGGATTCCCCTGGTACGACGGGTCGAACACCACCTCGCCGCCGATGTTCGGCAGGCCCAGGCAGTTGCCGTAGCCACCGATGCCGGCGACCACGCCCGGCAGCACCCGCTTCGTGTCCGGCGCCTCGGCGCGGCCGAACCGCAGCGGGTCCATGACGGCCAGCGGGCGCGCGCCCATGGCCAGAATGTCCCGCACGATCCCGCCGATCCCGGTGGCCGCGCCCTGATAGGGCTCCACATAGGACGGATGGTTGTGCGACTCGATCTTGAAGGTGACCGCCCAGCCGTCGCCGATGTCCACCACGCCGGCGTTCTCCCCGATGCCGGCGAGCATGGCGGCGCGCATCTCCTCGGTGGTGGTCTCGCCGAAGTAGCGCAGGTGCACCTTGGAGGACTTGTAGGAGCAGTGCTCGCTCCACATCACCGAGTACATGGCCAGCTCGGCGTCGGTCGGGCGGCGGCCGAGGATCTCCTTGATCCGCGCGTACTCGTCGTCCTTGAGCCCCAGTTCGCGATACGGCTGCGGCACGTCCGGGTTGGCCCTGGCGTGCTCGACGGTGTCGACGTCAACGGTGGTCACGGGCACGGCGCGCAGCCTATCCGGAGCTGTGTTCATTGGTTCGCTCCGGCTCGGCCGCAGCTGGTGTCGGCTTCCTCCGTGCGCTGCTCGGTGCTCGTTCCTCGCACCTGCGCTGCTCCTCCGTCCAGCCGACACCGCGGCCTCGCCTCCGCTACCTCACGGCGAGGGCGTCGAGCACCGAGGTGAACAGGCCCAACCCGGCCGCGGACGGTCCGGTCAGCTCGTCCACGGCGTGCTCCGGGTGCGGCATCAGCCCGACCACCCGTCCGTTCTTCGAGCAGATCCCGGCGATGTCCCGCACCGAGCCGTTCGGGTTGCCCGCGGCGTACCGGAACACCACCCGCCCGTCCCACTCCAGCTCGTCCACAGTGGACTTGTCGGCCACGTACCGGCCGTCCATGTTCTTGACCGGCACGACGAACTCGTTGCCGAACTCGTACCGCCCGGTCCACGCCGTGGTCGCGTTCTCCACCCGGATCCGCTGGTCCCGGCAGACGAAGTGCAGCCCGGCGTTGCGCACCAGGGCGCCCGGCAGCAGGCCCGCCTCGCAGAGGATCTGGAACCCGTTGCAGATGCCCAGCACCGGCATGCCGTTCTTCGCGGCGTCGATGACCAGGCCCATCACCGGTGCGAACCGGGCGATCGCGCCGGCCCGCAGGTAGTCGCCGTAGGAGAAGCCGCCGGGCACGACCACCGCGTCCACGCTCTTGAGGTCGGCGTCGCCGTGCCAGAGCGCGACCGCCTCCGCACCGGCGTAGCGCACCGCCCGGGCCGCGTCCTGGTCGTCCAGCGTGCCCGGGAACGTGATCACGCCGATCTTCACGGGACCCGCCGGACCGTGAAGTCCTCGATCACCGGGTTCGACAGGAACCCCTCGGCGATCTTGGCGAGCGTGTCGTCGTCGACGCTGTCGTCGACCTCCAGCTCGAAGTGCTTGCCCTGGCGGACATCCGAGACGCCCTCGAAGCCGAGCCGGGGCAGCGCGCGCGCGACGGCCTGGCCCTGCGGGTCGAGGATCTCGGGCTTGGGCATCACGTCTACGACTACTCGTGGCACGGCCGAGAGCGTACCTGAGCTGGGTGTTCGCGCGTCGCTGAACACGTGGCGCGTCGGGTTGCGGTGGTCCAGGGTGAAGGCATGCGAATCCTTGTGCTCGGCGGCACCGTGTTCGTCAGTTACACCGTCGCGGCCGAGGCGCTGCGCCGCGGCCACGAGGTGGTGTGCGCCGCCCGCGGCACCTCCGGCAACGTCCCGGACGGCGCCAAGCTCGTCGTCGTCGACCGGGACGACCCCGGCGGCCTGGCCCCGCTCGCCGGCGAGCGCTTCGACGCGGTCGTCGACGTCGCCAAGATCTCCCACCCGTGGGTCGTCCGCGCGCTCGACGCCCTGGCCGGCACCGCCGCGCACTGGACGTTCGTGTCCAGCGTCAGCGCCTACGCCGACGAGACCACGATCGGCCAGGACGCCACCGCGCCCCTGCTGGAGCCGCTGGAGTCCGAGCTCGGCCCGGACGAGGAGCTCACCGACCCGCACATCTACGGCAGCATCAAGGTCGCCAGCGAGAACGCCGTCCGCGACCGGCTGGCCGACCGCGCCTTCGTCGTCCGCCCGGGCCTGATCACCGGCACCGGCGACCCCACCGACCGCTTCGGCTACTGGCCCGCCCGCATGCACCGCGGCGGCCGCGTGCTGGTCCCGGACACCGACCTGTCCAGCCAGATCATCGACGTCCGCGACCTCGCCACCTGGATCGTCGACGCCGCCGAGAACCGCCTCACCGGCAACTACGACGCCATCTCCGTCCCCGCCCCGCTCCCCGAGATGCTCGCCGAGATCGCCGCCGCCGTCGGCGCCGACGACGACGTGGAGCTCGTCCGGGCCGCCCCCGAAGCCCTCGAAGCCGCCAAGGTCAACTACTGGAGCGGCCCGCGCTCTCTCCCCCTCTGGCTTCCCCCGTCCTGGGCCGGCCTCGACTCCCACGACCCCACCGCCTCCCTGAACGCCGGCCTGCGGATCCGCCCGCTCGCCGACGCCGCCCGGGCCGCCCTCGACCACGAACGCACCCTCGGCCTCGACCGCGAACGCAAGTCCGGCCTCAGCCCGGCCGAGGAAGCCGAGATCCTGGCCGGGCTCTGAGGCGTCATGGAACCTGGCGTTCGACCTTGTACTGCAGCGTCTCCACCTTGCTGCCGCCGGTGAACGCGCCGAGGCTCTCGCGGAAGTGCCGCACCGAGGCGTCCTGGCTGGCGTCCAGCCGGTGGGCCGCGTCGGTGTAGTTGCCCTTGACCCCGTGGTTGCCGACGATCGTGCCGGTCTGGCTGTCGAACTGGACGGTGGTGCGGTTGTGGCTGTTCGGATTGTCCGCGGCGTCGAGGTGCGGCACGATGTCGCCGCTGTTCTCCAGGGACAGCACCTGCACCTTGTCCGGGATGGGCATCCGGCCGATCGGGGAGCCGGCTGTGATCACGTGCGTGACGTTGAACTCGCCGCTTCTGGTGTAGTGCTGGGCCGCCTGCGCGGCGATCATGCCGCCCTGGCTGTGGCCGACCAGCAGCACCGGGGCGTCCCTCGGGACCCCGGCGTTCCTCAGGGCCTGCGTGATGCCTTTCTCCAGCACGGTTTCGTGGCCGGCCAGCGAGTCGACGTTGACGCCCATGTCGTTGGCGTTGGTCGGTCCCTGCAGCGGGCCCTCCGGCCGGGTGCCCGGGATGTCCACGATGTAGGCGACCCTGCCGTCCGGGCCGGTGATCTTGCGAATGTCGAGGTTGTAGCGCTGGTCGGAGGCCAGGCCCTGGTTGGAGGCGGTGTCGTTGCGGTGGTCCAGGCCGTCGACGATGTCCCCGACCCCCAGCGGTGGCGTGCCGGCCCGGGGGTCGGTGGGGGCCTTGTGGTTCTCGGGCAACGGTTTCGGCTCGCTGTCGGGAAAGAGTTCGGCGATGGCGCCGGTCAGCGAGGTCAGGCTGACCGGCCGGCCGACGACCTGGCTGATCAGGCTCACCCCGCCCGGGATCCCGCCGATGATCTGATCCGCCAGGCCGGGGTGCTCGACGAGGAACCGTTCCGCGGCACCGGTTTTCACCGCGACCGCGCCGCCGATCAACCCGAACGGCGATGTGGCGAGCCCGGCCGCGACCGCCGCGGCCGCCGGGGTGAGCGCGGCGCCCTCGATCCAGCGGACGGCGTCGAGTGCCTGGGCGCCGAGTTGGTCGGCCTCGGCATAGGCCGCGGCGGTGGCGCGCAGGGCCGGGCCGCGCAGGGCGATGCCGCCAGAAGTCGCGGTGAGACCGTCGGCGCCGTCCAGCGCACCGAGCAGGGCCGTTTCGAACCGGGTCACCCCGACCGGGTTGAGCACCGCCGAGGCGAGCACGTTCGGGTCGGCCAGGAACCGGTGTGTGGACACCGCGATGCCGACGATGTTCTCGGCGACGTCCTCGGTCGCGCGGCCGAGCAGGGCGAGATCGTCGAGGTGCGCCTCGAAGCCGCCGGCGCCGCCGCTGACCCTGATGTTGGTCACCTGAGGTCTGGTGGTCTCAGCCAACGGATGTCACCTCCAGCGCGGCGGCGATGTACGGAGCCGCCCAGACACCGAGATCGGTGCGGGCGACCGGCTCCAGGTACATCATCGCCCGGCCCTCGTGTCGCGCCAGGGGACGCAGGCCCGACCAGCCGGCGTCGGTGTGCAGCCAGAGCACCGTCCCCGTGTCGCCGGTCCGGGCGGTGACCAGGCTGACCAGCGTGCCGTCGGTGCGGCTGGCGACCCGGGTGGCCAGCCCGGCCTCGGGCGCCGGCAGGGCGAGCCGGCGCAGCACCGCCGCGGGGGCGTCGGGATCGGCTCCCCGCAAGAGCTCCGCCGCTCCCAACTCGTGCAGTGCCGACAAGGGCACCTCGCCCCGCGGCGGTTCGGGCGGGTCGCCGGCGTCGAGCCGCGACATGATCGACATACTGGCCGGCGCGTCCTCGTCGGGGGGAACCGCGCGGGCCAACTCGCGGCCGAGATCGACGGCTTCGAACAGGGACAGCTCGACCGCGCCGTCCTCGAGGGCGAACAGCGACGCGCCGAGCGGCCCGGCTAGTGCGTGCAGGCCATGCAGTGTGGATCCGCCGATCGTCACGGTGGTGTCCACCATGACCGTGGGGGCGCCGAGGATCCGCAGGTTGAGGGCCACCGAGGGGTGAACGGTGGCCAGGTCGTCCGGCAGCACGCCCCGCTCGGCGAGGTCGCCCGGGTCGGCCGCGGTCCGCTCGTCCGCCTCCCAACCGGGCGGCATGCTCAGCCCGAGCCGTTCGACCAGGTAGGCGTACTCGCCGGCGGAGAGCCGCAGCCGGTGCGGCGCCGCGGTCACCGCAGCACCCCTTGGCGACGCATGAACTCGCCGACGTCCAACCAGGCCTTGTCGCCGGCCCGCGGCAGGTAACCCGGCTGGTACGGCCAGTTCCGCCACGGCGGCGTAGGCGGCTCGGGCCGGTCCCCGTTGACGCCGAGGACCTCGCCGACCTTCTCGAACACGCCCTCGACCACCTCCTGGAACCGCTCCACTGCGCGGTTGAACCGGTCGATGGCCTGGTTGAACCAGCCGACCACGGCCTCCTCGGTGCGCTTGATCAACGCGAGCAACTCGCGGAGGGCCTGCGCGTGCTGGCGCAGCAGCGCGGCGGCTCCGTCCATCCGTTCGGCCGCCTGCTCCAGCTTGGACCGGTCGGCGGCGATGGTCTCCCGGCAGCGGTCCGCCGACGTCGACCGCCACCGCGTCGTGGCCGCCTTGGACTCCATCTCACCGGCGTGGCACCGCACCTGGTCGGCACGCCGCTCGATCTGCGTGGCGATCCGGTCCAGTTCGTCGGGATCTCCGTACAGCGACATGAGGCACACCCCGTGGCCATTGAGCGAGCTTGCGAGCGAATCGACGGCAACTACCGACAGTTCGGGACGGCCGCACCGTCGGATGGGTTGGCGACATTCAGGCACGGAGGTGGCGGCCTGTCTTGACAAGCCGAACTACTCACGCACTTGTCGACCATCGGGCACCGGGGCACGACCAGGGGTCGGGTGCCAAGGAGGTCACGACGGTGGCGTGACCCCTCACCGGGAGGAGTCACGCCACCGTCCAGGCGGATCAGATCGGTTCCGCCGGGGAGAAGCGCCATCCCTGGCTGGTGGTCGGCACGTTGGCCACGACGTTGTCGTGTGACCCGTGGTACCAGCACTCGTGGTCGCTACGCTGCCAGAAGGCCACGTTGTAGGTGACGTTGAAGGCGTCCACACCGAAATCAGCGTTCACCCGGCTGTGCGGGGGGACGACCTGGCTGCCCGTGATGCTGATCGACGTGGTGATCGAGTCGGTGGTGGACGTGCTGACGGTCCGGTTGAACGACGTGTTGATGAACGATCCCGTGATCCCAGTGGTCTGCGACTCAGAGATCGTGAACGTCCTGGACTGGGTCGCGCTGTCGGTCAGTGAGAAGGTCGCCATGACGGGTTGGTCCGTGCGGTTGTCGACGAACGTCCGGGCGGCCGGGTTGAAGGTGGGTGTTCTCTGGAGGACCCAGAAGGTGAGCGAGACACGGTCGTGGGTGTGGTTGTCAGGGAACCGGAATGTCGCAAGTTGTTGCCGCTGCTCTGGTAGCCCTGTGATCGGATTTATGACGGTGACGGTGGTGATATACGGGTTGTTGAATGAGAGCGTGTCGGTGGAACCCGGATAGTTCAGGCAGGTATTGAGGTCCGCACTCGCCGTGCCCGAGGGCACCACCAGGAACAATCCTCCGGCCAGCGCGGACACGAGCCCAAGCGCGAGCCGGCGCCATCGAGGCCGGGCGTTGCCGCGCGGTTCAACAGTTATTGACATGAGATCTCCTCCGCGATCCGTTGTGAAGTCAGGCATCGCAGGGGTCGACGCTAGGGAGAAATGCCGGGGGCGTCTTGAGTAGCCGGATTACCTAGGCCGAACGGATCATCACTTGTGGTCGCCGGGGCGCCGGGGCACGATCAGGGGTCGGGTGCCAAGGAGGTCACGATGGCGGACTCGTACGACTACGTGGTGGTGGGTGCCGGCAGCGCGGGGTGCGTGCTGGCGAACCGGCTCAGTGAGGACGCCGCGCGGACGGTGCTGCTGCTGGAGGCCGGCGGCGAGGACGACGCCGACGAGATCCACATCCCGGCCGCGTTCCCGACGCTGTTCAAGACCAGGTGGGACTGGAACTACGAGACCGTCGAGCAGAAGCACCTCGGTGGCCGCCCGGCGTACTGGCCGCGGATGAAGGCGCTCGGCGGCTGCTCGTCGATGAACGCCATGATCTACATCCGGGGCAACCGCGCCGACTACGACGGCTGGCGGGACGCCGGCGCCACCGGCTGGGGCTACGACGACGTGCTGCCGTACTTCGTCAGGGCGGAGCGCAACCACCGGCTGAACGCGCCGTTCCACGGCACCGACGGGCCGCTGCACGTGGAGGACCGCCGCTACACCCACCCGCTCTCACAGGCCTGGGTGGACGCCGCCGCGGCCTGGGGATTGAAGCCGACCGACGACTTCAACGGCGCCACCCAGGAGGGCGCCGGGCTCTACCAGGTCACCTGCCACAAGGGCCACCGCTGGTCGACCGCGGACGCCTACCTCCGCCCCGCCCTGGACCGGCCCAACCTGACGGTGCACACCCACGCCCTGGCCACGAGGATCGTCCTGGACGGCACCCGCGCCACCGGTGTCACCTACCTACGCCACGGAGAAGAGGTCACCGCGCACGCGAACGCCGAGGTGATCCTCTCCGGTGGCGCCGTCAACTCACCCCAGCTGCTCATGCTCTCCGGTATCGGTCCGGCCGAGCACCTCCGTGAGGTCGGCGTCGACGTGGCGGTGAACCTCCCCGGCGTCGGCGAGAACCTGCACGACCACCCGGTCGCCGGCGTGCTGTGGACCACCCGCGACACCACCGACCTCGTCGACCTCGCCACGATGCGTCGCCTCCTTCGCTGGCAGGTCACCGGCCGCGGTCCGTTCGCCTCCAACATCGGCGAGGCCGGCGCGTTCTTCCCGACCCGCGACGACCTCCCGGCGCCGGACATGCAGATCCACGTCGCGCCCAGCCTGTTCTACGACAACGGGATGCACGAGCCGACCGATCGCGGCTTCACCGCCGGCGCCACGCTGGTCAATGTGGCCTCGCGCGGCCGGCTGCGCCTCCGCTCGGACGATCCGCGCTGGCGTCCGGAAATCGACCCGCGGTACTACGAGGACCCACGCGATTTCGACGCCATGCTCGCCGGCGTCCGCGCGCTCATCGAGATCGGCACGAAGCAGCCGATCGCCCGCTATCTCGACAAGCCGTTCAAACCGGCCAAGCTCGCCAACCTCACCGACGACGAGCTGGCCGACCACATCCGTGAGGTGACCCAGACCCTCTATCACCCGGTCGGCACCTGCGCAATGGGCACGGGTGACCATTCCGTCGTCGACCCGGCGCTGAAAGTCAACGGCGTGGATGGTCTCCGCGTCGTCGACGCGTCGGTGATGCCCGCCGTTCCCCGTGGCAACACCAACGCGCCCACGATTATGATCGCCGAGAAGGCTGCCGACCTGATCAGGGCGTGAAATCGCTCCGGGTCAGCGGGTCATCGCCAAACCGGCGATCGTCCCGACCGCGAGGGCGAAAAGCACCAACTTGAAAACGAATTGTCCGGTGATGAAAACTCGCACAATGCACTCCTTTGCTCCCGATGCGGTAATGCTGCCGGGTCCGGTCACGGAATTTCCAGGGTCGAATGGAATCCGCGAGTAGGGCCGACCGGCTCCTCCTGCCGACCAGAATTGGCCAGCTATTGGCCAATTCTCGCGCGCCACCCATCCCTCATCTGGGGGACGACGAATCACCCGTGCTGGGTACGGAAGACCGTACGACGGTGTGACGACGGTACGGGGGTGGCTCTCGTAGCGTCGAAAGGGGCGTTCCGGGGAGGGGTCATCGGTGGTGGCGTGGCGACCGGTGTTGGGGGAGGAGTGGGAGCTGGTTGGCCGCGGGCGGGTGCTGCGCCTGATCGAGACGGCCGCGGCCAGCGGGGACGGGATCGCGCTGTGCGGGCCACCCGGTGTGGGTAAGACGCGGCTGGCGCGGGAGGCGCTGGCGCACCTGACGAACGCCGGGTGGCCGGCGGAGTGGGTGGCGGCGACGCGCGCGGCGCGGGCGATTCCGTTCGGCGCGGTGTCGCATCTGCTGCCGGAGCGCGGGGGCGACCGGGCGGCGCTGCTGCGCGGCGTGGCCGAGCGCTTCGCCGGGACGCGGCCGGTCGTCGCGGTGGACGACGCGCATCTGCTGGACGACGCGAGCGCCGCTGCCGTGCACCACCTCGCCCTGCGGTCGCAGGCCTTTCTGCTCGTCACGATCCGGTACGGGGAGCGCTGCCCGGACGCGGTGACGGCGCTGTGGAAGGAGGGGCTGGCCCGGCGCGTCGAGCTGGACGCGCTGCCCGGCGACGCCATCGACGAGCTGCTCGATCAGACCTTCCCGGGTGGGCTGGACGCGCTGACCCGCCGCCGGCTCGCCGTGGTCAGCGCCGGGAACCCGTTGCTGCTCAGGGAAATGCTCTGGGCCGGGCTGGACACCGGAGCGTTGCGGCACCGGCACGGGATGTGGCGCTGGACGGGTGAGCTCACCCCGACGACCCGCCTCGTCGAGGTCGTCGCGGCCCGGCTGGACGGCGTGTCGGCCGCCGAGCAGCGCGTGCTGGAGCTGGTGGCGTGTGGCGAGCCGCTGCCGGCCGCCATCCTCGAGCGACTGTTCCCTGTGGACGCCATCGCGCAGGCCGAGCAACGCGGCCTCGTGGTGATCGAACGGTCCGGCCTGCGCACCCTCGCCCGGCTGTCGCACCCGCTGTACGGCGAGGTGATCCGTTCGACGATGGCCCGCTCCCGGGCACGGACCACCGCGGCGGAACTCGCGGACGCGTTCAGCCACACTCCGATGCGCCGCCGCGACGACGCCCTGCGGGTCGGCCTGTGGCGCCTGCGGGCGGGCCGGCACGGCGACCCGAAAACGCTTCTGACCGCGGCGAAACAGGCGCTGCGGCGGTTCGACGTGACCCTCGCCGCGCGCCTGGCCAGGGCCGCCAGCGACTCCGGCGGCGGCTGGGCGGCCGAGCGCACGCTCGCCCAGGTCCTCAGCAACGCCGGCTGGTACGAGGAGTCCGTGCGGGTGCTCCCCGGCGCCCCGGACCCCGGCGACGCCGCGGCCCGCACCCGCTGGGCGATCGTCCGCGCCGACGTCCTGTACTGGGGGCACGGCCGGGTCGCGGAGGCCGAACGCGCCCTCGACGAGGCCGGCACCGCGACCGCCCGGGCCTATCGCAGCCTGATCCTCATGTTCGACAGCCGCTGCGCGGAGTCGCTGGCCCTCGCTCAGGACGTGCTCGGCCGCGGCGACGCCGAGCCGCAGGCCCTGGTGTGGGCGGCGGTCGGCGCCTGCGCCTCGGCCGGCATCCTCGGCGACCACGCCCGGGCCAGGGCGAGCTACGAACGGGGCCTGGCCGTCGCCGCGGATCACCCCGACGACCTGCCCTGGGGCCGCGTCCAGGTGTGCTGCGGTTACTGCATGGCCCTGCTCGCCACCGGCCGCGTCGACGAGGCGTTCGCGGTCTCCGAGCGCGAGTACCGGGCCGCCCGCACCGTCGAACCGCTCGGCACCTGGGCGGGTTTCCACGGCGTGGTGGCCAAGACTCGCGGTGACCTCGACCGGGCCGCGCGGACGTTGCGCGAGTCGCTGACGCTGCTCGCCCGCTACGACACGTTCCGCCTGGCCGCGCCGTGCCTGGCCGCCTTCGCCGGAGTGCGCGCGCTGGGTGGCGACGGCGTCCGGGCCGCCCGGCTGATGGACCGCGCGGACCGCCCGCAACGCCGGACCAGCCGGCTTTTCCTGCCCTGGATGGAGCTTGACCGCGCCTGGACGCAGGCCGCGTCCGGCGACACGACCACGGCCGCCGCCACCGCCCGCCGGGCCGCGGCGCTCGCCCGCCATGCCGGCCAACCCACGATCGAGGCCTGGGCGCTCTACGACGCCGCCCGCCTCGGCGACGCACCGGCCGTGCACATTCGCCTCGCCGAACTGGCCGCCGTCATCCCGGGCCCGGCCATGACCGCGTTCGCCACGGCCGCCGCCGGCCTCGCCGCCGCCGACCCCGACCGGCTCGAGCAGGCCACCGAGGCGTTGCACCGGCTGGGCCTACGCCTGCACGCCGCCGAGACCGCGACCGCCGCCGGCACACTGCACGTCCGCGCCGGCCGCCGCACCCGCGCCACCGTGCTCATGGAGCGGGCCACCGAGCTCCGCCAGGCCTGCCCCGGCGCCCGCACCCCGCTGCTCAACAACGGCGACCTCCCCACCACCCTCACCCGCCGCGAGCGCGAGATCGTCAAGCTCGCCGCGGAAGGCCTGTCCAGCAAGCAGATCGCCGAAAAACTCGCCCTCTCCGCGCGCACCGTCGACAACCACCTGGGCCGCGCCTACGCCAAACTCGGCATCCGCGGCCGCACCGACCTGTCCCCGCGTGTTGGCCCCTAGCGTCGCCATGTTTGCCTCTGGCGTCGCTGTGTTGGCGCCTGGCGTTGCCATGTTGGCCCTAGGCCATCGTGCACAGCCAACACAACGACGTGACACGCCAACACACCGACGCAGCAGGCAAACACAGCCACGTGACAGGCCAACACACGGTCAGTGCTCAGCCAGGCGGAACTGCAGTTCGGTCTCCCACTTGGTTGAGTCGGGCTGCTCGGCGGGGTTGGTGTGGTACAGCTCCAGCCTGGCGCCCCACCGGTCTCCGTCCCGGTCCCACTCCAGACCCTTGGCGTGCGCCCACTTCAGCAACGCGTCGGTGGCGCCGTACAACCCTTCGTAATGCCCCACGTGCACGACGCTGACATACCGCCCGCCCGGCAGCACCCCCGCGACGAGCTCACCCTCCACCGGCACCGCGGCCGCCACCGGCCAGCCGACCTCGACCTCCAGCTCGCGCTCCATGTCGATCACGTTGTACCGGAAGAACGGCGCCCCCTCCGGCTCGACCCCGCGCGCCACCAGCCACCCGAGCACCTCGGGCAGCCGGTCCGCCATCGTGCCGAGGGTCTCCATCGTCACCGTCCCGGGCAGCCCCACGTACGCCCGGTCCGGCAGCTCCACGATCTTCGGTTCGTTCATGCCCTCACCTCGCAAGCTCGGTGATGGCCAACCCTGCCGCCTCGTCCCTCGGCGGCAGGGCAGTGTTGATTCGCTCCGCAAGCTCCGCTCATGGCACCAACGTGTACGGCCTACCCCTGGGTCAGGGTCAAACCCGCTTGCCGTGCAGGATCGTGATCAGCTTGGCCACCTGGGCGTCGGTCTTCGCGGTGCGGCTGAACGAGGTCAGCGCCATCAGCGGCTTGAACCGCTGCCGGGCGATCGCCTTCGGCCGGGTGAACTCCTTCAACCCCTCTGGCCCGTGGATGCGGCCGAAGCCGGACTCGCCGACGCCGCCGAACGGCAGGCTGGGGATGGCCGCGAAGCTGATCACGGCGTTCACCGCGGTCATGCCGGAGCGCAGCCGCCGGGCCAGCTCCATGCCGCGGCGGCGCGAGTAGACGGCGGCCGCGAGCCCGTACTTGGTGTCGTTGGCCTTGGCGACGGCCTCGTCCATGTCGCGGACCTTGGCGATGGTCAGCGTCGGGCCGAACGTCTCCTCGCGGACGGCTTCGGAGTCCTCCGGCACGTCGACCAGCACCGTGGGCTGGACGTACCGGTCGCCGACCGCGTCCGCACCGCCCACCACCGCCCGGCCGCCGCGGGCCAGGGCGTCGGCGATGTGCCGGCGGATGACCTTGAGCTGTCCCGGCATGGTGATCGGGCCGATCTTGGCCTCGGGGTCCGATCCGGCCCGCACCGACTTGGCGACGTCGACCACCTTGGCCAGGAACGAGTCGTAGACGGACTCGTGCACGTACACCCGCTCGACGCCGACACAGGTCTGCCCGGCGTTGGACATCCCGCCCCACACCGCGGCGTCGGCGGCCGCGTCCAGGTCGGCGTCGGAGTCGACGAGCAGCGCGTCCTTGCCGCCGGCCTCGATCAGCACCGGCGTCAGCGTCTCCGCGCACGCCGCCATGATCTTGCGGCCGGTGCCGGGGGAGCCGGTGAACGCGAGCTTGTCCACCCCGGACCGGCACAGCGCCGCGCCGGTCTCGCCGAACCCGGTGATCAGCTGGAAGACCGGGTGCTCCGGCACGATCTCGGCGAAGCTGTCGGCCAGCCACTTCCCGACGCCCGGCGTGTACTCGCTGGGCTTGAACACCACGGCGTTGCCCGCCGCCAGCGCATAGATGATCGACCCCATCGGGGTGAAGACCGGGTAGTTCCACGGCCCGATCACGCCGATCACGCCCAGCGGCTGGTACTCGACGGTGGCCGCCTGGTTGGCCATCAGCAGGCCGGACGAACGCTTCTGCCGGCCGAGCACCTTGCGCGCGTTCTTCGCCGCCCACGCGGTGTGGTCGATCGCCAGCACGATCTCGATCATGGCGTCGCTGTGGGGTTTGCCGGTCTCGGCGTGCACGACCTCGGCGAGCTGCGCGGACCGGCGGGTGATCATGCCCTTCCACCGGGTGAGCCGCTCCGCGCGCCCGGCGAACCCGAGCCCCTGCCACCACGCGGCGGCCTCCCGGGCCCGCGCGACGGCCGCGTCGACCTCCCCGGCGGTGGTGATCGGGTAGGTGCCGACGACCTCGTCGGTGGCCGGGTCGAGCGAGTCGAACGTGCTGGCGGCGGCCTCGCCGGCGCCCGTGGGCTTGGTCTGCACGCTGGTCATGCGCGCCACGTTACTCCCGAGTAGCCCGGCACGCGATAGCCTGGCCGCCGTGACGAACCGAGCCCAGATTGTCCACTATGGACACGCATGTGTGCTGCTCGACACCGGCTCGACGCGGCTGCTGTTCGACCCCGGCTGCTTCTCCGACTTCGACGAGGTACGCGACCTCGACGCCATCCTGATCACCCACCAGCACGCCGACCACGCCGACCCTGAGCGGCTCGCGGCCCTGGTCAAGAACAATCCGCGAGCCGTCCTCCACGCCGACCCGGGGACCGCCGAGGACGTGATCGCCGGGCTCGCGCTGGCCGTGACGACCGTCCGGCCCGGCGACGCGTTCGAGGTCGGCGGCACCGCGGTCAACATCGTCGGCGGCGAGCACGCGCGGATTCACCGGGACTACCCGGTGCCGCCCAACGTCGGCTACGTCATCGACCACGGCGCGTTCTACCACCCGGGCGACTCGCTGTTCGTGCCCGAGCAGAAGATCGACGTACTGGGCATCCCGTTCGCCGCGCCCTGGGTGAAGACCGGCGAGCTTCTCGACTTCCTCCGGGCCGTCGCGCCGCGGCTGGCGGTGGCGATCCACGACACCATGCTGTCCGATAACGGGCGGCAGAACGTGAAGGCCTGGCTGACCGAGGACGATTCGAAGGCCGCCGAGGTGCGGCTGCTTACGCGGCTCGAGCCAGCGGAGCTTTGAGCAGGTCTGGGTAGGTGACCGCGACGGCGCCGTGGTGCAGGGCGATGTCCACGGCGTCGAGCACGGCCTGGCGCGGCCCGGACCGGGCGAGGTCGGCCGCGTCGACGGCGATCCGGACCAAGCCGCCCCGGCGGGCTGTCCGGGCAGCGCCAAGCACCATTGCGTAGCACCACCACGGCTCGGTCCGGTCACCATGCCCGAGACCCAGCACACGTCCTTTGTGGACGAGCCCGACGCGCAGGTCCCGTACCCCGGTCAAGTCAGCACACAAGGCGAAATCCTTGCGCCGCAACGCGGTCAGCGACCCGTGCGAGACGAGCCAGCGCGGCGGCGCGAAACTGCCGGTTTCCAGGCCCACCCGGGCGAACGCCAGCATCGCGGCGGTGAGCCGAAGCCCGGCCTCGTGCGCGGGGAGCGCGGCGAACTCGGCCCGGCGGGTCAGCGCGAGGGCCCGGCTGCGCGGGTCGGCGTTGTGGTCGAACCCATGCATGAGCAGGGCGTCGCCGGCCGCCTGCCGCGCCCGTACCCACTCGGCGGCGTCCGAGACGCGCGGCGCGAAGAGCATGGAGAGGGGGACGTTGCGGCGGACCAGCTCGGCGCTCAGGTCGGCGCAGCGGTCCAGCGTCCGGGTGCCGATCCCGGACAGGGACACCACCAGACGTGCGGCCATGCGGATATTGGGCCAAACGGCGATGAAGGTCCGCTCAAGCCCAGATGACCTGCCGGGATCGATCCAGCGAACTCACGGTGGCGGTGAACAGCCGTACTTGTCCGGAATCGTGGCCCAACCGTCATGCCACGATGAGTGCATGACGGACACCTCACAGTTGCCGCTCATCCAGGAGTTCCGCCGAATGGATGCCGATGGCGACGGGGTGGTCGACCGAACGGACTATCTGCGTGCTCCCCGCGAGATCCTGACCAAACTGGGTGTGCCCGAGGATTCGCCGAAAGGACAAGCCTTTCTGGACGCCAGCCATGTCCAGTGGGAGGCGCTGCTCGCGCTCGCGGATACGAACCGTGACAACGTTCTTTCCCTGGATGAGTACCTGAACCGGCGGGTGTCCGCCGATTTCCGGTCGCCCGGCCGGCCCGGCAAGGGCGACGTCAGCCGGGCGCTGTTCAACCTCCTCGACACCGACGGCGACGGCACCATCAGCGTGTCCGAGTTCGTGCAGGCGGCCGGGTTCCTGTGCATGCCGGACCAGGACGCCCTGGACTACTTCGAGCAGCAGGACTCCGACGACGACGGCCGCCTCGACCTCGACGAGTTCTTCGGCGCGATCAAACTGTTCTACAGCACACCCTCGTAACGGAACTGGCCCACTGAGCCGCCGGAAAGACCAGAACGGCCGCGCCCGGGTTCTTCGAATCCCGCACGCCCACGCGGTCCGGAGTGGGAAATACCTCGACGCAGTTCGTGTTGGCGCCGCTGAACGTGCTCTTGCGCCACGCGACCTCAACGCAGTTGGTGTTGCTGTCGCTGAAGCTGCTCTTGCGCCACCTGGTCATGGCCGCCCCTTTCGCGGGTCACGCCATGCTGCTCGCAATCTTGCTGATCAGGTCCGCCGACCGGTCCGTCGGAAGCGCGACCGCAAGCAAGCCCTCGAACGCAAGCTTATAGGCCGCGACGTCGGATGCATCGTCCAAATAGAGGCTCGCCACCTTGTTTTCCAGGTGGATCAGGCTGGGCAGCTCCGCGTAATCCATGATCACGAATGGGCCGTTCATCCCAGGATGCCCACCGACTTCCGCTGGAACGATCCGAACGTTGATCCGTGATCGGTAGGACGCTTCCAGCAGGCAACCGAGCTGATCACGCATGACGTCGACTCCGCCCACGCGTTGATGAAGGGCCGCCTCGTGCAAGACGATGTCGAGTTGTGGCGCTTGCGAGATGCGGAGCAGTGCCTGCCGTGCGATCCGTGCATTGACCCTGTCCTCCACCTCCTGTTCGGTCAGGCTCAGATCAGCAGCCATGATGACTGCCTTGGCGTAGGGAAAGGTTTGCAGCAGACCGGGAATGAGCAGCGCCTCGTAGTTGTGGATCACGGTGGCGTCCTGCTCGAACCCGATCCAGGTCTCGAGATCCTGGTGGATCTTGAGATCACCCCGGTCCAGCATTTCCGGGCTCGTCCCGCGGGCGTGCAGGTTCATCAACGCGTTGCGCAGCGGGCGCTCGACCTCGTAGATCGTCAGCAGCGCCGACAGGTCATCGCGGTTGATGCCGCGCTTTCCGGACTCGGCCCGCGAGATGAGGCTCGACGAGACCCCGAGCTTCTGCGCGACCTCGATGCCGCTCAGCCCCGACTTGGCCCGCAATCGGCGCAGCACCAGGCACAGCCGGCGATTCCGTACTCCAATGGTTGTCCGGTCCTTCATGCGCGTCACCCTGTCCTACCAGCCAAAACAACGCCATTAGCCATTCGTGTCCGCGTTGACCACATGGCATGCACAGGATGCGCCCACGTGCCGATTTCGATCTGATCTCGGCACCGGCGCGCGGAGTGCCCTCTGGAAATTCACCCGGATGGCGTCAGTTCGCACGGGGGTGTTCGAAACGCCCCCGGCCGTTGTTTACTCCACCTACCGGGTTTCCCTGCACCTCGGAGGACATCGTGCTGATCCGACGCGCCGCCATCGCGGCTGTCCTGGCCACCGGACTGGTCATCGCCGGCTCGCCGGCCGCCCTTGCCAAACCCCTCGACGTGGCCGCCCCGCTCGCCGGGCTCCGCGCCTACTTCGTGATCACCGCACCGAACGACACCGCCGGCGCCAAGTCCGCGGTGGCAACCAACGGCGGCACGGTGTTCGCCTCCTACGACGCCATCGGCGTGATCGTCGCGCACTCCACCTCCACCACGTTCGCCGCC
>NZ_DASYTH010000108.1:0-3599 GCF_036002505.1 Actinophytocola sp. | reverse complement strand
CGGCGACGCGGTCGCGGAGGCGGAGGAAGTCCTCGGGCTGGAAGAAGATTTGGGCGATGGCGAAGTCGGCGCCGGCGTTGAGTTTGCGGACCAGGTGGTCGGTGTCGGTGTCCACATCGGACGAACGGGGGTGGCCGTAGGGGAACGCGGCCACGCCGACGCAGAAGTTGCCGAGCTCGCGGACGAGGCGGACGAGCTCCTCGGCGTAGGCGAGGCCCTGGGGGTGCTGGACCCACTCGCCGTTCGGGTTGCCCGGCGGATCCCCGCGCAGCGCAAGGATGTTCCGGATGCCGAGCTCGGCGTACCAGCCGATCACGTTGCGCAGCTCGGCAATCGAGTGCTCAACCGCGCAGAGGTGCGCCATCGGCACCAGGGTGGTCTCCCGGGCGACCCGGCCGGTGGTGCGGATCGTGCGATCCCGGCTGGAGCCCCCGGCCCCGTAGGTCACCGAGACAAAAGCCGGATCCAAGCCCTCGAGCGAACGAATCGCGTTCCACAACCGGAGCTCGTCCTCGTCGTCACGGGGCGGCATGAACTCCACGGAGAACACGGGTCGGTCGCGGCGCAGGCGTTCCACCACCGCGGTCATGAGCAACAGGGTAATGGAGCCCCGGTAGGACGGTTAGGGCCGTCACAGCGCACCATGGTCACGTGCCAGTGCCACCCGAGCCGACCGCGATCGGCAGCGTCGACGATGCCGTACCTGCGCACGTCGAGGATGCCCTGCGCACGTACATGTCCGAGCGCCGGGTGGGCGTGGTCGAGCGGGCGCCCGCGTTCGCCGACGCCGTCGACGCGCTGATCGCGTTCGTGCTCGGCGGCGGCAAGCGCCTCCGCCCGACGTTCGCGTGGTGGGGCTGGCGCGGCGCGGGTGGCGCGCCGGACGCGGCGGTGCTGAACGCGGTGAGCGCGCTGGAGCTGCTGCAGGCCTGCGCGCTGGTGCACGACGACCTGATGGACGCCTCGCACGTGCGCCGCGGCTCGCCGACCGTGCACGTCGCGTTCGCCGACCTGCACCGCACCAAGGGCTGGCTGGGTGAGCCGGACCGGTTCGGCCTGGCCGCGGCGATCCTCGTCGGCGACCTGGCCCTGACCTGGGCCGAGGACATGTTCACCGGAGCAGGGCTGGCAAAGGGACGGGCCCTGGAGCCGTGGCAGGCGATGCGCTCGGAGGTGCTGGCCGGGCAGTTCCTCGACGTGCTGGCCCAGGCCACCGGGGACGAGTCGACGGCCTCGGCGCTGGCCGTGGCCCGGATGAAGACCGCGGCGTACACGGTGGAGCGGCCGCTGCACCTCGGCGCGGCGCTGGCCGGTGCGGAGGCGCCGGTGGTGCGCGCGGTCCGGCGGTTCGGCGCGGACATCGGAGTGGCGTTCCAGCTCCGGGACGACCTGCTCGGGATGTTCGGCGACACCGCGGCCACCGGGAAACCGGCTGGCGACGACCTGCGCGAGGGCAAGCGCACGCTCCTGGTGGCGCTGGGCCTGCGGCGGGCGGAGCGGGCCGGCCGGCACGCCGACGCCGAGGCGTTGCGGGCGGCCCTGGGTGATCAGAACCTGACCGAGGCGGCGATCGAACGGATCCGCTCGGTGCTCGTCGACATCGGCGCGGTAGCCGCGGTGGAGCGGCGGATCGAGGAGCTGACCGGGTCCGCGACGGCCGCGCTCGCCGAGGCGCACCTGGCCGAACCGGCGGCCACCCGGCTGGCCGAGCTGGCCGTGGCGGCGACGAGCCGGGACCGCTGAGTGCGGCGCGTTCCGGGCCGGACCGACCATGTGGTGGTGGTCGGCGCGGGCCTCGCCGGGCTGTCCGCGACCCTGTACCTGCTCGGCGCGGGCCGCCAGGTGACCGTGCTGGAGGCCGAGGCCACGCCCGGCGGCCGGGCCGGATCGTCCATGATGGACGGCTACTCGACGGACACCGGCGCCACCGTGCTGACCATGCCGGAGCTGGTGGACGAAGCGCTCGCCGCGGTCGGCTCGTCGCTGAAAGAGCGCATCGACCTCATCCCGCTGGATCCGGCCTACCTGGCGCACTTCGCCGACGGCAGCACGATCGCGGTGCACACCGGCGCGGAGGCGATGGCCGGCGAGGTCAAGCGGGTGGCCGGCGAGCGGGAGGCCGACGGGTACCGGCGGCTGCGGGCCTGGCTCACCGAGCTGTACCGGGTGCAGCGCGACTCGTTCATCGGCGCCAACCTCGACTCGCCGCTGGACCTGCTCGTGCCGAAGCTGGCGAACCTGTTGGCGCTGGGCGGTTTCGGCCGGCTCGGCCCGGCGGTCGGCCGGTTCCTGCGCGACGAGCGGCTGCGCCGGCTGTTCACGTTCCAGTCCCTCTACGCGGGCGTGCCGCCGGCCCGGGCGCTGGCCGCCTACGCCGTGATCGCCTACATGGACACTGTGGCCGGCGTGTACTTCCCCCGCGGCGGGGTCGGCGCGGTGGCCCGGGCGATGGCCGCGGCGGCCGCCGAAGCCGGCGCTGTGTTCCACTACTCGACCCGGGTGGATCGCTTGGAGCGCAAGGGTTCCCGGGTGACGGCCGTGCACTGCGGCGAGCGCGTCCGGTGCGACGCCGTGGTGCTCACCCCGGATCTTCCGGTGAGCTACCGGCTGCTCGGCCGCACCCCGCGCCGCCGGTTGCGGTGGTCGCCGTCGGCCGTCGTGCTGCACGCCGGGCTGACCAGGACCTGGCCGGAGCTCGGTCACCACACGCTGCTCTTCGGCGCGCACTGGGACCGGACGTTCCAGGAGATCACCACGGCCGGCCGGCTGATGAGCGACCCGTCGCTGCTCGTCACCCGCCCGACCGCGACCGACCCGGCCCTCGCGCCGCCGGGCCGGCACCTGGTCTCGGTTCTCGCCCCCTGCCCGAACCTCGAGGTCGGCCCGCTCGACTGGGCCCGAATCGGCCCTGCCTACCGCGCCGAGCTCGGCCGGGTGCTCGAGGCCCGCGGGTTGACCGGTTTCGAGGACGCGGTCGAGGTCGAGCACCTGGTCACGCCGGCTGGGTGGGCGGCAGCCGGGCTGGGCGCCGGGACCCCGTTCTCCCTGGCCCACACGTTCCCGCAGACCGGACCGTTCCGACCGCGCAACCTGGTCCCCGGCCTGGAGAACGCCGTGCTCGCCGGCTGCGGCACCACACCGGGGGTCGGTATTCCACCCGTCCTGATTTCCGGCAAACTTGCGATGGAACGCATCGTTCGACCTGCCACCCGATGACAGGGTGAGCATCGAAACGCGATACTGCTAGGGCTTGGTTCGCGATGCCGCACACTGGGTTACGTGCGGCACGAGGTGGGAGCGCGGATGACTCAGGGACATCGGGGGTGGCCCAGGCTCGTCGCGCTGCTCAGCCTGGTCGCCCTGCTGGTCACCGCGTGCAGCAACACGGTCAACGGCGCGCCGGTGCCCGTGGTGATCCCACCGCCGTCGGCCGCCGAGTCCATCGCGCAGTCCCTGCTGAACCTCGGCGAGGCCGGCGCCGCGCACTACAAGGGCACGTTCACCTCGGCCTCCGACGAGAAGGTCACGTTCGACGTCACCGTGTCGTCGGCCGGCGACGTGCTCGGCTCGATCACCGCGGACGGCAACCCGGCCACCAT
>NZ_DASYTH010000107.1:0-12887 GCF_036002505.1 Actinophytocola sp. | reverse complement strand
GAGATCGGCACCCCCTTCTGCGTGACGGTCGACTTCGACACCCTCAACGACCACGCCGTAACCATCCGCGAGCGCGACACGATGTCCCAGCAAAGGATCGCGATCGACCAACTAGAGGCCCACCTAGCCGCCCAACTCATTGGTACCTGACCCCGGTCACTACGCTGTGAGATCTTGAGATCGCCTTCCGCGAGGAGTGGCATGTCCGAGACCGCCGACAGCTCCAGGCGCGACCAGCCATCTGGGTTTTTCTTGCGATTGCAGTTTCGGGCCCACGGGGCTGGCGATCATGCCTATGTAGTCGCCTGGTCATGTGACGGTAAGCGACTCGCGGCGGCATCTACGTCAGGCGGTCATGTGTGGGACATCGACACCGATGCTTGGAAGTCTCGCTATGCGTTTTCGTTAGAACTGGATCAGCATCACTATTCCTGCACTATCAAGTGGTCGCCTGTTGATCCGGATATCCTGATTCAGGCACAGAGCGGCACGATGAGCCTGTTGCAAGTCGATCCTAACGGTCGTGGGTGCTGGATGGTGTGGCAGTCCAGATATGGCGAGGATACCTGGACGACGGCGAACATGTCGTTTTCGCCCGCCGGTGACCGGATTGCCGTCGCGAATACCCGTACGGACATTAGTGTCATTGATGTGTCGACTGGAAGGGTGGCGTACAAGCTGCCGGTTGGTTTTACTGCCGACGATGTGTACTGGTCGCCAGATGGTGGCCGAATCTTGGCTCTTGGCGACACCAACCAGGCATGGATATCTCCTCTATCCGGTGATAGATTCGGCCATACATCGCCGGGCCAAAGCCCTTTTACGTATGCTAGTTGGTCGCCCGACGGAAGGTTGCTGTGTGCGGTCGGTGCTGATGATTACACCATCAAGGTGATGGATGCTGACGGGCAGCTGCGGGCTGTCCTTGAAGGTCATACCGGCATCGTTCGGGCCGTCGAATTCTCCCACGACGGTCGCCTGCTCTACTCTGCCGGTCAAGATGCAACATTGCGGTGCTGGCGGACTGACACCTGGCAGTGTGTGGCGACGATCAACAGAAACGACGCCCACCGCTATCTGGGTGGTCTGGCTTCCAACCCGACACGTCCCGTGCTGGCTAGGCGGGCTTCCGGAAGTGACTTTATCGAGCTTTTTGATATCGACGTGGACCAGCTTCTTATGGCTGATACTACGTCGTCTCGGACCTACGCTAACGCGAAAGCTGTACTGCTGGGCGACACCGGCGTCGGCAAGTCGGGGCTTAGCCTCGTGCTTAGTGGTCAGCCATACAGACCGACCGACTCGACGCATGCTCGATCGGTCTGGACGTTTCACAACAGTGAGGTTGAGTTGCCCGGCGGTCTCAAGGAGACACGAGAAATCCTGCTATGGGATTTGGCAGGACAACCTGGCTATCGACTAATCCATCAGTTGCATTTGGCCGAAGCGGCGGTCGCGCTTGTCCTGTTCGACGCACGCAGTGAGAGCGATCCCTTCGCCGGAGTGCAGTACTGGATGCGAGCGTTGCGGCAGTATCAGGATGCTCGCCAGCCGGAAGCGGCTCCTGCGTCGGCGATCCTCGTGGCGGCTCGAGTGGATCGTGGGGGCATACCCGCAACCCAACAGCGCATCAGGGCACTCTGCCAGGAGTTGGGCATCTCGGCTTATCTGGAGACGAGTGCCAAGGAAGGCTGGGGGATCCCTGAGCTGGCCGAGACTATTCGCCGGGCAATTGACTGGGCGGCCCTGCCTCGCTCCGTATCGACCGAGCTTTTCGGGGCAATCAAACGGTTTCTCATCGATGAGCGGGATAGCGACCGGGTGCTGGCGCCGGTTGAGGATCTCTTTCGGCTCTACCGTCGGCAGTATTCGGAGCAAATGGTTGACGACGAGCTCCGGGCCGCCTTCGAGACGTGCGTCCGGTTGCTGGAGGGGCGCGACCTGGTTCGACGGCTGTCATTCGGCGATTTCGTGCTGTTGCGTCCGGAACTGCTGGACGCTTATGCTTCTGCCCTCATCGATGCCGCCCGCGGCCAGCCGGATGGTCTGGGTTATATCTCGGAGAGCGATGCGCTTGCGGGCCGGTTTCCGATTCCTGACGATGCCCGATTGCGCGGAGCGAATGAAGAACGGCTGCTGTTGATTGCCACGGTCGAAGAGTTGCTGCGCCACGACCTGGCCCTGCGTGAGCCGACGGACGGTGGCGTCGATCTGATTTTTCCGTCGCAGTTCACCCACGACCGGCCGGACTCGCCTAACCCGGCCACGACCGATGTCGTGTTCCGCTTCGACGGTGCGTTGACAATGATCTACGCGACGCTGGCAGTGCGATTGTCCCATGTGCCTTCTCATCGCCCGGAAATGATGTGGCGGAACGCCAGCACTTACCAAGCGAGTGTTGGCGGCCGCTGCGGTCTGCATGTCCGCGAGGTCGAGGAGGGGCGGGGCGAGCTGACGCTGTTCTACGACGAATCCGCCAGCGAGGAGACTCGGTTCCTGTTCGAGGACTACGTTCGCGCGCATCTCACCAAGCGTGCACTGCCCGGGTCGGTGCTGCGTGAGCGGGTGTTCCGCTGTCCCAACTGTGGATATCGGCTGCCCGCGGACCTCGTGCAGTTGCGCCGGGATCGCGGCCACACCACCATGCCCTGCCCTGCATGTGAGGAGGCCAGGATCTCGTTGCTCGACCGGGAGGATCGACTTGAGGCGGCGTCGATGCAGTCGGTGCGGGAAATGGACGAAGGCGCCGATGTTGTTCGCAACCGAGCGGCTGCGACGGCGATTATTCGCGGCAAGGAGGAACTCGGGGATTACGACGTCTTTCTGTCGTACAACTCGAAGGATCGGGCGGCGGTCGCCGCGATCGCCGAGCGGTTGCGGGTCGAGGGTGTGTTGGCTTGGTTCGATACGCGGGATATCGGAGCCGGTAGGCGGTGGCAGGATGAGTTGGAGCGGCAGATCAGGAAGGTTGGTGCTGGGGCGGTTTTTGTTGGGCCTCATGGGTTGGGGCCTTGGCAGGACATGGAGCAGCAGGCGCTTGTGAACGAGTCGGCCAAGCGCGCGTTTCGGATCGTTCCGGTGCTGCTGCCGAGGGTGCGGGACGATGTCGAGCTGCCGGTTTTCCTGGGGCAGTGGCAGGTGGTGGACTTCCGGGCCAGTGAGCCGGATCCGTTCAGGGCCTTGCTGTCGGCGATCACTGGTGAACGCTCGCGGGGTGGGTTGCCGTCGTAGGGTGCGGGTATGGGTGGTGTCCGGGAGGATTATCTGGCGGTGGCGCGGGCTGCTGAGGGGTTGTTGGAGGAGCCGGCGGTGGCGGCGGCGTGGGGTGAGCCGAGTGCGTTGGCGGAGATGAGTGTGCGGGGGTTGGCTGGGCATTTGGCGTATCAGGTGTTGATTGTGCGGCAGGTGTTGGGGGAGCCGGAGCCGGTGGAGGAGACGATCACGCTGCTTGAGCACTATGGGCGGGTGCGGTGGATCGGGGCGCCGTTGGATGACGAGTTCAACGTGGGGGTTCGGCGGGGTGGGGAGGCGGAAGCCGCGGACGGTCCTGGTGGGTTGGCGGCGCGGGTTGGGGCGGCGGTTGGGGAGCTGGCGGGCCGGTTGGAGTCGGAGCCGGAGCGGGCGGTGCGTATTCCGTTGTGGGGGGCGTGGTCGTTGTCGCTCAACGACTTGCTGGTCACTCGGATGATGGAGTTGGCGGTGCATTCGGATGATCTGGCGGTGAGTGTGGGGGTCGCGACGCCGGAGTTGCCCGAGAGCGCGGTTGAGAGGGTGGTTGATCTGCTGTCGCGGATTGCGGTGCGGCGGCATGGCGCTACGGCGGTGTTGCGGGCGTTGAGTAGGGCGGAGCGGGCGCCGGCCACGATCGCCGCGTTCTGAGCCCGCCCGCTGTGTTGGCCGGCCACGTCGCTGTGTTGGCGTCTGGCGTTGCTGTGTTGGCCGCCGGTGCGACGCGATCGGCCAAGACATCGTCGCTACGGGCCAACACACCGATGTGAGCGGCCAACATGCGTGTTAGTGGGCGTGGGCCAGGTCGGTGGTGACGTGGGGGCGGGGGCGGTGGGTGGCGACGAGGTGGGCGTGGCGGAGGTCGTTGAGGACCTTGCGGGGGTTCTGGCGGAGGGTCGTGGGGAGGGTGCGGACGACGATGATGCCGGCGGCGGTGAGGCGGGCGATGCGGGTGGCGGCTTCTTCGTGGTCGGTGGGGGTGAACTGGTAGGCGGCCAGGTCCCAGGCTAGGCCGATGTCGTCCCACCAGGCGTCGGCGATGGCGAGGAGGTCGTTGTGGGGGCCGCGGACGGGACAGTTCCAGCGGGGTTCGGGGAGGGCGGCTTCGTGGATCAGGCGGCGGGCCCAGGGTTCGGCGATCGAGCTGGTGCCGGTGTGGATCTCGTTGAGGATGCGGCGGGGGAGGGCGGTGCCGCGGCGGGTGCCGGTGTCGAGCTCGTGGTGGAGCAGGGACGGGCTTACTCGTCCGCGGCGGACTACTTCGGTAAGCAGGGTGCGGGTGGTGTCGGGGGAGGTGAGGCGGCGGGCGGTGTCGATGGTCGCCCGGGGTAGTGGGGTGATGGGGAAACCGTTGTAGAGCAGGGGGTTGGGCGGGATGGTGGTGCGCTCGATGACGAGGTCGCGATCGCCGCGGACCTGGCGGTGGTGGGGGACTAGGAGGTGGACCGGGAGCGTTCCGGTTGGGGCCGACATGCCGTGGCGGGTGAGGGCGTCCCAGCCGGTGAGGATCGCGCCGGTGCCGGCGTGGCGGAGGGCGGAGGCGATGCGTTGGGTTCTGGTCGGGGGATCGGCGCCGAGCAGGACGATGCCGGGCGCCAGGCGTTGCCAGGGACCGTTGGGGCGGCAGCGGTTGTAAATGGTGGTGCCGGTGAGGCCGAGCGCGATCAGCTCGGTGGCGCGGGCGACGCGGTGCGGGAACAGGGCGGTGAGCGCGTCGAGGTCGACGACGGCGCGGTTGCGGGTCATGGGACTAGCACACCGCAGGACGCCGGGGTTGGGGTGGCGGTGCGGGGGAACTGTGGATGGGCGCACCACCTGGGGACAACCGGGTGGTTGACGATCATGAAGGGACGGGGTGGTCGGTGGGTTGGGGTATAAGGCGCGACCCCTGACACCTGTCATGGTCAGGTCGTGACGTGCGGCCTGCGGGTCAGAGTCCGCCGGACCGCATTGTTGACGGCGTGAACACACCACAGATGACTGAGCCGAAGACGGTGGCGGCCGGGGCGGCCGTGACGTTGACCGGGCTGCGGAAGCACTACGGCGAGGTGCGCGCCGTCGACGGCGTGGACCTGGTGATCGCGCCGGGCGAGGTGGTCGCGCTGCTCGGGCCGAACGGGGCCGGCAAGTCGACGACCGTGGACATGCTGCTGGGGCTGACCCGGCCGGACACCGGCGCGGTGACGATCTTCGGCAGTTCTCCGGGGAACGCCGTGGCCGACGGGCGGATCGGCGCCATGCTGCAGGGCGGGGCGCTGCTGGACGACGCGACGGTGGGCGAGACCGTCGGCATGATCGCGTCGCTGCACCGAAACCCGCTCCGGGTCGCCGAGGCGCTCCGCGGGGCCGGTATCGAGGACCTGGCGAACCGCCGCTGCAACAAGCTCTCCGGCGGCCAGAAGCAGCGGGTGCGGTTCGCCGTCGCCCTGGTCAGCGACCCCGACCTGCTGGTGCTGGACGAGCCGACCGCGGCCATGGACGTGCAGACCCGCCGCGAGTTCTGGCTGTCCATGCAGGACTTCACGACCAGCGGCCGGACGGTCCTCTTTGCCACGCATTACCTGGAGGAGGCGGAAAATTACGCCGATCGTGTGGTCTTCCTGAGCAAAGGGAGGATCGTCGCGGACGGTTCGGTAGCCGGGGTGACCGCGCTGACCTCCGGCCGGACGATCAAGGCCGTACTGCCCGGCGCCACCGGGCACGCCCTGCACAAGCTGCCCGGAGTGTCCGAAGTGGACATCAGGGGCGACCGAATCATCCTGTCCAGCAATGAGTCCGACAAGGCACTCCGCACGCTGCTGGCGGAATACCCCCAGGCATACGACATCGAGGTCACCGCGATCGGCCTCGAGGACGCCTTCCTCACCCTCACCGGACACGCGACTCTTTCAGATGGGGGCTCAGCCCCCACACCCCCCTTTGAAGGGAACGAGACCCGATGAGCATCGGATACCTGGTCCTCGAGCTGCGCCGGGCCATGCGCTCCACCCGGTTCGTGATCTTCACGGTCGGCATGCCGGTTGTGCTCTTCCTGCTCTACGTGGGCATCTGGGGCAAGAGCGACCCGGCCGCCCCGGGCGTGATCATGGTCAACATGACGAGCTACGGCGCGCTCACCGCGGCCCTGTTCGCCGGCAGCCGGGTCGCCCTGGAACGGGCCGCCGGCTGGCAGCGCCAGCTGCGCCTCACCCCGCTGCCGGGCAGCGGCTACCTGGCCGCCAAGGGCATCACAGCCATGGCGCTCGCGCTTCCCGGCGTGGTCCTGGTGCCGTTGATCGCCGCCCTGTTCGAGGGAGTGTCGCTGAGCCCGGACGAGTGGCTGCGCGTGACGCTCGGCATCTGGCTCGCGGTCATCCCGTTCGCCGTGCTCGGCCTGCTGCTCGGCCAGATCGGCACCGCGGAGAGCATGCAGCCGATCATGAGCATCGTGATGATGGTGATGAGCCTGCTCGGCGGCATCTTCATCCCGATCGACGGAATGCCGTCCGGCCTGCTGAGCGTGGCGAAGCTGCTGCCCTCGTACTGGCTGACCCAGATCGGGCGCGGCGCGGTGACCAGCGACCTCTCGGTCGGCCTCGGTCAGGCAGTGCTGGTGCTGGCCGGGTGGACACTGGTCCTCGGGCTGGGCGTGGTCCGCAGGTACCGTCGCGACAGCGCCCGGGTCTAGATCCACGGGGGGGTCGGCCCCGATCTCCCCGTGCGCGGGGGGACCGGGCCGTGAACGGAGGAAAGCGGTGGCCGAGCAGAGCGAACCGCGCAGCGGCTGGGACTGGCCGCCGCGCCCGGCCGATGACGGGCCGAGAGGCCGGCTGCGCAACGTCGTCTGGCCGGCCTTGTTCCTGTTCTACCTGGTCCAGCCGGTCCTCCAGGCGTTCAGCCAGCCGCACACGGGCGGCTTCCGGGCGGCCGTGGTGGCCGTCGTCGTCGTGTACGCGGCGAGCTTCTTGGGGGCCATGGCGATCGGGATGCGGACCGAGTCCCGGGCCTTCCGGGTCGTTGCGGTGGCGTGGTTGTTCCTGATGCCGGTCCTGCTCGCCGCGCTCGGCGGGCCGGAGTTGCTGGTGTTCTGGACCTATGCCATCGCCGCCGCGCTGTTCCTGTTGCCGCGCAACGTCGGCGTGGCCGTCGGCCTGGCCTCCGCGGTCGCCCTGCTGGTGACCTCCGCGATGGAGACGGGCGCGCCGCAGCTGGACAACGCGATGCTGCTGGTGGTCATGACCATGGCCATGTTCGGCTTCACCGAGCTCCGCCGCACCATCGTCGAGCTGCGCACGGCCCAGGACCGGGTGGCCGAGCTCGCGGTGGCCGAGGAGCGCTCCCGGCTCTCCCGCGACCTGCACGACGTGCTCGGCCACGGCCTCACCACGATCACCGTCAAGGCCGGGCTGGCCCGCCGCGTGCTGGAGTCCGCGGGGGACCGGGACCGCGCCATCGCCGAGGTGCAGGACGTCGAGCAGCTGTCCCGGCAGGCGCTGGTCGAGGTGCGGGCCACGGTGTCCGGCCACCGCGCCGCGTCGCTGCCGGCCGAGCTCGCCGGGGCGCGGGCGGCGCTGCGGGCCGCGGAGATCGGCGCCGACCTGCCGCACGCGGTGGACGACGTGCCGGTGGCGCTGCAGGAGCCGTTCGCCTACGTGCTCCGCGAGGGGGTCACCAACGTGATCCGGCACTCCGGGGCGAGCCGGTGCGAGGTGCGGCTGGGCGAGCGCTGGATCGAGATCCGCGACGACGGTGTCCCGACGCCCGGCCCGAACGGCGGTGGTCATGGGTTGACCGGCCTGGCCGAGCGGCTGGCCCCGTTCGGCGGCCGGATCGACGCCGGACCCGCCGAGGGCGGGGGCTTTCGCCTGCGGGCCACCGTGGAGCCGGCGTGATCAAGGTGCTGCTCGCCGACGACCAGGCGCTGGTGCGAGGTGCGCTGGCCGCGATGCTCGGCCTGGAACCGGACATCGAGGTGGTCGCCGAGGTCAGCTCCGGCGACGAGGTGCTGCCCGCGGCCCGCCAGATGAAGCCGGACGTGGCGCTGCTGGACGTGCAGATGCCCGGCCGCGACGGGCTCACCGCGGCCGCCGAGCTGCACCGCGAGCTGCCGTCCTGCCGGATCGTGGTGTGCACGACGTTCGGCCGCCCCGGCTATCTGGCCCGCGCCATGGCCGCCGGCGTCGCCGGGTTCGTGGTCAAGGACGCGCCGCCCGAGCAGCTCGTGGACGCGGTCCGCCGGGTGCACGCCGGGCTGCGCGTCGTCGACCCGGCGCTCGCCGCTGAATCCCTTGCCACCGGCCAGAATCCGCTCACCGAGCGGGAGCGCGACGTGCTGCGGGCGGCCCGCGACGGCGGCACCATCGCCGACGTCGCCCGCGAGCTGCACCTCTCGCAGGGCACCGTGCGCAACCATCTCTCCGCCGCCATCGGCAAGACCGGCGCCCGGACCAGGGCCGAAGCCGCCAAGCTGGCGGACGAGCGCGGCTGGTTGTGAGTCTCTGGCAGGATGGCGGGCGATGAGGTTTGTCCGGCGGTTGCTGCTCGGCGTGCTGATCGTGGGTGCGCTGGTGCTGGCCGGCACCGGTTTCCGGGTGTGGCAGGTGGCCCGGGTGGACGACCGCTCGCACGCCGATGTCGTGGTGGTGCTGGGGGCCGCGCAGTACAACGGAAACCCGTCGAAAGTCTTGGAGGCTCGGCTCAACCACGCCAAGTCCCTCTACGAGAACGGCGTCGCCGGGCACATCGTGACCGGGGGCGGGCGGCGCGCGGGCGACCGGTACACCGAGGCCGACGCCGGGGCGCGGTGGCTGGCTGCGCACGGGGTGCCGCGGGAGAACGTGATCGAGGTGGACGAGGGGACCGACACGCTGGGCACGTTGCGGGCGGTGGCCGGCGAGGTGCGGGCGCGGGGATGGCGTTCGGCGGTCATCGTGAGCGATCCGTGGCACTCGTTGCGGGCGCGGACGATGGCCGAGGACGCCGGGTTGACGGCGTGGACGTCGCCGACGCACAGCGGTCCGATCGTGCAGACCCGGCAGATCCAGCTCCGCTACATCGTGCGGGAGACCGGCGCGCTGCTGTTCTACCGGGCGACGAAGGCGCCGACGGACGGCATCGGGATCACCGAGGACGTCGCGGCCGGTCGGTAATCTCGCACGCTATGAGCCCGGGGTACACCGAGCATGACCGCGCCCGCCCCGTGGTGGAGGCGCCGAAGGAGGCCGGGCTGCCCGGGTCCTGGCCGAGCCGGCGCGGCCCGTTCGCCCGGGACCGGGCCCGGGTGCTGCACTCGGCGGCGCTGCGCCGGCTGGCGGGGAAGACGCAGGTGGTGGGGCCGGGGGAGGGCTCGGAGGTGAGCGGCATTCCGCGCACCCGGCTGACCCACTCGCTGGAGGTGGCACAGATCGGCCGGGGGATCGCCGAGGAGCTGGGCTGCGACCCGGACGTGGTGGACACCGCCGGGCTCGCCCACGACATCGGCCACCCGCCGTTCGGCCACAACGGGGAGCGGGCGCTGGCCGAGGCGGCGCAGGCGTGCGGCGGTTTCGAGGGCAACGCGCAGACCCTGCGCATCCTGACCCGGCTGGAGCCGAAGGTGCACGGTGCCGGCCTGAACCTGACCAGGGCCTCGCTCGACGCGGCCACCAAGTACCCGTGGCCGCGCCGCCCCGGGCAGGTGAAGTTCGGGGTCTACGACGACGACCGGGCGGTGTTCGACTGGCTCCGGGACAGGGCGCCGGCCGAGCGGCGCTGCCTCGAGGCGCAGATCATGGACTGGTCCGACGACGTGGCCTACTCCGTGCACGACGTGGAGGACGGGGTCCGCGCGGGGCGGATTTCCCTTGGCGCGCTGGGGGATCCGGTGGAGCGGGCGGCGGTGGCCGAGCTCGCGGCCAAGCATTTCTCGGCCGAGCCGGTGTCCGGGCTGGAGGACGCGGCGCGCGACCTGCTGCGGCTGCCGGTGGTGGCGGCGCTGGCCGGCGCCGAGTACGACGGGTCGCTGGGTGCCCAGGTCGCGTTGAAACGCCTGACCAGCGAGCTGGTCGGCCGGTTCGCCGCGGCCGCGGTGACCGGGACCCGGACCCGGTACGGCGGCGGGCAGCTGACCCGCTACGCCGCGGACCTGGTGGTACCGGCCCGGGTGGCCGCCGAGGTTGCCCTGCTCAAGGCTGTCGCGCTGCGGTTCGTGATGAGCGACCCGGACCGGCTGGCCGTGCAGGCGCGCCAGCGGGAGCTGCTGACCGAGCTGGTCGGCGCGCTGATCGAGCGTTCACCCGAGGCTTTGGAGCCCGCGTTCCATCCGGCGTTCGGCGCGGCGCGCGACGACGCCGCCCGGCTGCGCGTGGTCGTCGATCAGGTCGCCGCGCTCACCGACGCCCAGGCGGTCGGCTGGCACACCACGCTGGTGTGATCCGTGGCACACTCGTACGCATGGGGCGAGGACGCAGACGAGTACTGGAATTCGGCGGGCCAGGCCGGTCCGAACTGGGGCCGAGGCGCGACCCGGTCGAGTTCGGTCTTGGAGTGTGGGACGAACTGGGGTTCGACGACGACGATCCGGGGTCGGGGTCGGCCGGAGTGCGGGAGCCGCGCCAGCCGAAGCCGTTCGGCCCGATGTCGGGCGCGGGCGAGAAGCCGATGCCGGAGCCGATGACCTACCTGGTCATGTCCGATCCGCGGCACTAATGCGATGAAGGACGCATTCGGCACGCCCAGTGTGAGGAAGGACGCATTCATCGCACATGACTGACCATCTTGCGTTCACCCTCGCCCTGCACCGCGCGGCCGCGCCGGATCCGGCACACAATGCCTGCTGGTCGCCGTATTCCGTGGCCAGCGCGCTGGGTCTCGTCACGGCCGGGGCACGCGGGGTCACTCGGGACGAGCTGGTCGCCCTGCTCGGCGATGTCGACGGACTCGGCCGGCTGCTCACCGGGGCGGCCACGCTGGGCCGGGTCGGACGGGATGACGAGGAGCCGGTGCTCGCCGTGGCGAACACGCTCTGGGCGGACGACTCGATCGACATCCGGGACTCGTTCGCCGACGAGCTGGCGCGCTGGGTGCGGGGCTCGGTGCGGACGGCGCCGTTCCGCAACGCCGCGCAGAAGGCCCGGGAACTGATCAACCGGGACGTCGCGGAGACCACCCGGGACCTGATCCCCGAGCTGCTGCCGGACGGTGCGATCGCCGAGAACACGGTGGCCGCGCTGGTCAACGCGCTGTACCTGAAGTGCGCCTGGCGGAACCGGTTCATCGAGGGCGCCACCACACCGCGGCCGTTCCACGCTCCTGGCGGCACGGTCGAGGTGCCGACGATGGAGCTGTCCGAGTCCATCGGCTACGCCCGCACCGGCGGCTGGCAGGTGGTCAGCCTCCCCGCGGTCGGCGGCGTCGACGCCGTGATCCTGTTGCCGGACAACGACTTGACCGAGGCCGAGCCATCACTGACCGCGGCCGCACTGGCCCGCCTGCTTTCCGCCCCGAAGTCGACCCAAGTCAACCTGCGGCTGCCCAAGGTCAAGGTGTCCCTGCAGGCCGAGCTGACCGCGCCGCTCAAACAGCTCGGCGTCCGCACCGTTTTCACCGACGACGCCGACCTGAGCCTGATCAGCCCGCACCCCCTCGCCGTGCAGGCCGTGTTCCACGAGTCCGTGCTGCGACTCGACGAGCAGGGCCTCGAAGGCGCCGCCGCGACCGCGGTGATGATCCGCCTCGTCAGCATGCCTATGGGCGACCCGATCCAGGTCGACGTCGACCGGCCCTTCCTGCTCCTCATCCGGCACACCGCCACCGGCGCGCTGTACTTCGTGGCCCGGGTTGTCACACCCGGTTCCTGAGCCTCGTCCTTCGGTTGTACTGACCAAGAAGGAGGAGATCATGCCCAGGATTCCCGGTGTGGCAACGAAAGATGCCGGTCCGGTGCTGCGGTTGATGTACCGGTTCGCCCGGAAGCGGTTCGGCGCGGTGCCTGAGCCGATGACCGTCTCAGCACATCACCTGAAGCTGATGATCGCGGGCGGGCGGCACGAGCTGGCCGTGCAGAAGGCGTCGAAGGTGTTGCCGCCCAACGTGAGGGAGCTGGCGGTGTACCGGGTCGCGCAGCAACTCGGGTGCTCGTGGTGTGTGGACTTCGGCACCATGCTGCAGCGGCTCGAGGGGTTGGATATCGAGCGGCTGCAACAGATCGACAAGTACGCCACGTCGCCGAGCTACACGCGGCAGGAGCGGCTGGCTGTTGCTTACGCGGACGCGATGAGCACCAGTCCGGTGTCGGTGACCGACGAGCAGGTGGCCGAGTTGCGCAAGGAGTTCGGTGAGCGCGGCGTGATCGAGTTGACCTACCACGTCGCATTGGAGAACCAGCGGGCGCGGTTCAACAGTGCGTTGGACATCACCGACCAGGGGTTCACGTCGGGTGACGCCTGCCGGGTTCCGGTGCCTGCGGATGCGACTACGACGGCGTGAGGCGAGCGTTCCTGTCACGGACTGGCCGGAGAGGGATCGGCTGTTTCAGGATCGTTTGTGGGGGTCTCCACGAGGACGGAACATGCCTACGCCAAGCCGGAACATGCCTACGCCAAGCCGGAACATGCCTACGCCAAGCCGGGACACGGCTACGCAAAGGCGGGACACGCGCCAACGGTGCCGACCTACCGGGTGTGTCCCGCCTTCAGGTAGCC
>NZ_DASYTH010000106.1:0-7402 GCF_036002505.1 Actinophytocola sp. | reverse complement strand
CGCCCACGCTGCCGGCGCAGACCTCAAGACCGTCCAGGAACAGCTCGGGCACACCAGCATCGTGCTCACCGCCGACACGTACACCAGCGTCCTGCTTGACCTGCACTTCAAGGTCGCCGAAGCCACCGCCCGCCTTGTGTTGGCCGCGGCGGCCCGCAACCCCGGCCACCGGCACCGAACCCGCGCGAAGACCGGCCCGCCCACGTCCGCAGCATCCGACCACGGCACCAGGCCCGAACCAGTGCGGCCCAAGCGATCCCGTCGCACACGACACAGCAGGAAGGCCCGCACCACCGTGACACCCACGCGACACCCAAAGATCAAAGCCGCATAGCCCGGTGGCTATACGGCCTGTTCAACACGGGTGCGCCGCGTAGGACTCGAACCTACAACCCGCGGATTAAGAGCAGTCCGTATAGTGCCGGCCAGTCCGTTCCACGGCCATTTCGTCCGGACTGATGGCGCAATGGTGTGCCGTTTGGTCCGTCCAGTGCCGCCCTGTTCGCGGCGTCCGAGCACACATGGAGCACACAAACACGGCACCGGCACCGCCGGCGGGGTGCGACCCCGTGACGCCCCCGTCCGCAGCACGGACGCGTTGCCGACCGCGGGACACCAGCCCGCATCGGCGATAGCTTTTGGGTGCGGCTCTCTTGAGGGTGCGCTGGCTTGGTGTGTGACCAGGGGATGAAGACTGGTCAGGTACGGAAAAGGGGGCTCCTTCCCGTTACGTTCGTGGATGTCTAGACCCGAACGTCGCAAAGAAGGAGCCCGGTGCAAGCCTACGCATCTCAGAGCCCGAACGACGCGTTCACCGCTTCACGCACGCGGTTCGCCACCATGGTGAACTGGTTGGGCGGTGAGCACGCCATGGCCATGACCCATGGGCAGTTGGAGGAGCGGCTGCACGTCGATGGTCTGGTGTTGCTGCGCCAGATGTTGCAGGACAGTCTGGATCTTCACGCCAGCCGGGAACGGCGGCTGCAGACGGTGACCGACGCCGGCGGGGCCGGGCGCGGTAGCGCCGAGTTCGGCCGGGAACGCGGACTGGCCACCATATTCGGGGACGTTGTCGTGGCGCGGATCGCCTACCGGGCCCCGGGCCGGGCCGATCTGCATCCCGCTGATGCAGTGCTCAACCTGCCCGCGGAGAAGCACTCGCACGGGTTGCGGCGCATCGCCGCGGTGGAGGCCGCCCGCGGGTCGTTCGACGCCGCCGCCGCGGCGATCACCCGCGCGAGCGGGGTGCGGATCGGTAAACGCCAGGTGGAGAACCTGGCTACCCGCGCCGGTGTGGACATTGACGCCTTCTACGCCGCGCGGGCACCCGGGCCCGGCGCGGACACCGACGCGGTGGTGATGACCTATGACGCCAAGGGTGTGGTGATGCGCCCCGAGGCGCTGCGGGAGGCCACCGCCCGCAACGCGGCCAGCCGCAAGCTGTCGACCCGGCTCTCCCGAGGGGAGAAGCGCTACCGCAAACGGATGGCCGAGGTCGCCTGCGTCTACGACCTGACCCCGACACCACGAACGGTCGCCGACATCCTGCCTGCCAGCGACGTCGAACGCGACAAGGCCCGCCCGGCGCCCACCGCCCACGGCAAGTGGCTGACCGCCAGCGTCACCGACGATGCCGCGGCGGTGATCACCGCCGGGTTCAACGAAGCCGCCCGCCGCGACCCCGACCACCAGCGGGATTGGGTAGCCCTCGTCGACGGCAACGCCCACCAGATCGCCCGCATCCACGCCGAAGCCCACACCCGCAAGGCCAACGTCACGATCGTGGTCGACTTCATCCACGTCATCGAATACCTGTGGAAGGCCGCCTGGTGCTTCTTCACCGAAGGCGACCGCCGGGTCGAAGCATGGGTACGTGAGCACGCCCGGGCGATCCTTGCCGGGCGGGCCGGCATCGTCGCCGCCGCGATCCGCCGCAAGGCCACCTACCACGGCCTGGACCCCGGCCAGCGCCAAGCCGCCGACACCGCCGCCACCTACCTGACCAACAAGAAGCCCTGGCTGGACTACCCCACCGCTCTGGCCGCGGGCTGGCCGATCGCCACCGGCGTCATCGAGGGTGCCTGCCGCTACCTGGTCAAGGACCGCATGGACATCACCGGCGCCCGTTGGGGCCTGCCCGGAGCCGAGGCCGTACTCAAGCTACCCGCCCTGATCAGCAACGCCGACTTCGACGACTACTGGCCATGGCACCTGGCCCAGGAACAACAACGCACCCACAACGCCCGCTACCTCAACGGCGTCATCCCTGCCCGATAGACACCCTCAGGAGAGCCGCACCCATTTGCTAACGCCAGTGCTAACGAGACGGTGCGGGACCGCTGGGATCAAGAGGACAGGACTGCCCGTGCGGCACGACGGTACGTCGGCTGACCAGGACAGGTAGGCCATCGCGAGGCACGGCGGGACGTCCCTTGGCCACCTCATAACCCAGAGGTCGCAGGTTCAAATCCTGTCCCCGCTACCAGGGAAAAGGCCTCCGGAGAGATCTCTCCGGGGGCCTTTCGCATGCGTGATGTAACCCGATCGGTAACCATCGGGCCTTGCAACCCGGCCCAGTTACGCCTCCGGGCAGTCCTCGGGAGGCGGCCTTGTCGGCGGCCGGTTGATCGTGGCCGGTAGAGCGGTGGGTGTAGATCGTCAGGGTGTACGCCATGTTGGCGTGCCCGATGCGGTCGGCTACCACCTTTGGCTCGACCCCCGCGTCGAACGAGAGCGTGGCGAAGGTGTGCCGAACATCGTGCGGCCGGATCAGGGGCACCCCGGTCCGGTCGACCAGGCGGTCGAACCGGCGTGTGATCGTGTCGGGGTGGATCGGGCGGCCGTCTGGGTGACAGAACAGCTTGCCGTGGTGGCGGTACATCGCACCGAACTCCCGTCGCTCGTCGGCGAGCATCGCCAGATGGCGACGCAGGTACGATGCGGTGAGTGGATCGAGCGCGATGGTGCGTCGGCCGCTGGCCGTCTTGCAACCCACATCGCGGCGTCGCGGTCCTGCGTCGCAACCTTCAACCAGGCGTTCGGCGGTCCATGTCTTGCCCCGCTGCCGTGCGCTCCTGCGTCGCTCCCTGGGCAGGCTCGCATGGGTTGCCGGGTTTGCCGCCAGGTAGCCCCACGCCACCGCATCACTTAGCGCCCGATGCAGCATCCGGTGCACATTCTTGACCGTCTTCGGGGCCAAGCCGGGCGTCGTCGCTGTCGGGACGCGGCCGCGCCGGTAGCGCTGCACGGCCGCGCGGGCGGCGTGGATGCTGGTACCGCTCTGCCGCGCGATTTCTCTCGGCGGCAGCTCGATCGCGGCCAGCCTGCGGGTACGCCAGTAGTCGTACCTGGCGACGTTTGTGTCGGGCTTGCAGCGACCTTCGCGCAGGAGATGCCGGTACAGCTCGTCGAGCGTCGGCACGTCGATGTCCTGAAGCCGTCGCTTGCCAATGATTCGCACCACGTCGGCGTAGTTGGCGTAGGTCGAGGGCTTGAGGGAATGCCGCACGGCGGTCAGCCACTCGGCGAAGAACTCGGCGATGGTACGCCGCGACGGCGGTACCCGGCGGCCGGTGTCGGCGGCAGTGTTGGCCTTCACAGCCGCGCTCCACGCCTCTTCCTCGGTGGTGAAGCCGCAGCTACAAGCCGGTCGACCGCCTCGAAGGGCGGAGGATGGTTTCGTCCGCTGGAGTGGTGTACGACTCGGCCACACGCCTGGAAATCCTCACCAAAGCGCGGCTCAGCACCGTCGACACCGAACGACACAACACCGAGAACTCCGACCCTGCCCAACGGGTACAGCCGGTCGTACAGTGGAGGAGTCAGGCGAGCGGCCGTCCCTCGACCGCGTTCCCGCGGATCGCGGGGCGAGCCGGCGCATGTCGATGAGCACCGGAGGGGGAGCCATGAACGGTGCCGTGTTGATCCGGTGGGGGGCCGGCGTTCCGAACCGGGAGGCCAAGGGACTCGATGTCTTCGGCAAGGCGGTCGAGCGGTTCGAGGAACTGACCAAGCAGGGCCGAGTGCACAGCCACCGTGAGTATTTCGCGGTGACCGGGCCGGCGAGCGGCTTCATGATCCTCGACGGCCAGGTCGAGGAGCTGTTGAAGATCCTCGCGGAGGACGAGACGCTCCGGCTCAACGCCCAAGCCGAGTCCATCGTGTCGGACTTCGAGATCCAGGTCTACGCGGGCGGCGACGACCAGTCCGTGCAGCAGCTCATGGGCAACTACACGAGCGCCCTGCAGGAAGTCGGGTACATGTAACCGTCGATTCGGGCATGATCAGGGCGTCCCTCTCTTCGCGTTCGCGACGAGGACGCCCTGGTCATGGGGGGCGCCGGCTAAGGGGTCGATGAGCGCCGACCGGCCGAGGCCGGCGAGCAGCAGGCCGGCGGCGTACGAGGCCTGCATGAGCAGCCCCCAGCCTCTTCGTGCAGTACGTGCGGGTCGCCGAGTTCCAGGCGTCACCGCTGAGCCAGTTTGTCTCAACCGGTGTGCGCCGGACGCTGATCCGTGGTTTCTGATCTTATGCGTGGAGTTGTTCGTTAGCCGTCTCTTACACCACGCCAGCGGACGCGACCGGCGACCCTCGTGTCCCTTGTGTCCCCAAAGGACTGTCAACAGGTCATGTGCTCGCGAATTGGGGGAAACGACGGCCGCGCAATGTCCCTCAACGCTGCGAGGCTCGCCGACTCACGGACCGGCTGAAATGGCCGGGGCTCAGGCGGGCCGGGGATCGGCCCCGCCATCCGTAACCAGATGTGTAACCAGAACGCTTCGAGACTTATCGATGCGGCTGCGGCCCGCTACCAGGAGAAACGGCCCCTCAGAGATCATCTGAGGAGCCGTTTCCATGCCCGTTGCCAAAGGATTCGCTGACGTCCGGCAGGACGCTGTCCACGAACAGGGCGGCGACCGTCTCGGCAGCTTCGCGGTCCATGCCCGAGAATCCGGCTCGGACCTCCATCGGCAGCCCGGCCTGTTCGCACGCAGTGGTATCAAGGTCCGGGACGGGCCGTGTTGATCCGAATGCCCCGGGGGGGCCATCCTCTTTGGACACGGCCTTGCGGAAAGTTGGTCACGGCCGCCTTGGCCGCATGTTTGATGGAGCCGGCTATGACCAAGAAGGCAGCCACCCCCGCGGAAACCGTCGACGCCCGCCTGCGTATTCAGGCGCGACTGCACAACGGCGTCGTCCCGGTGCCGTTCCTCGGCACCACCTGGCAGACGCGAAACGGCTCGTACTGGCGGCGGCGGGTCGGCGCCGTCATCGTTTTCGTGCTCGCGCTTGGCCTGGTCGGCGGTATGGCCGTCGGATTCACCATCGGCATCCTCGGCGACCGACACGACGCCATCCGAGTGGCCATGGCTGTCCTCTATGACCTGACCGTGGTCCTCGGTGTCCGCTCCGGGCTGCGCAAGATCGCCGAGGCGCCACTGGACGAACGCAACGGCGCACCCCGAACATTCGCGCCGAACGGCCTGCTCGCACTGGTCCTCGCCCCCTACGGCACAGGACTCATCGCCACGATCCTGATCGCCATGTTCGGACACGACTTCATCGGCGAACGACGCGCCAGAGACATCACCGCTTCCCTCAACACCCAGGATCCGCGCTGAGACAAACCTGCCAGTACGGAGTCGAGCAAACGCTGGAGCATGGCCCGACCATCCGTCTCGCGAGCGATGTGGCGGCACGCCTGCTCATAATCAGCGCGCGGCCCCTCGTTGGGCTAGGCGTGTCAAGTGATCGGCTGGCACGGCGGGAGAGCAGACGTCGCGATGGCGACACATCGCCATCGCCGCTGCTTGTATCTACCCTCGCTCGTCCGCCTCCTGGGTAGCGATGCAACGCCACCGCCAGGAGGAGTGATGGACTCGTACTTGTCCGCGTGTATTTCGGCTCAGGGTGACCCGAGCACCACGGAGACGGCCAGCATGCCGGCCGAGGTGTGCCTGCGCTTTCTCCGCGAGGCGACCCGGATCCACGACGCCGGTCTGAAGTCGTACGGGCTTCTCGTCGCCGAGCCCGGCGTCCCGTTTCGCGCTACCGACGTGGTTTTCCTGAACGTCCACCGCAATCGGCGCAACGAGCCGGGCAACCGTGCCGCCTTCGAGGCGCAGGGACAGTACTTCCGGCGCCACCATGACGCCGGCTTCGTGGCCGACCCGACCGATCTGCTAAAGGCATACCGCCGGATCGAGGCGTCGGGGCGCGAGATCGTGGCGATGTTTCACAGTCATCGCCGGCAGCCGCCGAACTTCTCCTGGATCGACTTCCGGCTGCACAATCCGGCCTTCTCCTGGCACCTTATCGTCTCGTTTCACCGCGGACCGGTGCCGCAGCTGCAGCCGTTTCGGGTGGACAAGGACGGCGGCGAGCTGGGCATCAGCGCGTACGACGATCGGCAGGGCAGCGAGTTGGCCTATCCCGGCCCTGAGGTCGTCCCGCTGAGCCTGCTCGTCGACGGCGCCCCGGCCGATGTGCACGCCTGCGCCGAGGCCCTCGGTCTCCGGGCCGCCACAGCTTTGTGACCCCTTGCGTGCGCAGTGGTACAACGAGCCGTGGACCGTCCAGATCGCCATGCCGAGGCCCGCTCGGACCCTGTTCCAGGTCACCGCTCCGGTCCGTGAGGTTGACGATCGGGTACACCTGTACGGCGGTGCCCCGCGGTGCCGTCCCTTCGCCGATGGGAGTCGATCGTGAGCCAAGGTGAGCGCTCGCCGAAGATCCTGGACCTGTCCTGGGGCCGGATGGAGGTCGATGGCCTCGGCGTCGAGAAGGACTGGAAGCTGTATCCGGGCGGCGGGCGGGCGTGGGACTGGTCCGAGACCGGAACCCGGCATGTGCCGGGGATCCAGGTTGCCGATGTTGAGGAGCTTCTCGCGCACGGTGCGACCGTCGTTGTCCTGTCGCTAGGCATGGATCGGCAGTTGCACGTCGACCAGGCCACGCTGCGGTACCTGGAGGAGCGGTCCGTCGAGGTCCATGTGCTGGAGACCCGCGAAGCGGTGAAGATCTACAACGACCTGGCCGAGAACAGTGCCCTTGCCGGACTGTTCCACTCAACCTGCTGACCGCGTGTGCGACGGTCGAGTTGCGTCAGCGGTCGTCGCTGATGAACGAGTTGTCGGCGAGCCACTCGACCGCCGGCGGCGAGCGCGCAGCGCTTCCTGCTGCGAGCCTGCTCATCGACCGCACTGACCACGGTCTGGATCCCGGCACGGGTCGCCGGTCAGCTGGGTGTGTCGAGCGGGATGTGCAGCGTGAGGTGTGAGGACAGGGCGCGGAGGAAGTCCGGGGCGTCGAAGACCGCGCCCGCGGAGGCGACGCCGGTGGTCCTGGTCCGGCCGGTGAGGATGCGGTCGACGGCCTCCACCGCGAGTGGCGCGCTGATGGC
>NZ_DASYTH010000105.1:0-1746 GCF_036002505.1 Actinophytocola sp. | reverse complement strand
AGCTTCCGGTCCGACCTGCTGTCCGCCGCCCGCAAGGGGGAGGCCTTCGACATCAAGACCGGTCGGCCGGTCTCCATGATCCGGGCCAGCAAGGACATGTCCTGGTACGCGTTCGCCTGCGCGTTCGCCGACATGAAATGGCCTCGGGTCGCGGCTACGACTAGGCGCACGCACGCCGAGGCGCTCACCGCAGTCACAACGGCCATGTTCACCAACGAGCGAGGGAAACCGAGCGACAAGATCATCCGCGCCGCGCTGAAACGGTGGGCGTTCAACACGGGCCGCCGCGACGATCCCAACTGCCCCGACAATATCCGCAGCGCGCTGCGCTGGGTCGCCAGCCACACACGACCCGTGTCCGCGCTGCGCGACCCCAGACGGCTCCGGCAGGTCCTTGACGGCCTCACGGTCAAGCTCGACAGCACCCCGGCCGCGCCGAGCGTGACGAGTCGACGGCGCAAGATCCTCCACGCTGCCCTGGAGTATGCCGTTGAGCTGGAGCTGCTCAACAAGAACCCGATCCCGGCGTTGAAGTGGACGCCGCCCAAGACCACCCACGGGGTCGACCGTCGGCGGGTCGCTGACCGGAAAACCGACCGACTTCGCCTGATATGAGCCAGTTTTCACGCTCGCACGGCGTCCCCACAGGGGCTACTTCGACTAACCCGATACAGGCTCGCACGCTGCTCCACGCCGTCGGCGAGCAGCGCGGCGGGCGACGGCTGGTCGCGTTCTTCGGCTGCCTGTATTTCGCCGCACTCCGACCTGAGGAAGCGATCAGCCTCGCCAAGCACAACCTGTTGCTCCCCAAGCGGGGATGGGGCGAGCTGCACATCGAAAGCGCCGAGCCCTACGCCGGCAAGGAGTGGACTGACAGCGGTCGCAACCGCGACCAGCGCCCACTCAAGCAGCGGGCACGAGGGGAGGTCCGTGTCGTGCCCTGCCCGCCCGCGCTGACCGCCTTGCTACACGCCCACATCGAGGAGTTCGGGGTCCGGCCGGATGGGCGGATGTTCGTCGGCGAGCGCAACGGCGGCGAGCTGCCCACGATGACGATCGGGCGGATGTGGCGGCGCGCTCGACAGGCCGCGTTCACCGCCGAGGTCGCTGCGTCGCCCCTGGCGAAGACGCCCTACGACCTTCGGCACGCGGCCGTGTCCACGTGGCTCAACGGCGGCGTGCCGCCCACCACGGTGGCCGAGTGGGCCGGGCACTCGGTCGAGGTCTTGCTCAGGATCTACGCCAAGTGCCTCGACGGCGGTGACGCGCTAATCCGCCAGCGCGTCCAGGCGGCTCTAGGTGAGTCCGGCGATACGGCCAGCGAAACTCGCCACTGAGCCATCCCCGGGTAGGCCGAATTTGTGGGGGACGCCGTGCGGGCGTGAAAATGGGTCGGGTTGCCCGCCGACGCCGGTGCGTTCTTGACCGTTGAGGCCGTGGATGAGTCTGGCGCCGGGGCCCGATCAGCAGGGTCGCGCGTTGTTGCCTTGAGCACGCCGGTCAGCGTTTCGGTCCCCAACCGAGCCCCCGGGCAGCCCGTCTGCGACCCGTGATGGAGGAGGACGGCCGGTGCCAGCAGGCCAGCAGGCCGAGGTCGATGACCACGAGGAGATCGTGGAGCGGGTCGCCGCGGTCGATGTGGCCAAGGCGTCGGGGATGGTCTGCACCCGGGTGCCGCACCAGGCCAAGGCGGGCAAGCCCATCACCCGGGTCTGGCAGGTCGGCTCGACCACCAACCAGCTCCTG
>NZ_DASYTH010000104.1:0-3823 GCF_036002505.1 Actinophytocola sp. | reverse complement strand
TCACCCTTTTCTGTACGGGGAGGATGAATCACTCTCGACCTAAGGGTGGTATGAAATTACTTTAAGTGGTGGGGTGGTTGCTGTAAACCACGCATCAGGGCTCGTTCGTATCGGTTCGAGACGAGTTGGAAGAAGAGGTTGGCGGCTTCGGCTTCGAAGTGGATGTAGCCGACCTCGTCCACTACGAGGAGGGGGTAGGGGCCGAGCGTGGTCAGCTCGGTGTGGAGGTGGCCGGCGTGGTGGGTGGCGGCGAGGCGGTCGACCCATTGGGCGGCGGTGGCGAAGGCGACGCGGTGGCTGGCCTGGCAGGCCCGGATGGCCAGACCGATCGCGAGGTGGGTCTTGCCGGTGCCGGGAGAGAAAGCGACAGACTGCAACATCTTCGTGCGGTGCTGCCGTGCGAGGTGCGGGTCACGGGTGAGGCTCATCCGTTGTTCGGCCTGCTGGTGAAGGCGGCTTCGTTCAAACGCTGGAATGGCGTGCTGTTGTTGGTGATCGAGCTGCCGGATGGGTCGCCGGGAACGATCCGCGCCGATGCGACCGATGTGTTGGGCTCGGTTGAGGCGGATGGGCCGGTGGTGGTGCTCGACGCCGAGGGGTTGCGTCGACTGCGGTCTTTGGTCGCCGTGTTGTTGAGGGCGGGCCGGTGACATCGGTTGTGTTGCGGGATAACGACATTCCGGGTTGCGGTGTCCGTGACGTGGGTGTGTGGGAGGCGATGGATGCCTACCAGGCTGCATTCGCTGCGGCTACTGCTGAGGAACTCGCTGGACAGGGTGGCGCGGCCTATCACGTGCGGCAGGTCGCGTTGGAGACGGTGATCGCCGAGGGGATGCGGGTCTGCGCGGTGATCAGCATCCATCGCGCCCTGTTGGCGGGTGCGTCGGTGGACGAGGTCGCGCATGCGTTGGGCAGCAGCCCGGCCGAGGTCGCCGAACGCTGGCACGGCTGGGCGGACGGGCAGCTGCGGTTGAACACGCAGTGCCCGGGGCTGGGGGTGGGCCGGCGCGAGTACGACCGGGTCGCTGCCGCTCTGCGCGCCGGGTCGTCGGTTGGCGGCGCCGGCGGGGAGGTCGGCTGTCGAGTCTGCCAGGGCGAGAGCACGCAAATAGGTTCACCACGTTCCTGATCGCGGCCAACGATTCGAAACAGGTGAACCTATTTGCGTGCCATGACCATAGCTGCTGACTGTCAGCTTGCCCTGCTCATCGATGACGGCGGGGGCGGTGCCGGCGGGTGGGCGGGGCTGCCGGAGCAGGCACGGGCCCAGGTGCTGGTGTTGTTAGCCCGATTGATCGCCCGGGGTGTGTTGATCGCCGAAGAACCGACCGGTGGGATCTGCGGTGAGGGGTCTGGTCGTGGCTGAGCCCGTCACGGGGTCGGCGGCGCCGGCGTTGCTGGTGTCGGGCGGGAAGATCACCGCGTCGCATGTGGGTCGCGACGCCTATGTCTATGTCCGCCAGTCCACCCCGACCCAGGTGCAGCAGCACACGGAGAGCTTGGAGCGGCAGTACGAACTGCGGGAACGCGCGGTCGGTCTGGGCTGGCCGGCCCATCAGGTCGTGGTCATCGACGCCGATCTGGGCCGCTCCGGCGCCCGCACCGACGGGCGACTCGGGTTTCGTGAGCTGGTCGCCGACGTCGGGCTCGGCAAGGTCGGTCTGGTGCTGGGTATCGAGGTGTCCCGGCTGGCCCGCAACAACGCCGACTGGTACCAACTGCTGGATTTATGTGCCCTGACCGACACCCTGATCGCCGACGCCGACGGCATCTACCACCCCGGCGATTTCAACGACCGACTCGTACTCGGCCTCAAGGGCACCATGTCCGAGGCGGAGCTGCACCTGATCCGCTCCCGACTGACCGCCGGCCTCAAACACAAGGCCGCCAAGGGTGAGCTGAAGCAGGGCCTGCCCGTCGGGCTGGACTACGACACTGAGGATCAGGTCGTCCTCACCCCGGACGAAGCGGTAGCCGAGGCCATCGCCACGGTGTTCCGCCGCTTCGATGAGCTCGGCTCGGCCCGCCAGGTGCTGCTGTCGCTGCGTGAGGACGGGCTGCTGCTGCCGCGGCGGGCCAACGGGTCCGCCCGGATCACCTGGCGGGCTGCGACCTACCCGGCGGTGCACGACTTCCTGTCCAACCCCGCCTACGCTGGCGCGTTTGTGTTCGGCCGCACCCGCACCGAGAAACGCGTCGACGCCTCCGGACGGGTGACCGTCCGGGTGCGGCTGCTGCCCCGCGACCAGTGGGCCGTGCTGATCCCCGAGCACCATCCCGGGTTCATCACCTGGGCCGCCTTCGAGGCCAACACCGCCCGGCTGCGCGCCAACTGGCGGCCACCCCGCGGTCACGGCGGTGGCGCACCGCGGGAGGGCCGAGCCCTGTTGCAGGGCCTGCTGCGCTGCGGGCGATGCGGGCGGACCATGCAGACCGGCTACTCCGGAGCGAAGGGCAACAGCCCCCGCTACGTGTGTGCTCGGGCCAAGCAGCTGTATGGCACCGCGCACGGCTGCCAATCCATCGGCGGTGGCCGGTTGGAGAAGACCGTCCTCACCCAGCTGTTCGCGATCCTGGAACCGGCCAGCTTGGAAGCCACCGCGAAAGCACTGGCCGAGGCCGATACGCATTACCGGCAGCGGATGGTCGCCTTCGAACTCGCCGTCGAGCGCGCCCGCTACGAGGCCGACCGAGCCCACCGCCAGTACGACACCGTGGAACCAGAAAACCGTTTGGTAGCAAGAACATTGGAACGGATGTTGGAGGACAAACTTGGCGCGGTGCGCCGCGCCGAGAACGACCTACGTGCCCAGCAAGCCCGTCGCCCGGTCACCCTCACCGACGACGAGGTCGCCTGGATCCGCCGTGCCGGCGCCGACCTCGCCTCGGTCTTCCACGCGGCGACCACCACGATCATCGAACGCAAGCAGCTGATCCGGGCGGTCATCGACCACATCGTGCTCACCGTCAACGCCGAGACCCGCGTCGCGCAGCTGCGCATCCAATGGCAAGGCGGCGCCGACACCGAACTGCCCATGGCGATGACCAAACGCGGCGGCCATACCCGCACCACCAGCGAGGACACCGTCACCCTCATCCGCCGGCTCGCCGAGCACTACGACGACCGCACCATCGCGGTCGTCCTGGCCAAACAACACCGCACCACCGGCACCGACCAGCCCTGGACCAAGACCCGGGTCAAGGCGCTGCGCGTCTCCCGCGGCATCCCCGCCAACCAGCCGCCGCCCAACGAGAATGTCGTACCCGACGACCAAGATGCCATCGTGGTCACCATCACCGACGCCGAAAAGCTGCTGGGCGTCAGCAAGGTCACCCTCTATCGGTGGCTGCGCGACGGGTTCATCATCGGTGAGCAGATCACCCCCGGCGCCCCCTGGCGGATCCGCATCGACCAGAACCTCCGCAACAAGATCCAACCCGACGTGCCCGCCGGCTGGCTCACCCTCGACCAGGCCGCCCACGCCCTCGACATAGCCCGCCAAACCGTGTTGCACAAGGTCCAACGCGGCCAACTACAAGCGATCTACGTCAACCGGGGCCGCCGCAAAGGGCTCCGTATCCAGGTCAAACCCGACCAAACTGGACTGTTCGACACACCCCGATGAAAGGAATGCGCAGTGTTAACCACGACCGGGTGGGCCGAGGAAGACCACGTTCTCCTTCGCGGCGATGAAGTCCAGGGTGCTCAGGTGGGCGACCTGGGGGCGGGTGATGCCGCGCAGGTGGCCCTGGTCGAGGTCTTGGAGGGTCTTGAGGGCGGGGAAGTGGGCGGCGCGGATGCGCGCTTCGCCGCCGTGGGTCT
>NZ_DASYTH010000103.1:0-37790 GCF_036002505.1 Actinophytocola sp. | reverse complement strand
ACCTCGGCCAGGAACTGCTCGCGGCGGCCCTCGAGCAGCTCGGCCACCCGGTAGAGGACCTGGCCGCGGTTGTACGCGGTCGCGCCGGACCAGCCGGCGAAGGCCTTGCGGGCGGCGGCGACCGCGTCTCGAACGTCCTTTCTGGACGCCTGGGCGGCGTTGGCCGCGAAGTTGCCCCGGCTGTCCCGCACCGGGTACGAACGACCGGACTCGGAGCGCGGGAACGCGCCGCCGATGTAGAGCTTGTACGTCTTCGCGACGGAAAGACGGTCAGGCATCGAGGTAGGCCTCCAACCCGGTGCGGCCACCCTCGCGGCCGAAACCCGACTCCTGGTAGCCGCCGAACGGGGCGGTGGGATCGAACCGGTTGAACGTGTTCGCCCACACCACGCCGGCGCGCAGCTTCTGCGCCATCCAGAGGATTCGGGAGCCCTTGTCGGTCCAGATCCCGGCGGACAGGCCGTAGGGCGTGTTGTTGGCCTTGGCCACCGCCTCGTCCGGGGTGCGGAACGTGAGCACCGACAGCACCGGGCCGAAGATCTCCTCGCGGGCGATCCGCATGGCCTGGCTGACGTTGGCGAACACCGTCGGCGCGAAGAAGAAGCCCTTGTCCGGCACCGGGCACGGGCTGGTCCACCGGACCGCGCCCTCCTCTTCGCCGGAGGAGACCAGCTCCCGGATCTTGGCGAGCTGTTCCTTCGAGTTGATGGCGCCGACGTCGGTGTTCTTGTCCAGCGGGTCGCCGATGCGCAAGGTGGACACCCGGGCGTGGAGCTTGTCCAGCAGCTCGTCGGCCACGGATTCCTGCACCAGCAACCGGGATCCGGCGCAGCACACGTGGCCCTGGTTGAAGAAGATCCCGTTGACGATGCCCTCGACGGCCTGGTCCAGCGGGGCGTCCTCGAACACCACGTTGGCCGCTTTCCCGCCCAGCTCAAGGGTGAGCTTCTTGCCGGTGCCGGCCAGCGAGCGCTGGATGAGCTTGCCGACCTCGGTGGAGCCGGTGAACGCCACCTTGTTCACGTCCGGGTGGTTGACCAGCTCGGCGCCGACGTCTCCGGCGCCGGGCAGGATGTTGACCACCCCGGGCGGGAGGTCGGCCTGCTGGATGATCTCGGCCAGCACCAGGGCGGTCAGCGGGGTGGTCTCGGCCGGCTTGAGTACGACGGTGTTGCCACAGGCCAGGGCCGGGGCGAGCTTCCACGCTGCCATCAGCAGCGGGAAGTTCCACGGGATCACCTGGCCGGCGACCCCGAGCGGGCGCGGGTTCGGTCCGAGCCCGGCGTATTCGAGCTTGTCCGCCCAGCCCGCGTGGTAGAAGAAGTGCGCCGCGGCAAGGGGGATGTCGACGTCCCGGGACTCTCTGATGGGTTTGCCGTTGTCCAGGCTTTCCAGCACGGCCAGCTCGCGCGCGCGTTCCTGGATCATGCGGGCGATCCGGAAGATGTACTTGGCGCGCTCGGCGCCGGGCATCTTGCCCCACACCCGGTCGTAGGCCCGCCGCGCCGCCTTCACCGCGGTGTCCACATCGGACGGTTCGGCGGTGGACACCTCGGCCAGCACCTCCTCGGTGGCCGGGTTGATCGTCTTCAGCGGCTCCCCGGTGCCCTCGACGAACTTCCCGTCGACGAACATCCGGTAGTCCGGCTTGAGGTTCGCGATCTCCCGCGACTCCGGGGCGGGCGCGTACTCCCACGTGGTCATGTCAGTGCCTTCGGTTCGCTTCCGTTCGGCCGCAGAAGGTGTCGGCTTCCTCCGTGCGCTGCTCGGTGCTCGTTCCTCGCACCTGCGCTGCTCCTCCGTCCAGCCGACACCGCGGCCTCACTCTCGCTCACTAGTCCACCGTCACATAGTCCGGGCCGCTGTAGTGGCCCTCGAGCTGGGTTCGGCGCTGCATCAGCAGATCGTTGAGCAGGCTGGACGCGCCGATGCGGAACAGGTTGGGGGACAACCACTCCGGGCCGGCCACCTCGTGCACCGCGACAAGGTAGCGGATGGCGTCCTTGGTGTTGCGGATGCCGCCGGCCGGCTTGACCCCGCGCAACTCGCCGGTGGCCGTGTGCCAGTCCCGCACGGCCTGCAGCATCACGTGCGTGACCGGGAGGGTGGCCGCCGGGGAGACCTTTCCGGTCGAGGTCTTGATGAAGTCGCCGCCGGCCAGCAGCGCGAGCCAGGACGCGCGCCGCACGTTGTCGTAGGTGGCCAGCTCACCGGTCTCCAGGATCACCTTGAGGTGCGTGGTTCCGCAGGCCTGCCTGATCGCCGCGATCTCCTCGTACACCTGGCCGTAGCGCCCGGCGAGGAACGCGCCGCGGTCGATCACCATGTCGATCTCGGTGGCGCCGGCCGCGACCGCGTACTCGGTGTCGGCGATCTTGACCGGGAGGCTGGCCCGGCCGGACGGGAACGCCGTCGCCACGCTGGCGATGTTGATCTGCGTGCCGGTGAGCGCCTCCTTGGCCGTGGCCACCAGGTCGGGGTAGACGCAGACGGCGGCGACCGGCGGAACCTCCGGTCGTTCCGGGTCGGGCCGGCGGGCCTTGGCGCACAGCGAGCGGATCTTGCCGGGCGTGTCGGCGCCCTCCAGCGTGGTCAGGTCGATCATGGTGATCGCGGTGTCGATGGCCCACAGCTTCGAGCCTTTTTTGATGCTGCGCGTGGCCAGGCCGGCCGCGCGCTGCTCGACGCCGACCTGGTCCACGCCGGGCAGTCCATGCAGGAAGCGGCGCAGCGCGGTCTCGTCGCGGGTCGCGTCGGCCAGCCCGGGCGGTAACCCCTGGTCCGGTGGCTTCGTCAGCGGTACGGCCATGGCGCAGAGTCTAGGCTCCCGTTGACATACATACGGTACGTATGTTTCGCTCGACGGTATGGCGACAAGCGATGAGCTGGGCGTGGAGAAGACGGTTGAGCTGTCGGCGGGGACGATCCGCTACCGCGAGCGGGGCTCCGGTCCGGCCGTGGTGTTCGTGCACGGCCTGCTGGTCAACGGCGATCTCTGGCGGAACGTGGTGCCGGCGGTGAGCCGGGAGTACCGGTGCCTGGCGCCGGACTGGCCGCTCGGCTCGCATTCGGTGCCGGTGCGGGCGGGCGCGGACCTCAGCCCGCCCGGGGTCGCGAGCCTGATCGGGGAGTTCCTCGAGGCGCTCGACCTGTCCGACGTCACCCTGGTCGCCAACGACACCGGCGGCGCGCTGACCCAGATCCTGATGACGACGGGGCCCGAGCGGATCGGCCGGGTGGTGCTCACCTCGTGCGACGCGTTCAAGCGGTTCTTCCCGCCGCCGTTCAGCGTCCTACCCCGGTTGTTGCGGGTGCCCGGGCAGACGTGGCTGATGTCCCGCGTGATGCAGGTGAAGCGGTTGCGCCCGTTGCTGTTCGGATCGGTAGCCCGGCGGCCGGTTCCGCCGGAGATCGCCGACTCCTACCTGCGGCCCTGCCGGGACGCCGGCATCCGCCGAGACCTCCGCGCCTTCGTCGTCGCGGTGCACCGCCGGCACACCCTGGCCGCGGCTTCGGCGCTGCCCGGTTTCACCAAGCCTGTGCTGCTGGCCTGGGCCCGAGAGGAGCGGCTCTTCCCCGGCATCGGCGCGCGGCTGGCGGCGGTGCTGCCGAACGCGCGGCTGGTCGAGGTGGCGGACAGTTATACCTTTGTCCCGGAAGATCAGCCCGCCGTGCTGGCCGGGCTGATCACCGAGTTCATCGCCTCGAGCCAGGGAGGACCGGCTGACCCCGCGCACCCAGCAGGACCGCTCCCGGGCGACCCGGGCGGCCCTGATGACGGCGGCCCGCGCGCTGTTCGCGGAGCGAGGCTACGCGGCGGTCTCGGCGGATGAGATCGTCTCCGCCGCCGGCCTCACTCGCGGCGCGCTGCACCATCACTTCGGCGACAAGGCCGGACTGTTCCGGGCCGTGCTGGAGCAACTCGACGCTGAACTAACTGCGGAGGTGGCTCAGGCCGTCGCGGACGTCCCGGACACCGCCGGTCAAATGGTCGTGGCGCTGCGGGTGTTCCTCGACCTCTGCCAGCGCCCCGAGGTGGTGCGGATCTCGCTCACCGACGCGCCGTCCGTGCTCGGCTGGGGCACCTGGCGCGAGATCGAGGCCGAGCACGCCCTCGGCCTGATCAAAAACATGATCGAGAACGGCGTCGCCGCCGGCATGATCATCCCTCAACCCGTCGAGGTGTTGGCCCAACTCGTCCTCAGCGTCACCATCGAAGCCGCGCTCATGGTCGTCCACGCCAAGGACCCCGCCACCACCCGCCAGGCCGTCGAGCCGGCCCTGATCACCATGCTGTCGGGTCTGCTCAGGAGTTGAACCGGTCAATATATCCGGCCTGAATGACCGTGCCGGAGACATTGCCGGAGAAATTGTTGTGGATGTTGCCGGTGCGGGGTTCTCGCCGTTCCGCGGGCGCGGGTGGCGCTGGTTCGCGAAGGGCGGTGACGAGCCGCGCGGCCAGTTCCTCTGCCACTTCGGTCGGCATCCGGCGCAGATCGTAGTCGGTGATCGACTCAGTCGCGTCCACGCCGATTCGGCGCAGAGCTCCAGATCGGTCGGTCCCAATTGCCGGCACCCATGATTCTGGCCGGTCCATTTTGATATCCATCAGGAGTTCGATGTACAAGAGGAGCCTGTCCATGGCGAGACGACGCTCGTCGAGTGGCACACCGGGATCCAAAAACCATGCGCTTCGCTGTCCCGATCGCAGCACAGCTAGTCCGGCGTGGCCCGAGAAGGCCCAGGCCGCCGAGGTGGAATATCCCACTTCAGGTGGTTTGGAACTGGCAAAGATCCCGTGAAGGCGTCCGATTTCGAGCAGTTCCGGGCCGAGTTCTCGCAGCCGGCGCACCGAGCAACGGCTCACATTGCCTCTTGGAACCAGGTGAAGCTCAATGACCCGCTGTGATGATTTATGATCGATAATCTCGGCGAGCCACCGGACATCGACCGGCGTGTCAAGCGGGCTCCAGGTGACCGGACCGCCTGGCCCACCGGACAGGACCTGAAGGACGGGTGGCTCGCCCACGGGTGGGGGAATGTGACTGGGCTGGCTGAGAATCACCCGGAGCAGATCCTCTATCCCCTGCGGGGTGAAGGCGCTCACTTCGTAGCGGCTGGCGGTGCTGGGCTGCAGGAACCGGGGAATCTCGTTGAGCAGGTGGCCGGGGAGCAGCACCGGCAGGATTTTGGGCAGCCAGCTGGCGCGGTCCTCCCACACGAGGTCACGCAGCAGCGCTGCTTCGGATTGGACGCCGCGGTGTTCCCTGCTCGGGGCGCCGTCGGCCACCTGCAGATATTTCTTCGAGGCCACGACGACGACGTAGTCGGCCTCGGTCATCTCCTTGATCGCCCAGGCATACCAGTCAATCCTGGAGGCGGCCGACCACACGTCGAGCACGGCTTCGACGCCATTGTTTCGCAGCAACGTCGCGAGTGCGAGCACCTGGTTCTTGTGCTCGTCGGACTCGTGGGCGTAGGAGACGAACGCCTTCTTCGGCATCGAAGCCCTCCCTCACACGGTCAGGACTACGGTAACCGAAAAGCCGCGGCCGCCTCGTCGATGTCGGCGAGCGCACCCAGCGTCCGCTCGAGCTCACCGATCGCCTCCGGTGCGTGGCCCTGCAGATGTGCCGCCGGCAGCGGGTCGAAGTTGAGGGCGGTGACGTTCCGCCAGGCGGTGTCCCACTCGTGCGGACCCGGGCGCACGACGGCCGCTGGAGCACCCGCGAACCCGGTTTCCGGCGGCGAGATCGCGTAGGCGACCAGCTCGGCGAGCTGCTCCGGCAGCGGCCCCGCGGCGGCGACAGACACCCGGATCTGGAACGCGATGTCGGTGTAGCGGCCGGCCGCGTCCACCAGCAACGGGTGCGCGTGCACGGCGAACGGGTCGGCGGGTTGCGCTCCGCCGTAGACGCTGTAGGTCAGCGAAGGTCCCGGCGAGGCCAGCTTGGCCAGCGTGGCTGCCCGGTCGGCGAGCTGCTTCCGTAGCCCGGGCTGGATCCGGTACGGCAGCAGCCCGACCGACAGCATCGCGCGGAACGGCAGTGCGGCGAGCTGACGCCGGAGTGGATCCCACGCGCCATCGCCGCGTCGCCACGGGACGACGGCGGCCAGCCAGGGGTTGCCGGTGTCGCCCCTGGTGGTCCGCGCGGCCCGCAACGACTTGCGAATTTCCACCAGGCCGGCGGGATCCGCGGGGAAGGGCGAGAGAACCGCCTGCAGCATGCTGTCGGAGGTGACCGGTTCGGCCACCACGCCCATGGGCATCCCGGCCTGCAGATCGTGCCGCAGCCGGCCGGCCGCTTCGACGGCGCCGCTCCGGTCCGGGTGGTCGCCGCGAACGATGAGAAACGCGTCGAGATGCCGGCCGCCCGGATCGTGCAGATATCGCAGCTCGACGACGGCACGCACCGGTTCGGCTCGGGTCCACAGCGCCCGGAGCCACGGCCGGACGTCCAGGTCGCGTTCCCCGCGATCACCGCTCTCATGGAGGTGCAGGGCGCCGATCGCCCCGGCCTGGATGGCGGTCGTGGCGGTGCCGCCGAACGTGTTGTACGTCGACGTGCCGGCCACCGGCACGGGCAGGTCAGGCGTTTGCGGCGGTTCGCCGGCCGCTTCGCCCCGTTCCAGCCGCAATGCCGCCCACGCCCACCACCGCTGCGGGCCACCGGCAACGACGGTCCCGGTTGAGGTCACTGCCCGGTCCACGGCGCCCGGCCGTCCGGCTGGTACTGCGGTGCCGGCGGGTTCGGAACGGGCGTCGGCGCGCTGTGGTGTGGCGGCAGTGCGCCGTGCTGCGTCGAACCTTCGGGAAGGGCGTCGCCGTCCGGCACCATGATCTGTTCGACGGCGACGTGCAGGCCCTCACGGCACAACGCGTGCACCACTTCGCGCATGGCCCGGGGCCGTTCGGTGCGCAGCATGCGGTCGATCGGGTCGAGGCGTCCGGTGGCGCTGGGGAAGAGGTCGGCGATGAACCGGCCCACCAGCGTCGCGCCACGCCGGGTGCGCCACATCATCCAGCCCAGATAGAGGCTCGTGCCGTAGTCGAACACGGACACATAAACGTGGTAGTCGCCGTCGATCAGGAGCATGCGGCTGTTCACGGAGCTGATATCGGTACGGGTACGTCGTACCTGGATGTCCCGGATCGGCAGCCGGCGCTCGGCGAGCTTTCCCTTGATGGCGTTGTAGACCGATGGAGCTGCGGCTGCCCGGTCGGCCAGGACCACCCGCCATTCGCCGATCGGCTCATCCAGCTTGGTAATGAGGAAGATCAGCCAGAAGACGACGAAGCTGAGGAATGACCCGGTACCGATCATTCCCGTCGAGCCGCCCGCCAACGCGAGGAGCAGCATGAACACGAAAACGGCGAAGGCCAGCATCGCGGCCCGGAACCACAGCATCGCAACGGACCGCCAGCTGACGGATTCGTCGAAGTACACTTCCATCGGTCCGTGCCGAAGGGTCTTGTCGAGGTACGCGGCATTTCCGTCACCACCGCTCCATCCGGGCAACGGTGTCACTGCGGCCGTCATCCAACACTCCCAACCGAATTGTCTCGTGAACCATGCGTGCACGACTGGTCGCTGATCGTACGGCGACACGTTACGGTGGGGCATCGAGAACTACGCGAACTGACGATAACGGCCACATTCTGTCCCGCTTGTGGCCCGTCCGGTTAGGACTCCAGTTGCGGGCGGTCGGGGGCGGGCTCGAGGTTCTTGTCCTTTTTCTTTCGCTTGGGGCGCTTGACGTCCACGCCGCCCATCATGGCGAAGCCGGTGACCTTGACGACCGGGGCGCCGGGCGGGCCCTCGATGCGCGCGTGGTCCTCGAAGGCGCCCATGAAGCCGATGCCGGTGACGTGCACGGTGATGTCGTCCGGGACGATGATGTCGATGCCACCCATCAGGGCGAACGCCTGGATCGTGGTCTCCCGGTCCTCGAAGCGGGCCTCGGTCAGGTCGATGTCCACGCCGCCCATCAACGCGAACGCGTTGAACGTCGGCGGAACCGTCCACCGCCCCTTGCGCTCCGCGCCGGACATGACCGCCACCGCGGCCGAGGACGTGCCGCGGCCGCCGACCCGGTCGTCCGGCGCCGCCACCGCGCGGGGCGCAACCGGCGTGCCCTGCACCGGCAGGTCACGGGTGAGCGGCTGCAGCTCGCCGATGGTCTTCGCGGCGTACACCTGGTCGAGGCGCTCCTCCAGCTCGCCCACCGTCAACCGGCCCTCGGCCATGGCGTCGTGCAGGATCTTCGCGACGCGCTCCCGGTCGGCGTTGGACGCCCGGATCTCGTGTGGCTCGGGTACCGCTGGCAGGTGACTCACGCCAGCACCTCGCAAGCTCGGTAGCCGGCGGCAGCCCATGGGAAACTCGCTCGCAGGCTCGGCGCCGGGGCAGTGCTCAAGGGTTCGCTCGCAAGCTCGCTCACGCAGGTGAGGGTATCGCGGGTCAGCTGACCACCGGCAAGGTCAGGGTCGGGCTGGTCACGGTCACCGGAGCGGCCGCCAGACCGCCGCGGTAGTTGAGGTCGCCGCTGGCCACGACCAACCGAACGCTGTGCCCCGGCGCGAAGCGGTGCACGATGCCGGGCAGCGTGACCTGCACCGGCCGGGTCGGGTCGGCCACCCGCACCGGCGCGACCAACTGGTGGATGAGGCTGGCCGAACCGTCCGGCGCCACGTCGTAGAGCTTCGGGAACAGCACGAGTTGCCCGGCCGGCCCGAGCAGGCTGGTCAGCACCGCGGTCGGGGCGTTGAGCCGCAACTCCAGCCGGGGCACGCCGACGACGTCCAGCGGAACCGTCTGCGCCGCGCTCTGCCAGGACGCGAACGTGCCGGGCAGGTTGACGTCCAGCGCCGGCTGGTTGATCGCGTCGAACGGGGAGAGGCTGGTCGGCACGCCGAGCGGCGGGGTGAGGAATGTCTGAGTGCCGCCGGCGAGCGCCAGCGTCCGCGCGGTGCCGACCGGGAAGACCGGCGACGCCGCGTAGGCCGGGGTGGCGTTGCCGGTGTAGGAGATCCAGTCGCGGAAGTAGGTGAACTCCGGGCCGGTGTCGGCCGGCAGGCCCTTGAGATAGTGGTCGAACCACGCCATGATCCGGCCGGTTTCGTACTGGGCGGCCGGATCCGGGTTGTTCAGGTCGATCTCGCCGGGCGCCGCGCCGCCGGAATGGCCCCAGGACTGCCAGATCATCTTGACCTCGGTGCCCCGGGCCTGCAGCGCGGTGTAGGTGGCGACGGCCTCGTTGAGGTTGAACAGCGTGTCCTTCTGGCCCTGGATCAGCAGCGTCGGGATGCGGACCCGGCTGACGTAGCTGGCCACCGAGGCGTGCCGGAGCAGCGCCGTCGTCTGCGGTGTCGGATAGCCGAGCGTGCCGGTGAGCAGCAGGTCGGTGCAGGTCTCGGTGGGAAAGTTGGGGCAGCCGATGGCTCGGTTCGGGTCGGGGTGCTGGATGTTCTCCAGCAGCGCGCCCTCGAAGAAGAACAGCAGCGCCCAGGTGATCTTCGCGGCGCCGGGGGTGGTTGCCGGCACGGCGTTGTTCGGGCCGAGCGAGTAGTCCAGGTCGTTCCAGGTGATCAGCGGGATGATCGTGTCCACCCGCGGATCGACGCTCGCGGTGGCGAACTGGACGCCGCCGCCGTAGGAGCCGCCGACCATGCCGACCCGGGGATCGCCGGGCGCGTCGTGCACCACGTAGTCGAGACTGCCGAGGAAGCTCACGAGTTGGCTCGCGGCGCGGCCGTCCCAGTCCGGGTCGTCCAGCGTGATGTGGCAGCCGGACCCGCCGAAGCCGAGGCCGGAGTAGGACAGCACGGTGTAGCCGTTGCTCGCGGCGAACCGGGCGATGCCGGCCTGGTCGTCCTTCGAGCCGCCGAAGCCGTTCGTGGTCAGGATGGCCGGCACCGGGTAGGCGGCCGTCGCCGTGCTCGGGGTGTACAGGTCGCCGACGATGTCGCAGTGCTGCCCGGCGCCGGGCCCGGCGAGCACGTCGAAATGCAGTGTCTGGACCGTGAACGCCGGGTCGGCCGAGGCAGTTGGCACCGCGACCGCGGCTGAGGCGAGCAGGGTGACCGCGGTGAGCAGGGCGGACGTTCGCATGCCTTACTAACGACCCCGCCGAGTGACGGTGACGTCACACGCAAGTGGTTGGTCCGGTAAGGATAGTCTCGGACCATGGCAGAGGTGTTCCAGCCGCCGTCGTTCCGGATCCAGGACGGGGTCGCGGGCGACCATGAGCGGCTAGCCTTCGTGCTCGACCGGCTCGCCGACATGCCCGGCATCCAGCGCCTGCGGTCCTGGGCGCGGGAGGCACTGCGCCCGGCACCCGGCGACCGGATCCTCGATGTCGGCGCCGGCACCGGCGACGAACTGCAGGCGCTGGCCACGCTCGTCGGCCCGGCCGGCGTGGCGACCGGCGTCGAGCCGAACCCGGGCCTGCGCGCCGAAGCGACCCGCCGGGCCGAGGAGTTCGGCTCCGTCGCGCGGTTCGTCGACGGTGACGCCTACGCGCTGCCGCTCGATGACTCCACTGTGGACATTGCCCGGTGCGAGCGGGTGTTCCAGCACCTCGACCACCCTGAGCGGGCCGCGGCGGAGATCGCCCGGGTGCTTCGCCCCGGCGGCCGGGCCGTGGTGATCGACACCGACTGGGCCACGACGATCGTGCACCCGGGTGACCCGGCCGTGCTCGAGGAGGTGAAGCGGTTCGCACTGAGCCGTTTCCCCAACCCGTTCGCCGGCCGGCGCCTCCCGGGTCAGCTCGCCGCCGCCGGCCTCGAGGTCGTCGACCATGGCTCGCAGGCGCTCATCCAGGACGTGAGCGCGCTCGACGGCCTGTTCGGCGCCCTGGCCACGGCCGCGGTCGAGGCCGGCGTGATCACCATGCCGCAACGGGAACAGCTCTACGCCGACCTCAAGGGCGGCGCCGCCCGCGGCGACTTCCATTTCTCCGTCACGATGTTCGCAGTGTTGGCCGCCAAACCGGTCAGGTGACCTGGTACGGCCGCATCATCTCGTTGTCCTCGTGGTCGATGATGTGGCAGTGCCAGACATAGCGCCCGGCGATGTCGAACCGCGCCTTCAGCCGGGTGATCTCGCCCGGTAGCGCGATCAGCGTGTCCTTGGTGCCGCGCTCCCATGGCTGGGCCGGCCGCTGCGCACCCGCGAACGGTTGCCGTCCAAGGACTTCGAACTGCACCTGGTGCACATGGATCGGATGCGCGTCCTCGGTGAAGTTGTGCAGCTCCCAGATCTCGGTCGCGCCCCGCGCCGGGTTCTCGGTGACCGCGGCACCCCAACCGAGCGGGTTCGCGGTGCCATTGCCGTTCACCGTGCCGAGCATGCCCATCACCGGCGCGTCGAAGAACTCCGAGGACATCTCGTTCAGCGACAGCCGGCGTGTGCGGCTGGCGTTGCCGAGGCGATTCGCGCCCGGCAGGGTCAGCCGGTCCGGCGGCACCGAAGTGTCCGGTGTGGACGATGCGGTCACGATGAACCGCATGACCTGCCCGGTGGTTTCCGGATCGGCCGGCTCGAAGTCGGTGCCCGGCACCCCGCCGCCGAACGGCTCGTCCGGCCCCTCGTTGATCAGGTACAGGTTCGTTCCCGCCGGCACCCCGCTGAAATCCACGATCACGTCGTACCGCTCGGCCACCGCGACCGGCAGCGACTCGATCCGCACCGGCGCCGGCAGGAACCCGCCGTCCGCGCCGATCACCCAGATCGGCACTGCCGCCCGCGCCGGCCTGCTGGCCAGCGGGTTCGCCACGATCTTCAGGAACAGCACCCTTGTGTTGGCCGCGTTGAGGATCCGGAACCGGTAGCGCCGCCGCTCCACCGTCAGCGACGGCCAGGTGCGCCCGTTGACCACCGACATGTTCCCGAAGAACTCCGGATTCCAGAACGGCGGCACATCGGTGGTCGGGATGAACGGCCCACCCGCCGGCACGTCGCCGAAGAAATCCCTCGAGCTCGGGAAGAACAGCGACCCGTCCGCGTTGAACGACCGGTCCTGGATCACCAGCGGAATCTCCCGGTACCGCACGCCGGCCGGATCGCCCGGCTGCGGCGCCGGCCCGGGCAGCACCCCGCTCGGCAGATCACCCGACCCACCGCGGAGCAGGTACATCCCGGTGAGCCCCGCATAGATGTTCAACCGCGTCAGCCCCAACTCATGGCTGTGGTACCAGAGCGCCGTGGCCCGCTGGTCATTGCGGTACTGGAAGATCGCGCCGCCGGCCGGCCAGTCGACCCCGAACCGGTCGCGAGCCTCCGCCCGGAACCGCTCATAGAACGACCCGACCCGGGCAAATCCGGCCGGAATGTTCCGCGCCGCCGGCAGGTACCACGCCTCCGGGTACCCATCACTCTCCTCAGTGACGTGCGCCCCATGCAGATGGGTGACGAACGGCAGTGGCCCACGGTACGGCCCGGGCGTCTCCCCGAACACCGGCCGGCTGTCCCGCCCACCCGTGCCACCGGGTGGGTTCGCCCAGTGCAAGGTCGGATCAACGAAGAACAGATGCGGCCGGAACGCCCCGTTCGAGGTCATCAACTGGTTCAACCACGTCACGCGAACCGGCCGATCCACCCGCGCCTCAATGGTGTTGGCCGGATAATGGAACGTGCCCAAACTACCGGGCACCCCGTACCCGAACACCTGGGTCGCCGGCAGGCTCGGTGGCAGGATCTGCTGGCTGAACTGCCGAGCCGCGATCTGGTAGATGTCGAGCCCGGAGCCTGTGCCCGCTCTGGGCATTGCGGGCAAAACGAATAATGGAGCCACGTATTTCGGCACGGTGTTCGGATCGAGCGAGCCGCCCGGCAGCGTTGCTGCCAGCGCCTTCACCGTGCCGGGTCCGACCAGCGAGACCGCCCCGGTGAGCGCGCCGGCTTTGATTAGTTGCCGTCTGGTGAGCATGCCGAAACTCCCCTCGAACGAGATGGAGTCCTATAGAGACAGTCGGCAGCAGCGGGGTTCCGTACGCGCTCCGCGGCGCCGACGGGAACAGTCCGGCTGACAGTGAACGACCGTGGATGCCGCCAGTCAAGGGCGAAAACCCCTTAGGTGTCAACGAAGTAAGGAAGCCTAACCTATCCTGTAGCCGGCCCACGGCGTCTCACCCGAACAGCCGGATCCATCCCCCTCCGTTGACCGCCCGCACTCGCACTCGCCGGTACGACCCAGGTTCGGCAACCGGATAGTGCCGGATCACTTCCTCGTAAAACCATGCGGACACAATGGCCCCGAGCGACCCGGTAGACGCCCGCAGCGCTGACTTGAATGCCCGTGTCTCAATCAGGCGGAAAGCGTGGTTGATCGCGCATCCGGTTACCCCGTGCGGATCGTAGTGCACCTTGCCGGCGTGCATCGCGACCCGCAGCCGGATCCCGGTTCGGGTAAGGCGATGCGCATTGTATGAACGCAGAAGCCGTGCGAGCTGGCTCAGCATGTTCGTCGCCAGCAAAGCCTTCGGGACATCTGCGGGGATCAGAACGAACACGCCGTCGCCCCGGTCCTCGATCTTGCAGGCCGTCCAGTCGACGCGGGTCGCTGCGAACGCCCGCTCGATGATCTCGTACAGACCGCGCCTAATGGCCAGTTGATCGAGGTTCGTGCGATCCGGATCGGTGAAGTTCTCGATGTCGGTCACCACGATCGTGTGATGCACGGCCGGTGGGTACTGTTCCATGCCCCTCCCCGAGTGGGACTGAACCAAACCGTCCAGCATTTGCCACTCCATGGGCAACCGCATGTGCTGAACTGGCACACAGGGGGTTGCGTGGCAGCGGAGTCGCCATGGACATGCAGTCGATTCACGACGCCGCGAGGCGCGGCGACTACGCTCTCGTCCTACGGTTGAGCCGGATCGGCCACGGCTGGACCCAGGCAACGCTTGGCCGGCGTGCCAACATCTCCCGTACCGCGGTGTCCCGGTTCGAGACAGGGGAACGTCTTCTGCGCGATGTCGAACTCCGTCGCCGGTTCGCCGACGCGCTCGACTTGCCGGGAGAGATGTTCGGGCTCTACACCCCTCCTGGGCCTAAGGTGAGCGGCACCAGTTCGGAAGGAGAAGATGAGGTGCGCCGCCGTGCGTTTCTGGTTGCCGCGGGTGTGGCCGCGCTGTCGGGTGAGGGATCCGTTGCCCGGGCCGGCCAAACGTCGACCGCCTCGGTGGAATCGCTGACGCAGCGCATTGAACAGGCATTGATACACCCTGAGCGTGGTGACGTGCTCGATCCGCTGACCCTGCCGGCGGTTCTGGCGGCGGCACGGGAGGACTACCGGGCGACGCGCTACTTGTCGATGGCCAACCGGCTGGTGAGCCTCGTTGCGAGCGCGGAGGCGCGCGGCGACGAGCGGCTGCTCGCCGATGTGTACAACGCGATCGGGAACCTGCTGTGCAAGCTGCCGGCTTCAGGGTTGGAATGGATGGCCGTCGACCGAGCGCTGCGGGCCGCCCGGCTGGTGGATGATCCGCTGCTGCTCGTCGAGGCGCAGCGCCTTCTGTCCACTGTGTATCGACGGTCCGGCCGTCCGGATCAGGCCCTCGAGGTCGGGGTCAGCGCGGCCGAGCAGCTGCGCTTGGCTGGCGGTGCGGATTTCGCGATGAGAACGGCCGAGGTGTTGTGCACCGCGTCCTACAGCGCGGCGAAAGCGAAGGACCGTGACCGGGCGCTCGAGCTGCTCGGTGAGGCGCGGCGGATCGCGGAGCGAGCGGAGGCCAAAGGTCCACAGTGGACCGAATTCTCTGGACCGGTCAACGTCAGCGTGTACGCGGTGTCGGTGGGGACGGCTCTCGGTGATCCCGGGATCTCTTTCAATGCGGCCCAGGAGGTGAACGTGGCGGCGCTGGCCAGCACCGAGCGCCGCTCCCGGTTCCTGGTCGACGTGGCGAGGGCGAGGCTGGCCGCCGACCAGCCCGACCAGGCGGCGCGCACCCTGATAGTGGCCGCTCGGGTCGCACCGCAGGCGACCGCCACCCGGCCAGCAGCCATCGAACTTGCCGGCGCACTTCGCAGCGTCCGCCCCGACCTCGGGCGGACATTGGGTGAAGCCGGCCTCTGACCGCGCACTACGCCTGGGGGCGCTGGCGGTACGGGGCGAGGTGCTCGTCGCAGAGATAGAGCGTCAGGCCCTCCGGGGTCATGGTCCTGGACAGGCCACCCCACGTTCGGTCGGGATCCAGCTTGTCGAACATCGCCTCGAGCGCGCGGAAGTCGGCGTCGTTCGCCGCGCGCGCCTCCGGAACGGGCTCCGCCCCGGGGCCATGGCGCAGCTCCTTCGACTGGACCTGAGCTGGCAGCTGGTTGGCCAGCTCCTTCATCAGGTCGCAGTCGGCCTTGAGCTGCTGGTCGAGCGTGCCGGCCGCGATCCCGAGCACCGGCCCGACCAGCGGAGCCGCGTGCTTGAGCACCGTGATCAGATGCTGCACGTATGGCCCCGCCTTCCGGAACCACTCCGCCGGCTGGACGACCGGGTAAACCCCCTTCGGCTCCGGCAACCGGTGCCACGCCCCCGGCTCCTCGCAGTACAGATGAATCTCGTACGCCGACCCGGTCAGCCGCCGCTTGTCGGCCGGCACCACCGCGAACACACTCGGGCACCTGGTCTCCTGCTGAACCTGAGCCAGGTGTTGCAACTTGAGGAACATGCGCTGCAGGTACTCGCTTTGATCCTCCAGCCTCCCGCCAACCTCGGCCACCGTCTTCGCCAACTGGTCGATGCTCATCCGGGTGGCGTCCCGATCGGACGGTGCGAGGCCGAACAGCAGTTGCGGCACCGAAACCAGCTCGCCGGACCGGTGACACTCGATCTCGTAACGTGGCGGGGTCCGGGCCAGCCGGGCGCACAGGTTCTCGTACTCGAACAGCTCCGGGCACGACGGTTCGCAAGGGCATGGCACCTGACGGGTGATATCCAAGCCGGGAAACCGTTCCAAAGTCAGGTTCAGGCCGTCGTAGAGCACCAGGAAGAAGCCGGCGGGCGACGGCCCACGCACGGTCAGCTCGACCGTGCCGTGGTGCTCATCGGCGCTCACCAGCGCCAGGTGCCGGCTGTCTCCGTGAACGAGTAGGGCTCCAGTCCGCCAGTGCAGCTTCTTGCTGAACCTGTGTGACCGGGCGATGAACCAGGTAGGAATGCCAGGCGGCATCGTGTTCAGCCGGTAGATGACCCTGATTTCCCGAGTGTCCTTGCGTTGTCGGATCTCCTCCCATTCCGCCTGGTATGACGGAGGATTCCACTGCAGCCGCTCGACAACGAGGCTCACGTCGCTGGACCGGCCGCCCTCGATCCGGTATGACAGGTCGTACTTCTCCATCATGCCAAGGAAATGGTCGCGGACTCCCCGATCGAGGTCGCTCCACAGCTGATTGAGATGCTTGCGGGTCAGCAGCCCGCGCAGCTCCGCAACGTCCGGGCTGTCCAGTACCTTGCTGATGTACTCGTTGACCCATTCTGGTCGCAGCACAACGGTCTCATTGAGTTCCGGGTCGTCTTTGTAGTAGAGGATCTCGCCCAGCTCATGCAGGGCCTGCGCGATGTACCGCTGCTGGGTGGAGTCAGCGACCCCGGCGCTGGCCATCAGTTGCCACATCCGGGCCGGGGTGACGTGTTGCTCGGATGCGTTCCGAATCGAGTCAGCCGCGGCGAGCCAGCTGGTCGGCCACTCGGAGCCCATCAGGGGAAGCCGCGCGGCCTGCTCGGCCAACTGTTTTTGCAGCTCGGCGATGCCGTCCCGCGTCTCGTTGTCCACCGAGACGCTCGCGACGATCTTCGGGTAGCTCTGCCGAAGCTCGTCGAGCGGCAGATCGACGGGCCGGCCGCGGATGTGTGTGGCCACCAGGACGATGGGCGACTCGGGTGCCCGCGCGGTGATGATGTCGAGCCAGTAGCGGAGCTTGCCCTGCTGCCATCCGAGCCGCGAGTTCCACAGCAGCAGGAACAGCGACCGGTCGGTGAGGAAGAACTGGTGCGTGGCGTGGTAGATCTGCTGACCACCGAAGTCCCACGCGCTCAGCCGCATCCGCACGGATGGCTGCTCAGGGTGATCAAAGACCAGGTCCTTGATCATCAAGCCATGCGTGGACGGCTCGTGCGGCTCGTGCGGATTCCCTGCCAACGCCCTGACTACCGAAGTCTTCCCGACGCCACCCTCGCCGACGACCAGCAACTTGGATACCCATTGGGCCGCGCTTCCCTGCTGGCGCGCCTTGATGAAGGCTAGTACCGACTCCGTTCCGCTGGCGGCTATCTCCGGCGGCGGGCTGACGAACGAGTTCCCATGGACCCAAAGCTCCCTCAACCTGGCCAGAGCCGTCAACCAGTCCGGTAGTTCGACCAGATTGTTGCCGATGAGACTCAGCAACGTGAGGCGCGTAAGCTTGCTGATGCCGTGCGGCAGGGCACTCAGCTGATTGCCGTTGATATTGAGCTCCGTGAGTCGATTAAGGCGGGCGATTCCATCAGGCAACGTGCTCAGCCGATTTTCGTCCAGGTGCAGAATAGTAAGTCGAGTGAGCAAAGTGATGCTCTCGGCAAGTGTAGTCAGCTGATTTTTGTGGAGGTAGATCGTAGTCAGCTGACTGAGGTATCCAATGTGGTCTGGCAGTGCTATCAGCCGATTGCCGCCTACGTTGAGTTCTTTGAGTTTAGTGAGCTGGCCTATGCTCTCTGGAAGCGCCTCGAGTTCGTTGTCCCTCAGGTACAATGTGACGAGTTGGGTGAGTCGACCGATGTCCTGGGGAAGGGCCGTCAGCTTATTACCGCTGAGATACAACGAAGTGAGCTCCGTGAGATCGTCGATACAGTCCGGTGGCCTCGCCAACTGATTGTTGTCTAGATCCAGATGAGTCAGTCTGGTAAGCTCGACAAGCCAATCGGGTAGCTGGACCAGTTGGTTGTCGTTCAGCTGCAGTCGGGTGAGCCGGGTGAGTTGGCCGATGCAGTCCGGCACAGTGCTAAGCCGGTTGTGTGCCAGCGAAAGTTCATTGAGGCGACGGATGTCGACAAACCAATCCGGTAGGCCGGTCAGCTCGTTGTTATCCAGCCCGAGGTCGGTCAGTTGACGCAGATTGGTGAGCCAACGTGGCAGTTCGGTGAGTTGGCAGCCTCCAATCGAGAGGGTGCTAAGATTGGTGAGGTCGCCGAGCCAGTCCGGTAATGCTGTCAGTCGGTTGTTACTCAACCCGAGGCTGGTGAGGCTGGTGAGTTCAGCGAGCGAGGCGGGCAGTTCGGTCAGCTGGTTGTCGTTGAGCCACAAGGCGGTGAGTCGAGCAGATTCACCGAGCCATTCAGGCAGCTCGGTGAGTTGATTGTCGATGACATTCAGGTGGGTAAGGTTGGCGAGGTTCCTGAGCCAGTTCGGTAATGAGTTCAGCTGGCAGGCGTTGACGCTGAAGTTGGTGAGCCCGGTCAAGCCGTCCAGCCAGTCGGGCAAGCCAGTCAACTTGTTGTTGCCGACCCACAGTGTGGTGAGGTTGGTGAGGTTGGCGAGCCATTCCGGCAGCACAGTGAGTTGGTTGCCGTTGACGTACAGATCGGTGAGGTTGCTGAGGTTGGCGAGCGAATCCGGTAGTTTGGTGAGTTCGTTGTTTTGTAACCACAGTTCGGCGAGCTGCGTCAAACCGCCCAGCCAGTTCGGTAATTCGGACAGTTGGTTGCCATAGAGAATCAGTCGGCTGAGTTTGCTGAGATTGGCCAACCAATCAGGTAATGTGCCAAGTTGGCATCCACCGAGATTGAGGGTTGTCAGGTGGTGGAGGTTACCCAGCCAACTGGGCAGGCCTACGAGTTGGTTGTACCCAAACCACAGCTTGGTGAGGTTGCCGAATTGGGCTAGCCAGTCTGGCAAGTCGGTCAGCCTGTTGTTATCGAGGTCCAGCTGGGTGAGATTAGTAAGAGCTGCCATCCAGTCCGGTAGTTCAGTGAGCTGATTGTTGTTTAGGGACAGTTCGGTGACACTGGTGAGATTGGCGAACTGCTCCGGCAGCGCGCTGAGTTGACAGTCGTTTGCCCAGAGCGTGGTAATTCCGGGCAGGTTTCCTAGCCAGTCTGGGAGCTCCTTCAGGCTGTTCCTACTCAGTCGAAGATTCGTGAGGCCGCCGAGATTTGCCAGCGAGTCCGGTAGCTCAGTTAGCCAGTTGTTGTCGAGGTACAGCCATTTGAGATCGGTGAGGTTGCCGAGCCAGTTCGGTAGTTCGGTCAACTGATTGTCATCGATCGCCAAGAAGGTGAGATTTGTCAGGTTGGCCAACCAGTGGGGCAGTTCGGTGAGCTGGCCCCCGCCGATCCGAAGGTTCTTGAGCCTAGTGAGGGAGCCGATGTAGTCCGGTAGTTCAGTGAGTCGATTGCTTTGGACGTGTAATTCAGTGAGGTTGGTGAGGCCGGCGATCCAGCTGGGGAGTTCGGCGAGCTTGTTGTAGCTGATCCACAGGCTGGTCAGGCCGACGAGCTGACCCATCCAATCCGGCAACACGGTCAGTTCGTTGCGGGCGAGATGTAAAACTGTCAACGAGGTGAATCCGGACAGCCACTCCGGCAGGACGTCGAGTTTACAGCCGCTGATCCCGAGTTCGGTGAGCCCGGTGAAGCTGGCGAGCCACTCCGGCAGGCCGGTGAGCCGGTTGTCGTCGAGGTAGAGATGAGTGAGATTGGTGAAGTTCGCCAGCCAGTCGGGTAGCTCCGTGAACCGGTTGTCATCGATGTCGAGCCGGGTGAGGTTGGTGAAATTTGCCAGCCAGTCGGGTAATTCGGTGAGCCGGTTGTCGTGCAGCCATAGTTTGGTCAGGCCGGTGAGATCGCGTAGCCACTCCGGCACGGTGCTGAGCTGGCAGCCGCCGACGTCGAGGGCGGTGAGCTGGGTCAGGGTGCCGATCGAGGACGGCACCTCGGTTAGCCGGTTGTCGCTGAGGTCGAGTTCGGTGAGCTGGGTGAGGATTGGCAGCCAGTCCGGTAGCTCGAAGATCCAGTTGTCGTTGAGGTCAAGCGAGCTGAGCTGGGTGAGGTTGGCGAGCCGGTCAGGCAGGTTGGTCAGGCGGTTACCGCTGAGGTCGAGGTTTGTGAGGTTGGTGAGGTTGGCGAGCCAGTCGGGGAGTTGGTGCAGCCAGTTGTCGTTGAGGCGGAGTTCGGTGAGGTGGGTGAGGTCGGCTAGTCGGGGTGGGAGGTGGGTGAGGCGGAGGTTGCTGAGGTCCAGGGAGGTGCCGGTCAGCTGGTCGATGCGGCGGTTGGCTTCGTCGATGCCGTAGGGCATTCGATTAGTTAAGCACGGTGAGGAAGGTTGTCCAGGTGGTGGTGGGGAAGGTGAGGGTGGGGCCTACGTTTTTGGAGTCGCGTACCGCTACGGCTGGGGTGAAGGTGATCTCGACGCAGTTACTGACGTCGGCGCTGTAGCTGCTCTTGCGCCAGGCTGTGAAGATCGGATTGGTCATTGTGTGCTCCTCGGGTGAGTCTGTTCGCCCAAGATGGTGGCAATCAGCTGGGCGGACTCGTCAGGTGCCAGTGCTACGGCATTCAGCCGTCGCATCGCAAGTTTAGCGGCACGGACATGGGATTCTTCGCTCAAGAAGGCGGCTGTGCGGCGGGCCTCCAGGTGTACGACACTACGTCCGTCGACGAGGTCGAGGATCACGAACGGGCCGCTCAGGGCTGGTGTCGCTCCGGCTAGGAACGGCACTACCCGCAGGGTGATGTTGGGACGCTGGGCACTGGCAGCGAGGTGTTGGAGTTGGCGTTCCATCACGCCGGGCTCACCGATCGGCCTGCGCAGCACCATCTCATCGATGATGGCATGCAGCGTCGGAGCGTTGCGCTTCGAAAGCAACGACTTCCGGCCCATTCGGGTGGCTACCAGCGCGTTGAGGTCGGATTCTGGCAGCTCAGGGTTGATGCCGCTGATGATGGTACTCGTGTATTCCTCGGTCTGAAGGAGGCCGGGAACCAGGAGCGGCTCGAAGTTGAGGATCGTGGTGGCGTCGGCTTCGAGGGCCATGAGGTCGCGCCACTCGGTGGGGAGGTCGGAGGGTTTGAGTTGCCACCAGTTGGGATCTCCGCCGTTGCGGACGAGGTGGAGGAGTTCTTCTCTGTGTTTGGTTGGCACCCGGTAGAGGCCGAGGAGCGCGGCGACATCATCGGCGTAGAGGCCGCGTTCACCGGTTTCCATGCGGCTGATCTTGGTGGTGGAGGTGCCGAGGGCTTTGGCCACGTCTGAGCAGGTGAGGCCGGCTTTCTTGCGCAGCTCGCGGAGTTCGGTGGAGACCCGGCGTTGGCGGACGGGGACTCCTGGTCGTCGTGCCATGAGCAGCGTATCGGCATTTGCCAGTGGGGCACTGAAGTACACGGTAGTTTGCGCGCCCTGATGGCACCGCGCCACGGTTTGGGCATGAAACATGTTTGGCGGGTGCAGGGTACCTATTTTGATTGGGAGATGACGGTCAAGGTGAGGCCGGCGGAGGGGGCGCCGGTGCCGGTTACTGAGGACGATCAGGGGTCGGCAATTGCTCGTATGAAGCGGGTGGTCGACCACTTCCGCGAGGCGGTCGACCTGCACGAGTACGTGTTGCAGTGCGAGCTGGTCAGGCGTTGACGCGGGCGGTGCCGTGGCGTTCGAGTTTGTGCCAGGGGAGGCGGACGCCGGACAGCGCCGTGGCGACGGATTGGATGACGACGAGGTACATGAGCTGGCGGTAGACGAACTGTTGCAGGGGCAAGGCCAGCAATGGGGCGAGGCGTTCGCCGTCGAGGTGGAATGCCACGACGCCGGGGATTGCCTGCATGGCGAGGAAGGTGAGCCAGAACCACACGGTTGACCCGTCGCCGGTGAGGAAGCCCAGGATGGCAGCGACGTCGACGATCGGGGCCATGATGGGGAGGATCACCTGGAACAGCAACAGGTACGGCAGGCCGCGGCGGCCCAGGCGGCCGGCGGGGCCGCGTTCTACGAGCGCGCGGCGGTGTTTCCAGACGGCTTGGAGGGTGCCGTAGCACCAGCGGTAGCGCTGCTTCCAGAGCTGGCCGAGGGTGGCGGGTGCCTCGGTCCAGGCGACGGCGCGTTCCTCGTAGGTGACGCGCCAGCCGGCGCGTTCCAATGCCATGGTGAGGTCGGTGTCTTCGGCGAGGGTGTCGGTGGCGACGCCGCCGAGGGCCTGGACCGCGGAGCGGCGGAAGGCGCCGACGGCGCCGGGGACGGTGGGCATGCAGGCGAGGACGTCGTACATGCGGCGGTCGAGGTTGAAGCCGATCACGTACTCGATGTGTTGCCACCGGCCGAGGAGGCCGCGGCGGTTGCCGACCTTGGCGTTGCCGGAGACGGCGCCCACGTCCGGATCCGCGAAGTGGGCGGCGAGGCGGCCGACGGTGTCGCGCTCGAGCACGGTGTCGCCGTCGACCATGACGACCAGCTCCGTGCGGGCGGCGGCGAGGCCGGTGTTCAGGGCCGCGGCCTTGCCGGCGTTGCGCTGGCGGATGAGGCGGACCCGGGGCAGGGCCAGGGAGTCCACAATGGACGCGGTGCGGTCGGTGGAGCCGTCGTCGACGACGATCACCTCGACCGGGTGGCGGGACGTCATGATGGAGCGCAGGGTGGCTTCGATGCCGGCGGCTTCGTTGTAGGCCGGCACGATCACGGTGACCGGCGCGCGGACGGGCGGCAGTGGCGCGCGGCGGGTGCGGCGCACGTGCATTCCGGCCGTGATCAGCAGGAGCAGCATGCGCAGCACCGCGAGCACGGTGGCCACCACGAGAAGAGCTTGGAGCACGGACGCGGAGAGGTTGGCGGCCCGTACGGCGCCGACGAGCAGTGCGCCGGCCACCCGGTCCAGAATGCCCGCGGAGCTCGAGGTGCCCAGCGCCCGGAGCGAGCCGCTGACCGTGTCGATCCGCCAGCCGCGCGACTTCAGCGTGGGAATCAATTTGTCAAGCGCGGCAACGGTTTGTGCGCGGTCGCCGCCGGAGTCGTGCATGAGCAGCACCACGCCGCGGTCGTCTTTCGGCGTGGCGTTGGCGACGATCGTGTCCACCCCGGGCCGGCGCCAGTCCTTTGAGTCCACATTGGACATGACGACCAGCCGGCCGGACTCGCTCAAGTGCCGCGCCGCTGCCCAGGCCGCGTCGTCCAGCTCGTCCGGGGTGCCCAGATACGGCAGGCGCACCAGCGAGGTGTTCACGCCCGCGGTGTGCGCGAGCACCAGGTCGGTGGACCGCAGCTCCAACCAGGTCCGCAGCGAACCGGCCGTGCGCAGGTCCACGTGCGTGGCGGTGTGGTGCCCGATCTCGTTGCCCCCGGCCAGAATGTCCTCGACCAGCCCGGGATGCCCGGCGGCGTGCGCCCCGGTGACGAAGAACGTGGCGTGCACCCCGTGCCGCGACAGGACATCCAGAATGCGCGGTGTCCACTCCGGATCCGGTCCGTCGTCGAAGGTGAGCGCGAGCGTCTTGTCGGGCGGCCGGGACGTCGTCGGCGGGTCGTGGCGGGCGTCGATGACCGGGTCGCCAGACCGCGCGGCGGCTGGAACCTGGGCGGCCGGCCCGACCGTGGCGACGGCTTCGGTGCCGAGCGCGCCGACGATCACCGCGTGCAGCACGAGCAGCACCGTGATCGCGATCAGCAGGGTGGCCAGCAGGAGCCAGTGGGCTCGCGGCGGAGGGGTTCGGATATGTCTGGCCAACGCGGGTCAGCGGGTCCGGCCGGGCGGCGTCGGCAGATCCGTCGGCTTCCCGGGCGGGGCTGCCGGCTTGCCGTGCGGGTCCGTCGTCGTGGTGGTCTGACCGGCCGGCACCGGAGTCGTCGTGGTGGCGGCGGCCGGTTGCCCTGCCGGGCGGTTGCGCTGGCTGGACGAGGGCTGCGTGGGCTGGTTCTCCGCGCCGGCCGGCGCGCCTCCTGGCTGCTGCTCAACCACCGGGGGAGGTCCGGACACCCTGTCCGGTAGGAAGGGGAGTGGTGCCAGCGGCGCTCCGAGCAGGGCCGCGACCAGCAGCCCGACCGTGCCGAGCAGGGCGACCGCGCCGGCGATGGCCGCGATTTTGACTGTGCGACGGCGCCGGCCGGTGGGGTCGACGAACACCGGGGAGACCGAGGGTCTGGTGTCGAGCATGGGAGCCGCTCCTGGTTGGGACGGCGTCACTCTAATGGGTTGCGATGGGTAACCGGGCAGAGCCGCTCAGTCGACCAGATCGTGCTCGGTCTGCGGGAAGATCGGGAGCCGCTCGGTGAACGCGCCCGGGTCGCCGCTCCACGCCCAGGCCTTGATCTGCGCCCGGCTGCGGCGGCCGAGCACCGCGCGGGTGACCTCGTAGGTGTCCACCCGGGCCGAGGCCACCGCGTCGCCCCGGCCCAGGTTGAACACCCGTTCCGGGGTGACGATGGTGAACAGGCCGAGGTCGTCGAAGTCCTCGGCGACGCGCGGCACCATCGTGTCGGCGATGGCCAGGGTCAGCTCGGCCGGCGGGCGCGGAAGGCCAAGGGCGGCATTGAAATCAGCCTCGTGCACGCCGGCGTCCAGGTAGGGGCCGCGGATCAGGAAACTCGGGTGCGTGGCCTGGCGGGCGATCTCCTCCCAGCCCGTTCCCGCCGTCTCCCACTCGTCGATCAGCTCGTCGACGCTCCTGCCGATACGGGCGGCCACGTGCACCGCCGACCAATCCTCGCTGGGCGCGCCGGCCAGGGTGTCGCTGACCACGTCGGCGGCGACCCCGGCCAGGTGCGCGAGCAGGTGGTGGACCGTCCACCGCGGACACGCGGGAACCGTGGTGCGCAGCTGGTCGGCGTCGAGCGTGCGGGCCACGTCGATGATCCGGTGGCGCAGGTCCCGGTACAGGGTGGCGCTGACCTCGGGGTCGGGCATGGCGTTAGTGGTACCCGGGTTCGCTCGACGCACACTAGCGTGTCGCCTCATGGATGTGCTCACCGTCGATCACCCGCTGGCCAAGGTCCGGCTGACCGTCATGCGCGATGCCCGCACCGACCGCGCCACGTTCCGGGCCGCGCTGCACGACCTCACCATCATGCTGATCTACGAGGCCCTGCGCGACGCACCGGTGCGCACCGAGCGCATCCACACCCCGGTCGCCCGCGCCGACGGCCACTGGCTCGCCAACCCGCCGCTGCTCGTGCCGGTGCTGCGGGCCGGCCTGGGCATGGCCGACCAGGCGCACAAGCTGATTCCGGACGCCCAGATGGGTTTCGTCGGCCTCGCCCGCGACGAGGTGACGCTGCAGCCCACGCCCTACATGGAGTCCCTACCCGAGGACCTCTCCTCGTGCCCGGTGTTCGTGCTCGACCCGATGCTCGCCACCGGCGGCTCGATGGCGCACACGATCCGGCTGCTCACCGACCGCGGCGCCACCGACGTCACCGCGGTGTGCGCCTTGGCCGCGCCGGAGGGCATCCGGCACCTCGCCGAGTCGGGCCTGCCCGTTCGCCTGGTCACCGCCAGCGTGGACGAACGGCTGAACGACTCCGGCTACATCGTCCCCGGCCTCGGTGACGCCGGCGACCGGCAGTACGGCGCCGTGTGAAGGAAGCAACGTGACGTTGCTTTCCTTCCAACGCGGCAATGTCACATTCCTTCCCGAGCCCAGCCGGCCAGGTTGGCCCGCAGCGCCTGCTCGTAGGTCGCCGCCACGTCCAGCTCCTCGGGCGCGTAACCGTTGAGCTCCAAGGAAACCAGGCCGTGCGCGATCCCCCAGCAGGACAGCATCACGGTGTCGGCCGGGACATCGGCGAACAGGCCGGCCTCGATCCCGGCGCGGACCGTCTCGATCAGCGGGGTGAGCGCGCGCAGGGCTTCCTGGTTGACCTGGTCGTCCGCCTCGAAGCCGGGCAGGACGTTGGCGAACATGATCGGGTACAGGTGCGGGTCGGCGAGGGCGCTGCGGCGGTAGGCCAGGCCGAGCTGGATGAGGTCCTCGCCGGGGTGGTCGGTGCGCGGGACGGCGCCCAGGTGCGTGCCGAACCGGTGGAACGCCTCCACGAACAGTTCCCGGACCAGCGCCGGCTTCCCGCCGAACAGCGAGTACACCGCGGTCGTCGAGGTGCCGACATCAGCCGCGAGCCGGCGCAGGCTCAGCGCTCCAGCACCCTCTTTGGACAGCAGAACCCCCGCCCGGTCGAGGAGGCGCAGCCGCAGTGCCTCATCGTGGGTTCTCGGCCTGGGCACCCGAAGAGGTTACCGCCCACCCGTTTGGTAACGCCGTTACAGAGGTCTGGACGTGTGCTACCACGGAGGTATCATTCTCGTCATGGCTATGACGCTTCGCTTGACGCACGAGGAGAACGAGCGGCTCACCGAGCTTGCCGCCGCCGAGGGCCGGTCAAAGCACGAGATCATGCGGCTGGCGCTGGCGGACCGGTGGGCGCGGTTGCACAAGGAGCAACAGCTCACCGAGATCCTCGGGCGGGTGCTACCGCGCTACCGGAAACTGCTCGACCGGATCGGTACGGCATGATCCCCTGAGTGATCGCCTACCTGGACGCCAGTGATCTGCTCGTGCTCGCCGCCGCGGTCACCGGAGGCGACCTGGTGGTGCGTGATCTCGGTCTGCTCGACTCCGCGGCCCACCGGCCCCGGGCCACCGTGCTCGGTGTCGAGGCCTACGACACGCTGTGGCTCAAGGCCGCGGCGCTGCTCGACTCCATCGTGCGCACCCGTCCCCTGATCGAGGGAAACTGGCGGCTCGGCTGGGTGGCCGCGGTAACCCTCTGCGACATGAACGGCTGGTGGATCGACGCCGACGAGGACGAGGCGCTGGAGATCGTCCGCGAGGTCGGCCGCGGCAACGTCGAGGTCATCGCCATGGCCGCGCACCTCGAGTCCTGGGCCTTACCCAAGGAAAGCGACCTCTAGCCCACTCCCCGCGAGTTCCTAGTTCAGGCACGCGAGTCCCCGGCTCCAGCACGCGAGTCGTGCATTCCGAGTTGACCTGGAGTGCACTCCAGCTTCTACCGTCGACTTCGTGACTTACGCGATCGCCGAGGCGGCCCACCAGAGCGGGCTGTCGATTGACACCCTTCGGTACTACGAACGCATCGAGCTCATCGACCCGCCCGCCCGCGACTCCGGCGGCCGGCGGGCCTACTCCGACGACGACCTGGCATGGCTGAACTTCCTGACCAAGCTGCGCACCACCGGCATGCCCATCCGGCTGATGCGCGAGTACGCCAAGCTCCGCCACCAGGGCCTGGCCACCGCGACCCGGCGCAAGCAGATCCTCGTCGAGCACCGCAAGGACGTGCTCGACCGCATCGCCGACCTGCAGACGTGCCTCGAAGTGCTGAACTACAAGATCACCAACTACGAGCAGATAGAACGCGACCTGGCCGGTGTGGCCGGGTACGAGGAGGCGACGGCATGAAGCTTGCGGAATGCCTGGCGAGGGAGTTGGCCCACCGCGACGAGGGTAGGCCGAGGAACGAGGTCTGCCCGAGGAGCGGTCCGGTGACCCACCACCCAAGGCGACCCACGACCGTGGCCAACATTCCCGAGATGGGGAGCACGGCATGACGCTGCCAACCCGCAGGCTGGGTGCGCTCGAGGTGGGCGCGCAGGGGCTCGGCTGCATGGGGATGAGCGAGTTCTACGGCACCGGCGACGAGTCCGAGTCCATCGCGACCATCCACCGCGCGCTCGAACTGGGCGCCACCCTGCTGGACACCGCGGACATGTACGGCGTCGGCCGCAACGAGGAACTCGTCGGGCGGGCCATCGCCGACCGCCGCGACACCGTGGTCCTCGCCACCAAGTTCGGCAACGTGCGCGGACCGGCCGGGGAGTTCCTGGGCATCCGCGGGGACGCCGAGTACGTGCGGTCCGCGTGCGAGGCGTCCCTGCGCCGGCTCGGCGTCGACCACATCGACCTCTACTACCAGCATCGCGTCGACCCGAACGTGCCCATCGAGGAGACCGTCGGCGCGATGAAATCGTTGGTGGAGGCCGGAAAGGTGCGCCACCTCGGCCTGTCCGAAGCCGGCGCCGACACGATCCGCCGGGCCGCGGCCGTGCACCCGATCGCCGCGCTGCAGTCCGAGTGGTCGCTGTGGAGCCGCGACATCGAGGAGGCGATCGTGCCGACCTGCCGTGAGCTCGGCATCGGCATCGTGGCCTACTCCCCACTCGGCCGGGGTTTCCTCACCGGCCGGTTCACCTCCACGGAGGACTTCGAGCCCGGTGACTTCCGTCCGAACGGCCCGCGTTTCTCCGGCGAGAACCTGCAACACAACCTCGCCATCGTCCACGCCCTGCAAAAGCTCGCAGCCGAACGAGGGGTGACCGCGGGCCAGCTCGCCCTGGCCTGGGTGCAGCACCAGGGCTCCGACGTCGTCCCGATCCCCGGCACCAAGCGGCGTCAGTACCTCGAGGAGAACGTCGCCGCCGCAACGATCACCTTGTCGGACAAGGATCTCGCCGCCATCGAGGCGGAAGTCCCCGCCGACGCCGTGCGCGGGACCCGGTACCCCGAGGCGGCCATGCGCAACCTCGGCCGGTGAATTGCCCTGAAGGCCGCCTTCGGGACGTTGAGCGTCCCGAAGGCGGCCTTCATGGCATGAGCCCCGCAGCCACCCCAGCCCCAAGCTCCCAGCACGCCTCCAGCTCCCCCTTGCCCGGCTGCCCCATCACGGCAACCGGCTTCGCCGCCGCCACCCACCCCAACCCCGTCGCGATCCCCTCCACCGCCCGCACCGCGCCCTCGGTCCCCTCGTTCCCGTGCACATACAGCCCGTACGGCCGCCCCCGCGTCGCATCGAGGCACGGGTAGTAGATCGTGTCGAAGAAGTGCTTCAACGCCCCCGACATGTACCCGATATTCGCCGGAGTCCCGAGCACATACCCGTCGGCCTCAAGCACATCAGCCGCGCCGGTGCCGAGCGCCGCCCGCCTGATCACCTCAACCCCGGTGATCTCCGGATCCGTCGCCCCGGCCACCACGGCCTCGAACATCGCCTGCATCCCCGGCGACGGCGTGTGGTGCACGATCAACAACCTGGCCACGCTCAGCGAGCGTAGCCGGGGCTCAGGTCCTGGGTGCCGATGACCTTCAACAGTTGCAGGGCGTTGTGGGACGGGGTGCCGGGCTCGGCGGTGTAGACGATGATGCGCTGGTCGTGCTCAGGGATCACCAGGACCTCGCTCTGCAGGGAGAGGGGGCCGACGACCGGGTGGTGGATGGTTTTGCAGAGGCCGCGTTGGATCGCGACCTCGTGCTCGGACCATAACCGGGCGAACTCGGGGCTGGCGGCGAGGAGTTCGGTGATCAGCTCCTGGATGTCCGGGTCGGCGGGGTAGCGGGCGGAGGCGGCGCGGAGGTCGGCGACGATCTCGCGGGCGAACTGGTCGGTCTCGTCGCGGGTGTAGCGATCGGACGGTGGGGACAGGAAGCGGCGGCGGACGAGGTTGCGGTCGCGGGGTGCGAGGGCGGAGAAGTCGGTGATCAGGGCGGCGGCGAGCTGGTTCCAGGCGAGCACCTGGTATTTGGCGTCGATCACCAGCGCGGGGGCGTCGTCGAGGCGGTCGAGCAGGTGCAGCACTCCGGGACGGACGTCCTGGGACGGTCCGGGTGGCTGCGGCGGCTCGCCGGCCAGGTGGAAGAGGTGCGCACGCTCGTCGTCGGACAGGCGCAGCGCGCGGGCGAGGCCGGTCAGCACGGCCCGGGACGGCTGCGGCCCGCGGGCCTGCTCGAGCCGGGTGTAGTAGTCGGTCGACATCGCCGCCAGCTGCGCGACCTCCTCCCGGCGCAGGCCCGGCGTCCGGCGCCGCTGCCCCGCCGGCAGCCCCACGTCGGCCGGGCGCAACCGCTCCCGCCGGCTGCGCAGGAAGTCCCCGAACTGCCGCCTGTCCACCCGTCCAGCATGGCACCGGCGCGCCACCCCAGGCAGGGACCGGCGATCCCAGGGTCGACCGTCTCTGCCGGACACCCGCCGCCGCGCCCCAGCCTGGCCCCATGACCACGAACAAGATCGCGCTGGTGACCGGCGCGAACAAGGGAATCGGCAAGGAGATCGCCCGCCAGCTCGGCCACCTCGGCATGACCGTGCTGATCGGGGCACGTGACGAGAACCGCGGCCGCGCCGCCGTCGACGAGCTGGCCGGTCTCGACGCGCAGCTCGTTCCCTTGGACGTGACCGACGAGACGTCCGTCGCCGCGGCCGCGAAGCTGATCGAGCACGACCACGGCCGGCTCGACGTGCTGGTGAACAACGCCGGCATCCTCACCGACGACTTCCACCGCACGTACGCGACCAACGTTGCCGGCGTGGTGACCGTGACGAGGGCCATGCTTCCGTTGCTGCACAAGGCATCCGAGCCGCGCATCGTGAACCTCTCCAGCGAGTTGGGCTCGCTCACGCTGCTCGCCGACCCCACCTCCGAGCAGGCCGCCGTCCCGCTCTACGCCTACAACTCCTCCAAAGCCGCGCTCAACGCGGTCACCGTGCTCTTCGCCAACGAGCTGCGCGCCGGCGGCATCAAGGTCAACGCCGTCTCACCCGGCTACTGTGCCACCGACATGAACAACCACCAGGGCGTCCTCACTGCCGAACAGGGCGCCTCCGCCGTGGTCCGCCTCGCGACGGTGCCCGCAGACGGCCCGACCGGCGAGTTTCACGGCCAAAATGGTGTGCTGCCTTGGTAATGGCCCCGCTAGCCTCGGGCCATGCGGAACGCCCACGATCTCAGCCAGGTCTTGGCCGAACTGGACCGCGCGTTCGCCACACCACCCGAGACCGGACCGGCCGAAGGCTGCGGCTACTGCTACCGCGAAGCCGATCTCGTCGCGCTCGGCGGGGATCCGCATCTGGTGCCGGATGACCTGGCCGGCCGGTTCGTGTCGGAGTGCTACGACCATTTCGGTGTCGAGCAGTACGGAAACCTCTGGCGCCGGCTGGCACCCCGGATCCTGCGGCTCGTGATCAACAACCCGACGGGCGGGGACCTCGGCCTCCTGATGCGCGGGTTGGGCTGGCCGCACGCGCGGTTCGCCGAATGGCCGCGCGAGCAGCAGGCCACCGTGCGGGCCACGCTGGAGGCCGCGCTCGCCGTTGCCCTCACCGACGGGCGTGCTCCGCGCGACGTGGTGGAGTTGCTCGGTGCCGTTGCGAGCCTCGATCACGACGTGGTGCCATGGCTGCACCGGATCGACGAGCTGACCGGTCCGGCCGCCGACGCCGGCTTGGTCCGGCTCGCCGGTTACTGGGCCGTCGATCTCACCTGGGGCGAGGAGCCCAACTGGTGGTGGTTTCCGGACGACCCGAACGGACCGGTGCGCGACTGGTTCCGTTCACCGGCCGTGCGGGACCGGGTCCAGGCGTTCGCCGATCGGAACCCACGCTGCAAGAACGCCGCGGACGCGCTGATCGCCATCGACTCGTTCGGTGGCGACGAGGGTGTCTGGTTCTACCCGGGCTACGGGTACGACAAGATGGCCTTCGCGAACATGCGCGAGCTCAGCCGTTCTCTGTAGCGGCAAGGAGTCCGGAGACCGCCTCGCGCACCGTTGACATGCGCTTGGCTGCGTCGGTTCGGGCCTGGTCGAGCTGAGCGGGTTCACCCACGGGTTCGACGACCTGAAGGTAGGCCTTGAGTTTGGGCTCGGTGCCGGACGGGCGGATCACCACGCGCAGGCGCTCTCCGGTCAACCGCACCACGTTCGCGTCCGGCAGCAGGTCCGCCACCTCGACCGCCGTGCCGGCCAGCGAGTCCGGCGGCGCGGCGCGTACCGCGCCCATCAGCCGTGCGGGCTCGGCGGCACGGACGGTGACCGGCTCGGTGACGTGCAACCCATGCTGGACGTAGAGATCGTCGAGCGCGTCGAGCAGGGTGCGGCCGGCGGCCTTCAACGTGGCGGTCAGGTCGGCGGCCAGGACCGCGGCGGAGATCCCGTCCTTGTCCCGCACGAAGTCCGGGTCGCAGCAGTGGCCGAGCGCCTCCTCGTAGGCGTAGATCAGCCCGGAGCCGGCGCGGACCAGCCACTTGAAGCCGGTCAGCGTCTCGGCGTACCGGGCGCCCGCCGCGGCCGCGATGCTCTTGAGCAGCGAGGATGACACGATCGTGGTCGCCACCAAGGGATCCGGGTGAGCCACACGATCCACAGTGGACAATATGTGCCAACCGAGCAGCGCCCCGGTCTCGTCGCCGCGGAGCATCCGCCACGAGCCGTCCCGGTCCCGCACGCCCAGTGCGCACCGGTCGCCGTCGGGATCGAGCGCGACCGCCAGCTCGGCGTCCACATCGGACGCGAGCCGCAGCAGCAGATCCGGGGCGCCCGGCTCCTCCGGGTTGGGGAACGCCACCGTGGGGAACTCCGGATCCGGCACGGCCTGCTCGACCACCACCCGGACGTCGGTGAAACCACTGCGCCGCAACGCCTCCACCGCGGTCTGCCCACCGACCCCGTGCATCGGGGTCAACGCGATCCGAATATCGCGCGCCGTGCCGCGGGGCAGCGCGGCCACCCGGTCCAGATAATCGTCCACATCGGACTCACTGAACGGCGCCGCCCCGCCGAGCGTGGGCACGGACACCGCCGCCGGCGCGCCCCGGATCGCCGCCTCGATCAACCAGTCATCCGGCGGCGCGATCTGCGAACCGTCGCCGACGTAGAGCTTGTACCCGTTGTCCGCCGGCGGGTTGTGCGACGCGGTGATCTGAATGCCCGCCACCGCCTGCCGGGCACGCACGAGAAAAGACGTGACCGGTGTGGGCAGCGGCCCGGGCAGCACCCGCACTCCGAACCCGGCCCCCGCGAGCACCCCGGCCGCGGCGTCGGCGAACTCCGCCGAGCCGTGCCGCGCGTCCCGCCCGACGATCACCATGCCACCGGCAAAACCCTTGGCCCGCAACCACTCCGCCACCCCGGCGGTCGCCCGGACCACCACCGCACGGTTCATCCCGTTCGGCCCGGCCCGCAACGGACCCCGCAGTCCCGCCGTGCCGAACGTCAACATGCCGGACATCCGGTCCGCCAGATCCTCGACCGCAGCGGCATCCCCGGCCATCGCCGTCGCCAGCACCCGCTGCAACTCCGCCCGGCTTCCGGTGTCCGGGTCGTCCGCGATCCACCGGAACGCGCGGTCCCGCAACTCGGTCGAAAGCCGCGTCACGCCGTCACCTCGCAAGCTCGGTGACGGCCGACCCGCCGCCTCGCTGCCCCGCCGCCTCGCAGGCTCGGCGGCGGGGCAGCGTTTGATGGTTCGCTCGCAAGCTCGCTCACGCGCGGATCACCAACTCCCGCAACAACTTCCCCATCCGCGTCGCCGCCTGCCGGCCCGCTTCGAGGACCTCCACGTGGTTCAGCGGCTCGCCGGTGATCCCCGCCGCCAGGTTGGTCACCAGCGACAACCCGAACACCTCGACACCCGCCGCCCGCGCCGCGATCGCCTCCAGCACCGTCGACATCCCGACCAGATCCGCGCCGAGCGTCCGCAACATCCGGATCTCCGCCGGCGTCTCGAAGTGCGGCCCCGGCAGGCCCGCGTAAACCCCCTCCACCAGCGTCGGATCGATCTCCCGCGCCACCCCCCGCAGCCGCGCCGAGTACAGGTCGGTCAGATCCACGAACTCCGCCCCCACCAGCGGCGACGTCGCGGTCAGATTCAGGTGGTCGCTGATCATCACCGGCCACCCCACCGCCCACTCCGCCCGCAGACACCCCGCCGCGTTCGTGAGCACCACCGCCCGGCACCCCGCCGCCGCCACCGTGCGCACCCCATGCACGACTGCGCCCACCCCCTTCCCCTCATACAGGTGCGTCCTCCCCAGCAACACCAGTACCCGCCGCTCACCCACCCGCACCGACCGGACCGTCCCCCCATGCCCCATCACGGTCGGCTTCTCGAACCCCGGCAACTCCGCCACCGGCACCTCAACCCCGGCCGCCCCCAACTCGTCCGCCGCCGGCCGCCACCCCGACCCCAGCACGACACCCACGTCGTGCTTCTCCACCCCGGTCCGCTCGGCCAGACCCCGCGCCGCCGCCTCAGCCAGCGCCAATGCATCAGTCACGGCGGCGAGCCTAGCCCGTGGCCCGGAACGCGGGCGCGATCTTGTCGAACAGCTTGGTGCGGCCGGAGTCCTCCTGCTGGAGGGGGACGGTGACGCTGACCACCCAGAGGTCGATGCCGGTCGGGCTGAGTTTGGCGAAGGTGACCCGGTTGCTGATGGCGTCGGAGCCGCGCACCACCTCGCTGGTCCGGTAGGTGAGCTCCAGCGCCGGTTCGGGGCCGGTGCCGCCGAGAACGGTCCGGGTGACCTCGTCGAAGCGGGGGGACGCGGTCCGGAGGTCGGCGAAGAACATCTCGATCTTGTGCTTCGGGTAGAAGGCGGGGAAGCGCTCGACGGTCAGCTGCTGGGTGCCGTCCGGCGACACGTAGCGGACCCGGGCGCTGTTCGGCAGGTCCTTGGTGACCCGCTGCTCGACGAACTTCGCCCAGCCCGCCGGCACCGGCACGGAGAAGCTGCCGCCCTGCTCCCCGGCCAGCGTGGACACGTCGCCCTGGGTGTCGACCAGGTCGCCGAGGGGTGTCGCGCCGGGCTGGGCGGGCGCCGAGCGGCTCGGCGGGAGGACCGGCTTGCCGCCGATCACCCGGGCCAGCGCGAACCCGCCGCCGACCGCCACGAGGAACAGCGCCACCGCGAGGACCACGACCAGCACCGGGACGACGGCACCACGGCGCCGCGGCCGGGCCGCCGGTGGGGGCATCAGGAACGGCAGCGGGCCGGGGTCGGCGGCCAGGGCGACCGGCGCCGGGGGCGGTTCCGGCTTCGGTGCGGCGGCCGGCGGGGGTGCTGGCGCGACCTCCGCCCGGGTCGGCGCGTCGTCGAGGGTTCCGGCCTCGTAGAGCGGGGTTCCGGGGGGTGGCAGCAGCGGGTGCAGCATCCGCTGGACCTCGTCCAGGCCGGTGCGCGCGGCCGGGTCCTTGACCATCAACGCGGTGATGACGGCGGCCAGCGGGCTGTCCGTGGCGGGCACCGGCACGTCGCCGTTCACCACCGTGGACAGCGTCTCGAGTACCGGACCGTCCGGGTCGTACGGCGCCCGCCCCTCCACCGCGGCGAAGAGCGTCGCGCCGAGCCCCCACAGGTCGGCGGCCGGCGTCACCTCGCGCCCGGCGGCCACCTCGGGGGAGATGTAGGCGGGGGAGCCGAGCGTGATCCCGGTCCGGGTCATGGTCAGCTCGGAGACGTTGCGTGCGATGCCGAAGTCGGTCAGCTTGACCCGCCCGTCCCCGGAGACCAGCACGTTGCCCGGCTTCACGTCGCGATGCGTGATCCCGGCATGGTGCGCCGCGGCGAGCCCGGCCGCCACCGCGTACCCCACCGCCGCCGCCCGCGGCACGTCCAGCGGCCCGTGCTCACGCAGCAGCTCGGCGAGGCTGCGCGCGCCCAGGTACTCCATCACCACGAACGGCTCGCCGTTCTCCCGCGCCACGTCGTGCAGCGTGATCACGTTGGGGTGTGAGACCACGGCGATGGCGCGCGCCTCGCGCAGCGTCCGCTCGCGCAGCTCGTCCGCCTCACCCTCGGGGATTCCGGGGGGCAGCAGTACCTCCTTCACCGCCACCGGCCGGTGCAGGTACTCGTCGTAGGCCTCCCAGACCCGGCCCATCGACCCCTGCCCGAGCAGCCGCCGCAACCGGTACCGGCCGGCCACCAGACGCTGCTCGGGAGTAACCATGCGGTCATTGTCCTCACCACCCGCGACCAGCCTCACACCCCGCTCTCCAGCTCGGTTCCGTAGCATCGGAAGGCATGACGCCATCGGAGTTGTCGCTGGCCAGCGAGTTCCCGGCGGCCACCCGCGAGCAGTGGGCGGCCCTCGCCGGTGACGTGCCGGCGAGCGCCACCTACGACGGCATCACCCGGGCGGCGCTGTACACCGCGACCGGCGCGCCGCCGCGCTCCCCGTTCGTCCGCGCCCCCGGCTGGTGGGACGTCCGGCAGCGGCACACCGCGGCCGACCCGGAGGCCGTGCTGGCCGACCTGGAGAACGGCGTCACCTCGCTGTGGCTCGCCGGGCCGGCGGTCGAGGCGCTGCCCGAGGTGCTGCGGGACGTCTACCTCGACCTCGCCCCGGTCACCCTGGACGCCGGCGCGGGTTTCACCGAAGCCGCCGAGACGCTGCTGCAGGTCCACGTGGACAAGGGGATCCCGTCCGGGGAGGTGAAGGGCAACCTCGGCGCCGACCCGCTCGGCGTGCGTGCCCGCACCGGTGCCGAGGCGGACCTGCTGGCGGCTGCCGGGCTCGCCCAGTACGCGGCGGCGAACTTCCCGCAACTGCGTGCCATCGTGGTCGACGCGCTGCCGTACCACGAGGCCGGCAGCTCGGACGCCCAGGAGCTCGGCTGCTCGATCGCCGCCGGCGTCGCCTACCTGCGGGCGCTCACCTCGGCCGGGCTGGAGGTCGACGCGGCCGCCACGCAGCTGGAGTTCCGCTACGCCGCGGGGGTCGACCAGTTCCTGACCATCGCGAAGTTCCGCGCCGCACGGCGGTTGTGGGCCCGCGTCATCGAGGCGTCCGGCGGAACCGCGGCGGCGCAACGCCAGCACGCGGTGACCTCGCCGGCCATGATGACCCGGCGCGACCCGTGGGTGAACATGTTGCGCACCACGGTGGCCTGCTTCGCCGCGGGGGCCGGAGGTGCGGACGCGATCACCGTGCTGCCGTTCGACTCCGCGGCCGGGCAGCCGGACGCGTTCGGCCGGCGGATCGCCCGCAACACCCAGTCTATCCTGCTCGAAGAGTCCACTGTGGCCGGTGTGCTCGACCCGGCCGGCGGATCCTGGTACGTGGAACGGCTTTCCGACGACCTGGCGCGCGCCGCGTGGTCCTGGTTCACCGAGATCGAGCGCGCCGGCGGTCTGCTCGCGGCACTCGACTCCGGGCTGATCCCGGCGCGGCTGGCCGAGACCTGGTCGGCCCGCGAGGAGAACATCGCCGCCGGCACCGATCCGGTCACCGGTGTGACCGCGTTCCCGAACCCGGCCGAGACACCGCTGGTCCGCCCACCGGCCCCGGAACCGCCGTCCGGCGGGCTGCCCCGGGTGCGCTACGCGGAGGAGTTCGAATGAGCGTCCCTGACTTCTCCGGTGTCCCGCTGGGTGAACCGGATCCGGCGCTGCTCCCGGCCGTCGACGCGCCGGTTTCCTCGACGCCCGAAGGCATCGACATCAAACCCTTGTACACCAAGGAAGATCTCACCGGGCTGGACTTCCTCGAGACCTATCCGGGGATCGCGCCGTACCTGCGCGGGCCCTACCCGACGATGTACGTGAAGAACCCGTGGACCATCCGGCAGTACGCGGGGTTCTCCACCGCCGAGGAGTCCAACGCGTTCTACCGGCGCAATCTCGCGGCCGGCCAAAAAGGACTGTCGATCGCGTTCGACCTTGCCACGCATAGGGGTTACGACTCCGACCATCCGCGGGTGGCCGGTGACGTGGGGATGGCCGGGGTGGCCATCGACTCGATCTACGACATGCGCCAGCTCTTCGACGGCATCCCGCTGGACCAGATGACCGTCTCGATGACCATGAACGGTGCGGTGCTGCCGGTCCTGGCGCTCTACGTCGTCGCCGCCGAGGAGCGGGGGGTGCCGCCCGAAAAGCTCGCCGGCACCATCCAGAACGACATCCTCAAGGAGTTCATGGTCCGCAACACCTACATCTATCCACCGAAGCCGTCGATGCGGATCATCTCCGACATCTTCGCCTTCACCTCTCAGCGGATGCCGCGCTACAACTCCATCTCGATCTCCGGCTATCACATCCAGGAGGCGGGTGCGACGGCCG
>NZ_DASYTH010000102.1:0-8801 GCF_036002505.1 Actinophytocola sp. | reverse complement strand
ATCTCCTCGGACAAGGTTGCGGATCCGATCTCGGTGCTCGGCGCGACCAAGAGGCTGGCCGAACTGATTGTTGGGGTGAACACCGGCGGACCGACGGTGTTCTCCGCGGTCCGGTTCGGCAACGTGCTCGGCAGCCGCGGTTCACTGCTGTCGGTACTCGCCGAGCAGTTGCGCTCCGGCTCGCCGGTGACGATCACACACCCGGACATCGCCCGGTACTTCATGACCATCGAGGAAGCCGTGGGACTGGTGCTGGAGGCAGCCAGAATGGCGCACGGGGGAGAGGTGTTCGTGCTGGACATGGGCGAGCCGGTGCGGATCGTCGACCTGGTCCACAAGTTCGCCGCGCAGGTGAACGTGGCGAGCCCGCGGATCCGGTTCACCGGCCTGCGCTCGGGTGAGAAGCTGAGCGAGACGTTGTTCTCCGAGCAGGAGAAATGTGTGTGCACGGCACACGAACGGATCTTCCTCACCACCCCGAAGGCGGTCCAGCCCAGGTGGCGCAGGCGCGGCCTGCGGCGGCGGCTGGCCCCGCTCTATGCCGCGGCCGAACACAACGACGACGCCGGGGTGCGGCGCCGGCTCGCCCGGTTGTTGCCCACCTTCCCGGCGATCGCCATACCAACCCTGCTGCCCATCCAGGCGGCACCCTACCCGGACGACTTCTGATGGAGACCGAGCCCGGCCGCGGCAGCGGAACCGTTGCGAAGAAAGGGAAGCCTCGCCCACGGTGGGGCCGCCGGCTGCTGGTGGCGGCCGTGGCGCTGCTGCTCGCGGTGCTCACCATCGGCGGCGGCGGCCTGTGGTGGTCGACGAGTCACTACGGCGGCCAGGTGACCAGGATCCCCGGCGCGTTCCCGGACAAACCCGATTCGGAGCGGCCGCCCAGGCCGGCCGAAACGGCGGCCTCGATGAACATCCTGCTGGCCGGCGTGGACTCCCGTTCCGACCTGCCGACAACGGGAACCGAGGGCAGGGCGCCGCCTTGGTCGCCGGGCGCCCAGCGGACCGATTCGCTGATGATGCTGCACCTGTCGGCCGACCGTCGCGTCGGCTACCTCGTCGCGCTGCCAAGGGACAGCTGGGTACCGATCCCCGGCCGCGGCTCAGCGAAGATCAACGCCGCGTACTCCTGGGGCGGGCCGCCGCTGCTGATCGACACCGTGGAGACGCTGACCCAGCTCCGCGTCGACCACTTCGCCGTGATCGACTGGGACGGGTTCATCGCGCTCACCGACAGTGTGGGCGGCGTCGACATCACGATCCCCGCCGACTCGTACGACCCGGCGCAGCGGCGAACCTGGAAGGCCGGCAGGTACACGATGGACGGTGTGCAGGCGCTGTCCTATGTCCGGCAACGGGAGGGCCTGCCGCGCGGTGACCTGGACCGGATCGCGCGGCAGCAGAACTTTCTGCGCGCGCTCATGGCCAAGGTTGTCGACAGTCTGACCCTGACCGAGCCCGCGCGGCTGAACAGGTTGCTCGACGCGATCACCAGCGCGATCAGTGTGGACGACCGGCTGTCCAACTCCGGACTGCGGGATCTGGCGTTCGGACTCCGGCAGCTGAGCGTGTCGAACGTGACGTTAGTGAGCGCCCCGGTGGCGCGGTTCGACCGGATAGACGGCCAGGACGTCGTGATTCTGGACCGGGAGAAGACCACGGCGCTGTGGCAGGCGGTCGGCACCGAGGACCTGCCGGAGTGGGTCCACCGTTACGGCATTGAGGTGGTCGGGTCGACTGTCCGGTAGCGCGCCGGAATCTCCTCCGTCTCGCCGTGATCGTGATCCGGACCGACCGGCCGACCGGTCGCGGCCGTGCTGACCCGCCGGCCGCGCCAGGATGCCGCCTCCCTGAGGACCGCGCCGAGGACGGTGACACCTGTCGTCGTGAGGTACCGGGCGGACTCGGCCAGCTCGTCGCCGCGGGTGATCTTCGCGTCGGCCACGAGCAGCGTCCGGCCCGCCACCCTGGCCAGCACGACCGCGTCGGACCGGGTCAGCAGCGGCGGCCCGGCGAAGATCACCACGTCGGCCCGCTGGCTCAGCAGGTCGAGCAACGCGGTCAAGCTATTCTTGCGCAGTATCTCTGACGGGTATGCGATGCCGTACCCGAGCACGGCCATCGGCAGCTCTCCGCGCCGGTGCAGCGCGAGGTCGAGTGGCACCCGCCCTTCGAGCACGTCCATCAGCCCGGGCTTGCGTGACGCCTCGGCAGACCTGGCCGGGCGTGGCGGTCCCGGGCTCGCATCGACCAGGATCACCCGTTCGCCGGCGTCGCCCAGGGCGGCCGCGAGGCCCTCGGCCACGGCGCTCACGCCGGCTTCGGAGGTCGGAGCCGTGACGAGCAGGGAGCGTAACGGCGCGTCGACCAGTTCGGCGTTGATCGCGAGCCGCCGGTAGGCCTCGACGACCGCCGTTGTGCGGTCGGGCTGTTCCGCGGGCAGTACGGCAAGGACGCCGAGCCCGGACATTCGCACGATGTCCTCCGCGTCGTGCACGCGGCGATCGGTGATCTCCCGAACGACCGCCAGGCCGAGCCCAATGGTCAGCCCGATCACCAGACCGAGTACGACGTCGAAGGACAACGACCGGGACACCTGTCGCGCCTCGAGCTTGGCCGGCTCGCTGACCCGGACCACAGGGAACTGGCCCCGGGGAGTCGTGGCCGACGTCTGATCCGGTGTCTCGAGAGCGGTGACGAACGTCGCGAGCACCGGTCCGAGATGGTCGGCGATGTCCTTGGCCCGCTGTGCGGACCGATCCTGCACGGTGATGTCGATGATCGCCGTGTCGGCCGGGTTGACGGCGGTGACCTCGGTCTGCAGAAAGGCCACGGTGTAGGGCAGCCGCAGGTCGTCGATGACGATGCCGAGCACGTGGTTTCCGGTGACGATGCCGACGTAGGACTTCGCGCGCTGCTGGGAGAGGAGTGAACCCTGGTAGGCCTGGCCGAAGTCCGCTCCGGGATCCGCTGCCGAGATGTAGATCTGTGTGCTCGCCGCGAAGCTCGGTGGCACCGCCTGCGCCATGGCGGCTCCGCCGAACGTGCCCAGCACCACGAACAGCAGGATGATCAGCCGGCGCCGGCGCAGCAACCGGAGATACGACCTCGCGTCCACGACGCTCCTTTCCGCGTGCGCGGCGGCGTCTGGGTTCGGCGGTGCGGGGACCGCGCCGGAGACAACGCTGTCAGGTGCCGACCGCCCGGGACAACCGACGTGATGTTGAGCCGGCCTACGTCTTTCGTCGTAGTCCGATTCAGCGGTGATGGCCGGTTCTCCGTGTCCCGGCGGCGATCGGGTCGTCCAGCCCCACCCGGTTGGCCAACGCCACGGCCTCGAGCCGGGAGTGGACTCCGAGCTTGTCGAGCATGTTCTGTACGTGGGTGCGTGCGGTGTTCGTGGTCATGCCGAGTCGGTGGGCGATTTCGGCCGTGCCGTCACCTTCGGTCAACCGGCGGAGGACCTCGCGTTCACGCTTGGTCAGCCATCGCATCGGTTGGTTCCTCTCCACTTCCCGGTGGTCACGCAGATGCCGCAGCGTCTCCTGCGCCAGATCCGGGTCGATGACGAACTCGCCGCGGGTCGCCCGGTCCAGGGCATCGTCGATCACCACGATGCCGTGCCGTTTGCTGAGGTAGCCGACCGCTCCGGCCTCGATCGCGGCGGCGACCACGCCAGGTCCGGTATCCGTTGCCAGGACGAGAACCTTGACCTGCGGCAGGCGCTCATGGATGCGATCGATCACGTCAATCGCGTCGCCGTCGGCGAGCAGCACGTCGAGCATGCAGATCTGCGGCTGGTTGATCAGCACCGCACGGAGCACCGCGCGGCGCGTGGTGGCGACGGCCGCGACCTGACGGCCGTGGCTGGCCAGCGCCAGCGACAACGCGTCGACGAACAGGCGGCTGCCGTCGCCGAGGACGAGACGCGGGACCGGCCGCCCGGGTGGGCTTCCCAGCGGCGGTGCGCCCGCTTCGGCGTCGCGGACCGTGGGAGCTGTCGGCGCGACGGTATCCGGTGGCAATGCCAGAGCAGTCATGTCGTCCCTCTGTGGCCCCGCCTCGGTCCCAACGCGGTGGCTTGTTGTCAATCGCTTGTGAATGACCGCGTGCGAGCAGCGGATCGCAACGTGGCCTGGACAATTACGTGACATCCAAGTGGCCAACGGCCGCCGATACCGGGAACTTCACTCACGATCACGGCGGGGTCCGGGCCGACACAAATGGACACGTTATAGTAACTCCGCCGACGCTCCGTCAGGGATCGCAGAGGATTAACTCGCTGGTTTGATTACGAGGGGTACACAGAGTAGTTCCAATCCCCGTGCCAGTCGTGGCCGGCGATCGCCAAGTGGGTCGGCTGGGTGTCGCTGGGCACGCTCCCCATGCCGTGGTCGGCGGTGTCAAGTCCGGTATGGACGGTGGGCCCGGTGCTGGCGATGGTCGCCGCGACACTGTCGACATTGACTTCGTGGCAGGTCAGCCGCCTGCCGAGCCAGCTCATTCTGATGTGGGAGAACAGCCGGTGCTCGATCTTGTTCCATTTGGACGTACCAGGCGGGAGGTGGCACACCGTGATGGTCATACCGGTCTCGTCGGCGAAGGCAGCCAGCTCGGTCTTCCAGGCGTGAGTGTGGTGGCTGGTGGAGTCGCCAGCGTGGGTGGTGATCAGTAGCCGGTTCGCCGCGGGGTGCGCGGTGGCCCCAACGTCGTTCCACCAGCGGCGGATGGACTCGACCGCCAAGCGTGCGGTGTGCTGGTCCGTGCCGACGTCGACCCAGCCGGCCTTCTCGGTGGACGCATGGCTCAACGCCGTCCCGGTTTCGTTGTCCGCGCCGACCAGCTCCTTCTTCGTGGTGTCAACGCCGATCACCGGATCGTCACCCGCGAAGTGGGCTTTGGCCTGCTCGTTGATGTAGCGGAACTGACCATCCCGGTCCGGGTGATGCCTGCCCTCGATGGTCTTCGCATTGGCTTTCAAGTTGAAGCCCTCCTTGCGCAGCAGGTCACCGACCGTGTCCGCGGATACGCGATGACCTTGGCGGGTCAGCTCCCCGGCCAGGTCGTGCGTGGACTTGGTGGTCCAGCGCATCGGCGACCTGGGATCGTCGCGCATGTCGGGCTTGATCAGCGCAAGCAGCACCGTTCGCAGTTCGGGATTGAGGTCGATGACGCGCTTACGGCCGCCGCCCGGCCGGCGCACGCGCCCCAGCGGAGCCTCACCCGAGTCAAGTTCACTCGCGCCCAGGGAGACGGTGGCCTCCCGAACGCCGGCGGCGCGAGCGACCAGCCTGATCCCACCGCGACCTATCGCCCGCGCTTCCGCACCCATCAGCAGGCGCCGCTGCCGCTCGTCCAGATGCGGAAAGATGGCCGCGAACTTCGCCGCCAGCGCTTCTGTCGCACTCACATCACAAGAAACGAGCACCAGACCAGCAAGCAACGGGTTAATCTTCTGCGAGTTGCCGTTTCGCTGAGGAATGATGAGAGGGCGCCACCGATTCAACGGATCATGACGAACCTTGATATTACGATTCGGTCACGGTTGGTCTTTTCTTCGCGCGACGATGGTTTTGGCGGCGTGACCTCATTGTGGGGCCCGCCACGTGATCCGCCGCCCGCCGCGGGCCCACCTCCGCCACCAGGCCCGTCGGCGCGACCACCGGAGCGCGGTACGAAAAGGCCGAGTGCCGCCGGCAGTTGATCTGGCTGAATTGGGAAAGCCGCGACAAGTCGATCTCCGTCACGGCATTCCGCAACCAGCTCAAGGCCGTCCACACCTGGGGACGTCAGCGGCCTGCCGACCTGACCGTCATCCGCCATCCCGTCCTGGTCGCCAACGGCGACCAGGACCGGATGGTGCCGAGCGGCAATTCCGCCGACCTGGCCCGACGCCTGCCGAACGCCCGGCTCAAGCTCTACCCCGATGCGGGCACGGCGGCATCTTCCAGTACCACGCGGAATTCGTCGGCGAAGCGCTGAAGTTCCTCGGGTCGTGACGTCAGGCTCGTCCCCGCACGTGGTGTCCGATCGGTGACAGGCCGGACGGGGCCGTCGGTCAAGGTGTCTCGGTGGCCTGCTGCCGGCGTCTGGTCTGGCTGAGCAGGACCAGCGCCGCGCAGATGAGCACGATGTTCTTCAGGACGAACTCGCCGTTTCCGGTGAGGAGCAAGGGGTTGCCCGCGCTCATCACCTGGGAGGGCGCCTGGATGAACACCAGGAACGTGCCGGCCAGGTGCGCGGCGACGGCGACGAGTGCCACCCGCCGCGGCCGGCCGGCGAGCAGGGCCAGGCCGAGAACGATCTCGATCCAGCCCAGGACCGGCAGCAGGACGCCCTGGTCGAACCAGGGCAGGGTGGCGTGCACGAGGCCGGCGACGGGTGAGTCACCGACCACCTTGAGCGCGCCGAACCACCCGAACACCAGGCCGAGCGAGATCCGCAGGGCGGGCAGGGCCACCCGCGCCAGCAGCCGCTCGGCGTTGGTCCACAAGGTTTCCGGTCTGACGGTCTCCACTTTGGACAGTTGATGGATTGACATTTCTCCCCCTGGAATCGTGCTCAGTCCCCGAGCGGGTTGAGCGGGTCGGACTTGCCCTCGAAGGCGAACAGCAGCGGCTGACGCGTCGTCGGGTTGCCGTCCTGGTCGAACTCGAGGACTCCTTCGCCCATGACGAAGAAGCTCTCCACCCCATGTTTCTTCACTGTGCTCCCCCTTGACCGCCTTCCGGACAAATGCCGGACAAGGCACTTGCCCCCCACTGGTGCCTTCACCTGAAAAGAGCACCCCGGCGTACGCCAAATACCACAACGCCCCTTCTCTTTTCTTTGCGAAAGCGAAACCAGCTGCGGCCGGAGCGGGTTGATCACGTTTCGGACACCGCATCGCGGCGTCCCGGGGTTGACCGCTGCGGCACGATGGCACACGCGGAGGCTGATCGAACTGGGAGGAGCTCCGATGCGAAAGATCTTTGCGGTGCCGGTGGTGGTGCTGAGCCTCGGGTTGGGCCTGGTCGCGCCGGCGGCCGCGGCACCGACCCGGGTGATCGTGCTTCCGGGGGCCACGTCGGCCGAGGCGATCACGGCCGCCGGGGGCGGCACGTTCTACGCCGCGGACGTGTTGGGGGGCGACATCTACCGCGGCGACGTCCGGCGGGGCACGGCGGAGTTGTTCATCGACGTGCCGGCCGGCTTCCAGACCGTCGGGATGGACCTGGATGCGCGCCATGGTCTGCTGTTCGTCGCCGGTGGACCGGTGTTCGCCGGTGGGCAGGGCAAGGCGTACGTCTACAGCACCCGCACGCGGGCCCTGGTCGCCAGCTACGACCTCGGCAACCCGCGGACCTCGCTCATCAACGACGTGACACTGACCCCGGACGGGGCCTGGTTCACCGATTCGCTGCAGCCGAGGCTGTACTTCGTGCCGGTCATCCATGGCGTTCCGGGGCCGGTGCGCACGCTGGAGCTGAGTGGACCGGCGGCGGGCCCGCTCGGCGACTTCTTCATCAACGACATCACGTCCACCCCGTCCGGGCGCACGCTGCTCGTCGCACCCGTTACCGGACAGCTGTGCACGATCAACCCGGTCACCGGGGAAAGCGCGGTGGTCGACAAGGTTGACGTGGCCGGTGCCGACGGCCTCGTGCTCGAGGGCCGGCGGCTCTGGGCGGTGCACTTCAACAACCGGATCACCCGGTGGCGGTTGAGCGACGACCTGAGCCGGGGGTGGCCGGACGGGGAGATCACCGACCCGAACTTCGCGGCGCCGTTGGCCGCGGCCAAGTTCGGCAACCGGCTCGCCGTGGTGAACTCCCACCTCGACACCGGGACGAGCCCCACGTACGAGGTGGTCGTGGTCGACGCCTGATCACGGCGGTGGAAAGCGCGCGGCCCAGGGCTCCAGGGGCACGCCCGCGACGTTGATCACGTAGGAGATGGTGCGGTACCAGCCCGCGGTGATCACCAGCTCGAGGATCTGGTCGGGCGCGAAGTGTGCGGAGAGCGCCGCGAACAGGCCGTCGTCGATCCCGCCGGTGGCGTGCAGGGAGTCGGCCAGGCGGAACACGAGCGCCTCCGGCTCCGTCCAGGCGGGGTCGCCGGCGCTGCCGTGGACGGTCGAGCGGAGTTGCGCGTCGGTCAGGCCCAGCGGCGTGCCGAACGTGACGGCGTGGACGCCCCACTCGTACTCGGCCCCGCAGAGCGCGCAGGTGCGGTGGATCATCACCTCGCGCAGCCGGGGCTCGACCCGGCCGTGCCCCAGGATGCCGGCGCCCAGCGGCAACATCCGCGAGAACAGCGCGTCGTGCACGCCGAACGTGCGGAACAACGCCAGCGGCTCGACCGCCGTGTTCGGCGGCATCCATTTCTCCAGCACCGTCCTGATGTGCGGTTCGTACGGCGGTTCCAGGGGCGGGATGCGGGGAGCGGCCATGGGCTACCCTTCTGCTTCGGTAAACGAAGCGCCGACGCTATCGCTTCGAAAACAGAAGCGCAAGGAGGACCCGATCGCCGGCATCCCCCGTCCCGGCCGCCCGGTCCGCGGCTCCCGAACCGGCAAGCCGATCATGGCGCTGCTCGACCTGCTCGGCCGCCGCTGGGCGCTGCGCATCATCTGGGAGCTCCGCGACGGCCCGCTGACCTTCCGCGACCTCCAATCCCGCTGCGACGGCATGTCCTCCTCCGTCCTCAACCAGCGCCTCGCCGAGCTGCGCGCCGCCTGGATCATCGAGCAGGACGGAACCGGATACCGCCTCACCGCGGAAGGCGGGAAACTGCTCGCCGCCTACCCGGCTTTTCAA
>NZ_DASYTH010000101.1:0-2393 GCF_036002505.1 Actinophytocola sp. | reverse complement strand
ACCAGCGTGCCGATCGCAATGCTTCGTCGCCAACCGCGCCGAGAAGACGACTTCGGACCCCTGCCGTAGCCGCCAGTGGGCGGCGAGACCGACGTTGAGCTTCGCCGGTGCTCCGGGGTGATCGGAGGATGCTGAGCGGTGTCATGTACGGGGTCCCGCTTGCTCTGAGGGCGTCCCGGAGTGCCAGACGAGCCTTCTCGGTCGTCGGGATCTTGGTTATTCATCGTACTGCCTCGTCGACGGTGACGGACGCAATTGATAAGGACGGAGACAACGAGGTGACCGAGCCTCGTCAACAGTCTGTCAGGAAGTATGAACCAAACACCGAATGGGAAAAGACGCACGTTCGTGCGTTTGGGACATATTGCCTAACCAGTTTCGCTGAGATGCGTTCGGTTTCGGCCTACCCTCCACTGGCCATGGTGACAAGGCCACCGCTGGCAAACGTAAGTCAATTGGGCCGCCTTCCAGATGTACCAACCTCGACGAAGGCAAACGGGGTTGCACGGCGACGACAGAACTAGGCACTAACGCATCTTGGCGGGTTTTGGCTGGTCGAAGGCGCACGTCGCTCGTCGCGAGCGGACCCGGCAGCCGAACGCTGGCATACCTACGAGCATGCCCGCCGGGTCGGCCAGGCATGCTGGCAGCCGCACGGGGACTGTTGCGTTGGCTGTGACCGCCTTGGAGCAGCGAGACCGGCGGCATGAGAACTCGCCGCCCCCGCCCTGCTCCCGTGCCGCGGTCTGCGTTCGCCGGCTTCTGCTTCCCACCCGACGTGATCGTCCTTGCGGTCCGCTGGTACCTGCGCTTCGGGTTGATGCCCCTATGGATGTCAAGCGGCTGAGGGGTCGGTGATTGGGGCTGGCTGTGGCTTGGTGATGAGCTGGTAGAGCTCGCGGGCGATGTAGCGCTTGAGGCAGCGGATCGCTTCGCGGGGTGTCTTACCTTCGGCGATGCGTCGGTTGACGTAGTCGCGGGTGCGATGATCCCAGCGGAGGCGGGACAACGCGATGCGGTACAGCGCGGCGTTGGCTTGCCGGTCACCGCCGCGGTTGAGGCGGCGGCGTTGCGTCTTGCCGGAGGACGCCTCGACCGGGCTGACGCCACACAGCGCGGCGAAGCCAGCCTCGCTGCCGAGCCGCCCGGGGTTGTCGCCGGCGGTGATGAGCAGGGTGGCGGCGGTGTCTGGGCCGACGCCGTTGCAATCGAGCAGCTGTGGGGTGTGGGCGGCCACCGCCGCGGTGATTTTGGCGTTGAGGTCATCGATCTCCTGGGTAAGGCACAGGATCCGGTGGGCCAGCAGCCGCAGGGTCCAGGCCGCGGCGCTCGTGGCGTCGGTGGGCGCGGCAGGGTCCAGCTGCGCGCATCGGCGGATGAGCACCCGGCTGCTGAGCCCAGACAGCGACTCGCGCAGCGTGGGGTTGGTGGCCACCAGCACGGCCTTGAGCTGGTTGATCGCCTGGGTGCGGGACTTGACCGCAGAATCCTTGGCGAGCTTGAACATCCGGGCCATCTCCACCGGCCCGTCGCCGGTCTTCGCCGTCGCGGTCGCCCGACCGGCAAGCACCGCTCGGGCGGCGGCTTCGGCGTCGATGACGTCGGTCTTGCCGCGTCGGCGCCGGGTGGCCTTGTCTGGCTGGTTGACGTCGAGGACCTGCACGCCGGCGGCCTGCAAGTGGCGGCTTAGCGCCGCCCCGTACGAGCCGGTGCACTCCACCCCGGCCCGTCGCAGCGTCCCCAACGCCTGCGCCCAGTCGAGCAGCTGCTGGTAGCCAGCGGCGGTGGCCGGGAAGCAGCGGCTGTCCAGCAGCACACCCACGGGGTTGAGCATCGCGGCCACGTGGGTGTCCTTGTGGGTATCGACCCCCAGGATCACCTCCGCGTCGTCGGCGTCGTCCTGGCTGGACTGGGCAGGATGCAGCATGTTGGTCACGGTCGCTTGCCTCCTGATCGGCTCGGGCGGGTGGCCGCTGTCGTCGGGCCGGCGGGGCGGTCAGGACTGTGATGGTGCCTCGTAGCGGCAAGGCCCCTATCGGGACACGCCCACCGGACCGGCGGCCGCATGCACCGTCCCAGGCCAGTGGCCGACAGATCAGCCCAAAGGCACTCTGGCCAGTCGTACCGCGGGTCAGACCATGACCCGGGACGGCACCCCACATCCTCACAGTCCTACCGCGACGTGGAGGAGTTGCTCACCGAGCGGGGCATCGAGGTCGACCACGTCACTGTGTACCGGTCGATGCTCCGGTTCACATCGCGGCTGGCCGAGGCCGCCCGCCCGTGCCGGCACGCCGTCGGTGACCGTTGGCAGGTGGACGAGACCTACGTGTAGGTCGCCGGCCGGTGGCGGTACGTCTACCGCGCCATCGACCAGTTCGGGCAGGTCATCG
>NZ_DASYTH010000100.1:0-13121 GCF_036002505.1 Actinophytocola sp. | reverse complement strand
CCGGGTGACCCAGACCTGGATCGCCGGCCGGGCCGTGTGGCATGCCCCGGACCAGCCGTTGTCACATCGGAGGTGAGCAATGCACGGCGGAATGATGGCCGGCATGGGGCTGTGGATACTGCTCTGGGGCCTGCTCGCGCTGGTGCTCCTCGCGTTGACGGTGCTCGGCATCGTCGCCCTGGTTCGGCACCTGTCCAACCCGAGCGCGCCGGGCGCCCAGAGCTGGCAGCAGCCCGACCAGGCGTTCCCGCCGAGACCACCTGACCACACATCGCCGTAGCCCAGCCCACGCGGGCGCCTGTCGGGCAGCGCCCGCGCCCGGGGCAGGAGCCTGCACCGCGCCGATCACCGGAGAGGAGCCCACACCACTCCGGGCCTGCACGTGAGCAACCGGAGGCAATCATGCGGTGGTACAGCCAAGCCAAGCCGGCGACATTAGCGTTCGAGACATTGACGCCGGAAACGTGGCGGGCCGGGTCGCCGCGGTGCTCCTCGCGTGGCGATCCTGATCGGCACCCTCGTGCTGGCCCGGCGATTCGGCTCGTCCTCGTTCTTCCACGGCTTCCTCGTCGCGGTCGGGGTCTTTCTCAGCCTCGACATCGTCGTCGTGCACTGGATCTTTCGGCTGCATCGGGTCACCGCCGGACCGGAGGCGAACGTGATCGAGCCGATCCTGGTGGCCTTCGGCGTCGGGTTTGTGATCTACGGCCTGCGCCGGGAGCGGCGATCATCCGTCACGCCCCGACGCCGCGAACGCGGGCGAACCGGCTGCCGAGGTCGGCCAGCCCCACGCCCACGACGAACCCCAGCGGCGGGAACCCGGCGGAAGGACGCCACCATGACCACAAACGGCCCTGTCCAACGGCTTTCCACACCCAGGCGGATCGACCGGCGCGCCGCGCTCGGCCGCCTGCTGGCGCTCACGCTGCTCGTCCCACCGGCGGTCGGCGTCCTCACCGGGTGCGGCCACCGCGACCAGCCGGGGATGGGAGACGGCGGCATGCCGGGCTGGATGATGAGCGGCTACCAAATGATGGACGCGCAGATGATGGCCGACATGCCGGCCATCCACGACCTGCTGGTGCGCCACGACACGATCCGACGCCAGGTCGACGACATCGAAGGCGGCATCCGCGCGCGGACCACCAGCGACCCCTCGATCGCGCAGCTCATCCAGACCCACGTGCAACAGATGAAAGCCCGCATCGAGACCGGCACGCCGATCCGGCAGATGGACCCGCTCTTCCGCGAGATCTTCGAGCACCACGGCGCCATCACCATGACGGTCAGCCAGATCCCGGGCGGCGTCGAGGTCACCGAAACCTCATCCAACCCGCAGGTCGCCCTGCTCATCCGCCAACACGCCCACCACGCCGTCTCCGAGTTCGTCGCCCGCGGCACGGACCGCGCCATGCGACCCACCCCGCTCCCGGCCGGCTACCGCGACTAGCCCGGAGCAACATGCCGCGATGCCGCGACGGTGTTGACGCGGTCCCTTCACATAGTCCGGGGCCGCCGACAGCTGGGCGATAGGCGCGAGTCGAGCCCGCCGCCGGCGGCGCGGCCGGCCGGTGCGCGCTTTTGCGTCGACGCCGTCGCCTACCCAAGCGCCGGCGACCCCGCGGTCGGCCCGGCCGCCACGGCGGCGCTGACCCGCAGTTCGTCGCCGACGCGCAGGGTGCGGTAGCGGTCGCCGAAGCGGCGGCCGAACGCGTCGTAGGTCCACGGGGTGCTGTCGTGGCCGGACAGCGCGACCAGCCGGGGGCCGCGCGCGTCGATCTCGTCGAGGACGTGGGCGGCGTCGCGTTCGCCGATCGGCTGCCACGGCGGGTGCGGATTGCCCAGCACGGCCTGCGGGATCAGCGGTGTCCCGGCCGGGTGGACCGGCAGGTGCAGCCCGCCGACCACGGCCCGGATGGGCACGTCGAGGACCTGCTCGGTGACGCCGAGGATCCGTTCGATCTGCGGGTGGCCGCAGCCGGTGATCAGCACCAGGCCGAAGCCGCGGACGTTGACCACGAGCGCCTGCTCGGCGATGGGTCCGAGGAACAGCATCCGCGGCAGCGGCGGCAGCACCGCGATGCCGGGCGCGACCACCCGCGGGCCGGTGGTGGGGATGACCTCGGCGCGCAGGTGCTGCATCGGGGTGGGGACGTGCGCCGGCACGCCACGCGGCTCCAGGGGCTCGGCGGAGAAGGCGAAGGTGCGCTGGCGCAGCGCCCGCCACCCGCCGACGTGGTCGAGGTGCAGGTGCGAGATCACCACCGCGTCCAGGTCGCCCAGGTCGACCCCCAGGACGCCGGCGTTGTGGGCCAGCGCCGAGCGGGCCCGGCCGCCGGACAGGCCGGAGTCGAACAGCAGCCGGGTGCCACCGGCGCGGACCAGGTACGACACGCCGGGCTCGCCGACCAGCCCGCGGCCGTCGACGGTGAGCCGCTCCACCAGCGGCAGGATCGACACCTCGTCGACCTCGCCCAGATCCCGCAACCCCGGCTCGACCTGGACCGGCCAGGACCGGTCCGCCCGCGCCACGCCGGCGGCGTAGCGCACCATCAGCCCGGCCAGCGCCGCAGCGGTCCCCGCGGCACCGCCGACCAGTGCCCGCGTCCAGGGCATGGCGACCTCCCGCACGCACATCGAGACAGGGTTCCAGCCGAGCCAGACGGCTCGCTTCTACACGTACCACAGCACCGTCAGATCATGAGAGATCGGGAAACCCGATTGGGGTTGCTGGCGCGGACCGGCCCCGGTCAGCCGCCGACGTGAGGCTTGCGGGCGGCGAGGCGTTCCACGATGCCGAGCGTGAAGCGCTGGTGGCGTTCGATGGCGTAGCCGAAGGCCTGCACGTGGGTGATGGGGCGGCGGCGGAGGTGCTCCCCGCCCAGCGGGATGGTGACCAGGTCGATCAGCCGCTGAGCGGCGCGGGCGTCCCAGCGTGACGCCTCGACATGGTCGGCCAGCAGGAGCAGGCCGCCGGGGCGCAGCACCCGGTCCATCTCGCCGACGGCCCGCCGGTCGTCGGGGATGCCGCACAGGGAGAACGTGCACACGACGGTATCGAACGAGGCGTCGGGAAACTCCAGGGCCTGCGCGTCCCCGAGGCGCAGGTCCACCTGCCTGCCCAGCTCGTCGGCGCGGCGGCGGGCGATGTCGAGCATGGCGGGGCTCCACTCGACGCCGGTCAGCCGCACCTGCCGCGGGTAGTGCGGCAGGTTCAGGCCGGTGCCGACGGCCACCTCCAGCACCTCGCCCGACGCCTGCGAGCAGACCCAGTCCCGGGTGTCACCGAACAGGTGCCGGTCGAAGAAGCCCATCTCCCGGTCGTAGGAGCCGGCGTGCTTGTCCCAGTAGCGGCGCAGTCGCTCGTCCCGCTTCGATTGCGCGTGCTCGTCACGCATGTCCCGCTCCGATGGTGTCGGCATTGTGCATTCGCCTCCGTGATACCCGTCTAGACCCAAGGCCCTGTAGTTAACGCTTGGACCGTGGGTGTCAAGGCCCGGTGACGAGGATGTTGATGTTGAGGGTGGCTTTGTAGCTGCGTCGGTTGATGTTGGGGCCTCGGGCCTGGTACTTGGAGATCGCTCGTTTGACGATGCGGGGGCTTACCCGCAGCCGTCGATCGGGCAGCAGGTTGTCCAGCACGCGACGGCCGATCGCGCCGATCAGGTCGATGACCGTGTCGGCGATGACCCCGGCGGCTTGGACGAGCAGGTCGCGGGCTGCGTTGAGGGCGATGGTGAAGCTGCCTCGGTCGGGGCCGATGCCGCCGTGGGTGTCGATGGCGTCGGTGATCGCGGTGCGCAGGATCTGGTAGCAGGTGAGCAGGGCGTAGACCTCCTGGGCGATGCCTGCGGGGGTGCGGGCGCGTAGCACCCTGCCGCCGAGGATGCTGGACTTGAGCTCCAGATAGCAGGTTTCGATCTCCCAGCGCTGGTGGTAGAGGGTGACCAGCGCGGACGCCGGCCGTCGGTGGTGGTCGAGCAGGGTGGTGGCCAGCCGGTAGACCCCGGTGTGCCGGTCGGCGGCGGTGGCGATGGTGATCTCGCACTCGACCACCCGCACTCGGGTGGTGCCGATCTGGGACAGATACGAGCCGTCGCGGTAGCGGCGCAGCACCGGCAGCTTGCGATTGCCTTTCAGCCGCACCAGCAGGTGCGCCTTCGTGGCGGCGAGGTCAGCGATCAGAGCGGCGTCGTCGAAGCCGCGATCCAGCAGCACAATCATCCCCGCCCGCAGGCTGCGGGCCAGCCGCCGGGTGTAGCCGGCCTCACCGGTGGCGGTGGGGCCGAAGACCGCGTCGATGATGGTCCGGGTGCCGCAGGCCACCAGCGCCACCAGCCGCAGCAGCGGGTACCCCGGACCCGCCATGGTTGCCTGCCTGCTTGGTGTACCCGGTGAGGTTGCGCGCCCCGTCCGGGACGGCCATGGTGGTGCCGTCGATCGCGCACACCAACAGCCCGCACCAGCGCACCCCACCCGCGGTCGCCGTCGCGACAGGGCCGCGCAGCAGATCGAACAGCGATCGCAACGGCGCCACACCCAGCCGGACCCGGGCCTGCCACAACGCGTTCTCGCTCGGGTCGGCCACCACCAGCCCACCCAGCCCGGCGGTCAGCTTGTGCCACACCTGCCGATATCCGACCTCGGCGAACAGACACCCGGCCAACAGCAGATAGACCACCACCCGGGCGGGCAGCAGCCGCACCCGCCGCCGTACCGTCATCGTGGCTGCCAACGCCGCGTCGACCATCTCGAACGGCACGATCCGGGTCAGCTCACCCAGATGCCCAGGCGCGAACACCCCTGCCGCTACCGTGATCTTCCTGGTGATGACAGACTGATCCTCCAACGGGACTCCTCATGATCGGATTCTTGGTCGAACCCAGATCATCGAAGAGTCCCGTTGCCATACCCGGGACCAACACACCCTTGACACGCCCCGCCCGACCTTAACTACGCGGCCTTGCGTCTAGACCGGACGGGCCGGGGTCAGCGGTGTTGACCACCCGACCCGTGCCGGTTGTGCGTGGTCAGTGGCAGCCGCCCATGGTGGACATGGTGGCCATCATGGTGTGCGTGTGGCCCCAGCCGGCCAGCCCGGCCACGCCGGCCAGGCCGAGCAGGACGGTCAGCACGAGCACGGCGACCACTGCGGCCACCAGGAGCGGGCCGCGCGTTCCGCCGCCCCGGGTGCGCGTTTCGGCGGGCAAATCGGCGGTGATCGCCGCCAGCTCCCCGTGCGTGGTGGCCCGGTGGGCCGCGTCGAGGCGCTCGGTGAACTCGTCGAGGCTGAGCCGCCCGGCGGCGGTGTGCTGGTTCAGGGCCTGCACCACCTGCTGGCGGTCGGCGTCGGAGGCGCGTATCGAGGGGTGCATATCCGGCTCCTTCCCGGAGATTGTCTTGTTCATGCGATGTTGTTCATGCGGGGTACGGGTTCGTGGCTGCCGCCCTGGCCGGCTGTTTACGACCACTGGCGCGGAATCCCTCGGCTGGGCGAAGCGCCAGCGTCGGAGGGTCAGCCGACCGGCTCGGGCAGTGCTCGCGTGGCCGGTCGAGCCGAGGCCGGCACAGACTCGGCCGGGACAGGCGCGGGCTGCGACCGGGGCGCCACCTTGCGGCGGTCGAGGACGTGCAGGGTCAGCACGGCACCGGCAAGAACGAGGACGGCGGCGGCGAGCAGGCCGGCGGTGTAGCCGGCGAGGAACGCCGCAGTTGGGGTGGCACCGTGGCCCGCAGCGGTGGCCTGCCGGGTGGTGAGGACCGCGCCGATGACGGTGACGCCGAGCAGGGCGGACACCTCACGGGCGGCGTTGAGGATGCCGGAGGCGACGCCGGCCCGGTCCGGCGGCAGCACGCCCAGGATGGTCGAGGTCAGCGGCGTGGTCAACCCGGAGCCGACGCCGACCAGCACGAAGCCGGGCATCAGGTCGGCCAGCCCGGTGCCCTCGCCGAGCCCGGCGACCGCCAGCAGCCCGGCGGCGACCAGCACGAACCCGGCGGCCACGGTGCGGTTGGCGCCGATGCGCGGGGTGAGCGCGGAAGCGAGCGGGGCGCCGGCGGCCATCAGCAGCGCCAGCGGCACGAACACCGCCCCGGCGGTGGTGGGCGAGAAGCCCAGGATGCCCTGCAGGTACAGCGAGGTGAAGAAGTACACCCCCATCACGGCGAGGCCCCACAGCACCATCGCGGCGGTGCCGCCGGTGAACACCTGGTTGCGGAACAGCGACACGTCGACCATGGGCGCCCGTGCCCGCCACTCGATGAGGGCGAACGCCGCCCCCGCGGTCGCGGCCAGCGCGAGCGACCCGGCCACCGTCGGCGAGGTCCAGCCGGCCTCGTGGCCGCCGATCAGGGCGTAGGTGAGCGCGGACAGCCCGACCGTGGACGTGGCCAGCCCGGGCAGGTCGAGCGAGCCGACTGCGGTGTCGGCGCGGGACTCGCCGATGGCCAGCCGGCCGACGGCAAGGGTGGCCACGCCGACCGGCACGTTGACGAAGAAGATCGCGCTCCAGTGCCAGTGCTGGGCGAGCAGGCCGCCGGTCAGCGGGCCGAGCGCCAGGGCGAGCGCGGCGATCGCGCTCCAGGCGGCCACGGCCAGGTTGCGCTCCCGCTCCCGCGGGAACGTCGTCGAGATGATCGCCAGGGTGGTCGGGGCCAGCAGCGCGGCGCCCACCCCCTGTACGGCGCGGGCGGCGATGAGCACCGGCCCGGTGCCGGCGAGCCCGGCCGCCAGCGATGCCGCGGTGAAGATCGTCAGCCCGGCCAGGAACAGCTGGCGCCGGCCGTACCGGTCGGCCAGCCGACCGCCGGCCAGCAGCAGGCTGGCGAAGACCAGGATGTAGGCGCTGGCCACCCACTCCAGCCCGGGCAGGCTCAGGTACAGGTCGCGCTGGATCGAGGGCAGCGCCACATTCACCACGGTGTTGTCCAGCGAGGTCACGAAGGTGGCCAGGGCGACCGCGACAAGGGCCCACCAGCGGGAAGCCTGGCGCGAGGTGGCAGACATGACTCCTCCAAGTCGCCGCGTTCGCGCTCACAAAGTGAGCATTGCTCTCCCCTCACTTTCCCTCCCGCTTCCCGGCCTGTCAAGAGCAGTGCTCACAAAGTTTGCGGCGCTCGCTATTTTCTGGCAGACTGACTACCATGAGTCCGTCCGCCCCGCCCGCGCTTCCGGCACCATCCAGCACGCCGCCGCTGTCGCGCCGCGACGAGCGCCGGCTGGCCACCACCGCGGAGATCAAGGCCATCGCGCGCCGCCAGCTCGCCGAGCACGGCCCGGGCGGGGTGTCGCTGCGGGAGATCAGCCGCGAGATGCGAATGGCCTCCTCCGCGCTCTACCGCTACTTCGCCAGCTACGACGAGCTGATCACCGCGCTGTGCGTGGACGCCTACGACTCGGTCGCCGACGCGCTCGCCGCCGCCCGCGACACCCGCCCGGCCGACGACCACGCCGGCCGCTGGTGGCAGGTCTGCCACGCCTACCGCCGCTGGTCGCTGGACAACCGACCCGACTTCGCGTTGATCTTCGGCACCCCGGTGCCCGGCCACCACGCACCCGAATCCGCCACCGGCCCGGCCGCCGGCCGGTTCGCCACCGTGCCGTTCGCCGTGTACGCCGCCGCGGTGGACGCGGGGGCGGCCGACCCCGACCACACCCAGGTGCCGCCCTCTCTCGAAACCGGCGACCTCCTGCGGCAGCTCCTCCACACCGACACCGGCGCCGACACGCCCCACTACCCGCCGCGCCTCGCCGGGATCACCCTTACCGCCTGGGCCAGCATCCTCGGCTTCCTCGTCACCGAGATCTTCGGCAGCCTGCCCCAGCTCGTCACCGACACCGAGCAGCTGTTCCGCGCCCACGTGCGCACCGTCATGGCCGGCATGGGATTCCAGCCCACCCTCATCCCCGCCGACGCCGACTGCCACCGCTGATCAAACTAGCCGACCTCATCCTCAGCTGGCGTGGGGAACGATTGGGTCAGCGCCAGTCACGACCCAGGAGCGCCGGACGGCGTGGCGACGGCGGTCGGTCCAGGTCGCGGGAGAAGGCCGATCCGCCATCGCATACTTGGACGATCGGGCCGGGTGACGGCAAGAGCATGTCGTAGAAAGTCGGGTGGCCAGGGTTGGCGGCCACCCACTGGTAAGCCTGAGCGATCAGGCGCTCGTTGACGTCTTCGGCGAGTGCGATGGCCTCGGCTCCGCTGGCGGCGCGGTGGAGGGGGCCGTTTGGCGCCCCGAGGGCCGAGGACCAACAGCGTCCGTAGCGTGAGCGGCAGTGCCACCTCGACCGCTTGGGCCGCACCCGGCCTGGTCGGACATTGCGTTCCAGGGCCGCCTCGCCTTCGGCGGTAACTACGACGGGTGGCGGGTCATCGACATCTCCGACCCGGACAACCCGATCGAGCTTGCCCATCCGTCCTGCAACGGGGACCAGGGCGACATTGCCGTTTACGGGGACGTCCTCGTGCGGTCATGGAACTCCAAGAAGACCACGCCACGGACGTGCCTGAGCGCGACGGTGCAGGCCGGCTGGGAGGGCGTGCACGTCTTCGACATCAGCGATCCAGTCAACCCGAGGCTGAAGGCCGCCGTCGAGCTGCCTTGCGGGTCGCACACGGTGACCGTCGCGGGTGTGATCAGCAACCGGCTGATCGTCTACTCGAACAACTCCAGCAGCTCGGGCTGCGGCGTCGGCCTCGACCTCGCCGAGCAGAACGCGCTGGGCGATTTCATGGATGTCGTCGCCGTGCCACTTGACAACCTGGCGGCCGCCAGCTTGATCAACCGGGTGCCGCTCGCCGGCCCGGTGACGGACATCCGCACCGGCTGCCACGACGCGGCGGTGATCCGCGGGACTGTCAACCTCGCCGCATGTGCCAGCGGGGACACCACGAACGTGTTCGGCATCGGTCCGCCGCGGGGTGGAACGATCGAGAATCCGCAGTTCCTGTACACGATTCAGGAGCCCGGGGTCGGGCAGGCCGGCGCGTTCGGCCGGTGGCACTCGGCCGCCTTCACGTGGGACGGCAAGGTACTCGTCCTGGGCTGGGAGCCCGGTGGGGGCGGTGCCCCATTCTGTAGTGCGAATGGCACGCCGGTGCCCGTCGGTGGTGGGGTGTTCGCGACCCAGACCGACACGCACAAGTCGGCGTTCTTCTATGACGCGGCGACCGGGCAGAAGCTGGGTCAGTGGACGCTCCCGCGGGAGCAGACGCTTGAGGAGAACTGCACCATCCACAACTACAACGTGGTGCCGCTGCGCAGCGGACGGCACGTGCTGGTCAGCGGCGACTACCAGGCCGGTACCTGGGTCACCGACTTCACCAACCCTGGCCAACCGCGCACCGTCGCCTGGGCGGACCCGCCGTCGCTCGGAAAGGTGACGACGCCGACGGGAGAGCTCGTCAACGAGCTCGGCGGCGCCTGGTCCTCGTACTGGTACAACGGTTTCATCTACGAGTCGGAGATCACCAAGGGGCTCAACGTTTTCCGGCTCAGTGACCCGACAACGGCGGGCGACATCCGGCTCTCTCGGCTGAACCCACAGACCGAGGAGTTCTCGCTGCCCTAACGGACATCATTCGCCATCGGGAGGTGGTCAGCGTGCGAAGCAGGCTACGGCTGCTATGCATCGCGGCCGTGTCGGTATTAGTGACCGGTATCTGGGCGGCGCCCGCGCACGCGACGCACAACCAGGATCAGCACAGCCCGCAGGCGAACGCGCTTGCGAACATCCCCAGGTCCAGCGACTTCCGTTGGAATGACCCGGCGCTGGGCCGGAACTTCCAATCCGATCTGGCGTTCCGGGGCAACCTCGCCATCGCCGGTAACTACAACGGCTTCCGGGTCATCGACATCTCCGACCCGGCGCACCCCAGGGTCGTTCGTGATGTGTGGTGTCCCGGGCCGCAGAACGATGTGTCGATCTGGGGTGACGTGATCGTTGCCTCCGTCGACGACGTGCTGACCAGCCCGGCGTGCGGCAGTGTTCGCGCGGTGCCGCAGACCGACCCGTCGTGGGGTGATCAGTTCGTTCCACAGTTGCTGATCGAAGGCGACCGCGGCGGTGGTGTCCCAGGTGTCCAGGCGCATGCCGGGGTCGAGGCCGGCGGCGCGTGCGCGCAGCGCGGCGGAGTTGGTGTCGCGGCGGGTGACCTCGTCGGCGAGGATCAGTTCGAGGAAGTCGGCGTGGGCAGGTTCTGCTGCCGGGCCAGGATGAGCCGTTCGGGCAGCGTGTTCAGCAGCTTGCCCAGTTTCAGGGTGCGCAGCACCTGTTTGAGGTCGGCGCTGACCGGGTCGGGCAACGCTCTGGTGGCCGGTTTCGTGGCCGGTGGGGTTCTGCGGGCGGTCATCGCTTGGTCTCCTCACCCTCGACGACGGCGTCTGCGCTGGTGTTGGTGATCAGCCGCAGCTGGGTCGGTCGAGCGGCTCGTTGCGTGGCCCGGCTGGTGGCGTACTCGCCGGGATCGCGGGCGAAGCGGGCAGTCGCCGCGGCGCCCGGCCGGGCCAGCCGGACCGCGAGGCTTTCCGTGGCCCGCTGCAGCATCGAGGCGATCTTCTGCACCGACACCACGTCGACCTCGAGGGCCTTGCCGCAGGCGGCGTCGACGGCCTGGTCGCCGTGGCGGCGGGCCAGCCCGAGCAGTCGGTAGACGGCCCGCATCCGGGTCCAGGGCAGCTTGCCGTCCAGCAGCCGCTCGGCGTAGATCCCCACGTCTGGGCCGATGCGTCTGGCAGCGGCGACGAGCCGGTCCAGGTCGCGCATCGCGTAGCCGACCTTCTCCGCGGGCAGATCGTCCGGATCGGTCCACCGGCCGCCCGGCCGTTGCCGCGGATGGACCTTCACCAACCGTCCATTGCGGAATATCTTCACCAATGCCGAGTCCGCGCGGACGTCGACATGCTGCCCGATGTAGGGCTTCGGCACCGAATACAGCGCCTTGCCGACCTCCAGGTGGAAATCGCGGTGGACCTTGCAGGTCTTGAACACCGGCACGTCATAGCCGGCCGGCGCACCCAGCAGCACACCCGCCTCGCGCTCGGCGAACACGTCGGCGGGCCTGGCCTGGATGGTGCCGTGGATGCGTTGCCCGGCCACGCTGGTGCACCAGCTCCGGGCGCGAGTTTGCGCGTCGGCCAGATCGATGAACTGTTCCCCCGCCCAGAAATTCGACCGCACATAGTGGACGGCCCGCTCGACCCTAGGTTTGTCCTTCGGTGAGCGCACCCGGGCGGTGTCCGTGACGAACCCGCAATGCTGGGCGTAATCCAGCCAGCCCACCGTCAGCTTCGGGTTCACCGCGTCCGCGGCGGCCACCACCGCGGCCATGTTGTCCGGCTTCTGTTCCCTACCGCGTTATGTGGCCAGCCCCGCCGAGTGCCAAAGGACCAGCGCCTCACCAGGCTGAGCCGGCCACATAACGATCAGAGCGATGAGAGCCAGTCGAGCAGCGCTTGGTCGGAGCTCCAGATCGGGCGTCGGCGGGCCCCCGCCGAAGTAGCGGCTGGTTCCGTGTTCCGGAGTGCCTCGATCTTCGCTTTTGTGGTGATCTCGGCGTAGCGGTTCGTGGTGGTGAGATCGGCGTGCCCGAGCCAGGCACAGATGACGTTTACTTCGACGCCAGCTTCGAGAAGGTGCACCGCTGCGGTGTGGCGGAAGAGGTGCGGGCTGACTCTGCGCCCGGCGCGAGTGTCGTCGAGTTGCGCTGCGTGGCGCCGTACGATCTTGTAGATGCCGAAGCGTGTCAGTGGTTGGCCGGTAGCGGAGCGGAACACTGGGGTGTCCGCCGCTGTTGGCGGGTTCGATGACTGCAGAAGCTCGGCCAGCAGTGCCGTGGTCTGGCTCCACAGTGGACAAATTCGCCACTTGTCGCCCTTGCCATGAAGACGGGCCACTGCACCGTCACCGAGGTTGAGGTGTCCTGCCCGTAGGTCGGCGACCTCTTGGACCCGTGCGCCGGTGTTGTAGAGGAACAGCAGCAGTGCCCGGTCTCGTAGGGCGAGGCGGCCGGTCCGGGGCAGGTGCTGCAGCAGCGTCTGGATCTCGTCACGCTCCAGGAAGTGTGTTTCCGCTGGTGCCGCCCGCTTCGTTGGGATGGCTGCCACCTGCTGGCAGACGCCGAGCATCTCCGGTTGGCGGGTGGCGATGTACTCGAACAGGGTGTGCAGGGTCGCCAGGCGTTGGTTGCGGGTGCGGGCGTGGTTGGCGCGGTCGTGCTCGAGGTGGCGGAGGAAGCCAAGGATCCGATCGAAGCTCAGGTCCTCGATGCTGAGCTTGGTGAGCTTCGTGCCCTTGTTCTCAGCCACGAAGCAGAGCAGCAGCCGGATGGTGTCGCGGTAGCTGCGCATCGAGGCTGGCCGGAGGCCCTTGACCGTGATCAGGTGGTCGAGGAAGAAGGAGTGGACGAGCGGCCCGAGCGGCCGCGACCCGGTCATGCTTTCCCCTCCGTCCACGCATGTTCGGCGAGGGCTTCGAAGCGTCGGCTGGCCTCGGCGAGCAGTTGCGGCGTGATGGTCAGGTAGATGGCGGTGGATGTGGGGTCGACGTGGCCCATGAAGGTGGACAGCCGGTAGAGCCGTGCCTGCGGATCGACGTCCTCCCGATACCAGCGGGCCAGGCGTCCCACCGCGAACGAGTGGCGCAGGCAGTGAAGACGAGGTGGGGAAACACCGTCAGGGACTGGTAAGGCCAGCTCGGCCGTCAGCCGGTGGAATGTCTGGCTCGCGCTGCATGGATGGACGCTGCGGCGGCCGTCAAAGCTGAACAGCGGGTCCTCGCCGTCAACGCCGCGGCGCTCGACCTGGCGGGCGAGGAGTTCGCCGATGCGCGGCCCGTGAGGAACCAGGCGGCTCTTACCGAACTTGCCGCCCCGCACCGTCAGGAGCTGCCGCCGCGTGTCGACGTCGCCGATGCGAAGGCCGCACGCCTCCCCGATACGCAGTCCCAGCCCGTAGCAGAGTGCGAAGATGGCGTGGTAGGTGGCGCCGCGGCCGACGGCCCGGGAGTTGTCGGGCAGCGCCGCGGCCGCCTCAAGCAGCAGGCGGGCCTTGCTGACGTCGAAGAGGAACGGCAGGCGCACGTCCGTCTCGCGTCGCCGCACTCTGTGCAGCGGTGAGGC
>NZ_DASYTH010000099.1:0-8527 GCF_036002505.1 Actinophytocola sp. | reverse complement strand
ACCACCATGCCTCCCCGAACGCGTAACACGACTACGCCAAGCCGGGACATGCCTACGCAGACGCGGGACACGCCGGCCCGCCGCCAGGACCCCGGGCGTGTCCCGGCTTCAGGTAGCCGTGTCCCGCTTTCACGTAGCCGTGTCCCGCGTTCGGGTAGGCGTGTGACGCATTCGCGTAGCCGAGGGGTCTGCCATGGGTGACCCCGTCTCGTTCCGGCTCACGGTGTCCGAGGTGATCACCGAGACCCGCGACGCCCGCACGCTCGTCTTCGACCTGCTTCCGGACCAGCGCGCGCTGTTCGCCTACCGCCCCGGCCAGTTCCTCACCCTGCGCATCCCCAGCGACCGCACCGGCTCCGTGGCCCGCTGCTACTCCCTGTGCAGCTGCCCGCACACCGAATCGCAGCTCCGGGTGACCGTCAAGCGCACCCCAGACGGCTACGCCTCGAACTGGCTCTTCGACAACGTCAAGCCCGGCACCACGCTCGAAGCCCTCGCCCCGGCCGGCATCTTCACCCCGCGGTCCCTCGACGGCGACCTGCTGCTCCTCGCCGCCGGCAGCGGGATCACGCCGATCATGTCGATCATCAAGGCCGCGCTCTCCGAGGGCTCCGGCACGCTCACCCTGATCTACGCCAACCGGGACGAGCACTCGGTGATCTTCGCCGGCGAGCTGTGCGCGCTGGCCGAGCGCCACCCCGCCCGGCTCACCGTGATCCACTGGCTGGAGTCCGTCCAGGGCCTGCCCACCACTCCTGCACTCCGCGCGCTGGTCACCTCGTTCGCTCCGACCGAGGCCCTGATCTGTGGCCCCAAACCGTTCATGACCGCCGCCCGGGCCGCCCTGGATCTCCCCAAGTCCCATGTCCACCTCGAGCGGTTCGTCTCCCTTGGTGCCAACCCGTTCGAACGCGCCGTCCCCGCCGCACCAGACGACAGCCAACCATCCACAGTGGACGTCGAGCTGGACGGCACCCGCCGCACCCTGACCTGGCCCGCCCAGACCAAGCTCCTCGACCTGCTCCTGGACAGCGGCCTCGCAGCGCCGTACTCCTGCCGCGAGGGCGCCTGCAGCGCGTGCGCCTGCCGGCTGGTCTCCGGCGAGGTCAAGATGCTGAACAACGAGGTGCTTGACCAGGAGGATCTGGACGAGGGGATTATCCTTGCCTGCCAGTCGCTTCCGGTCACCGACCACGTCGAGATCGCCTACGAGTGAGGCCACCGAATGCCCATCGACCCCAATGTCGCCATCGGCGCCGAGCTCCCCGAGGTGGAGTTCTCCTGGACCGCCTCGGACATCCTGCTCTACCACCTCGCCCTGGGCGCGGGCGCCGACGATCTGCGGTATGTGCTGGAGGACCGGCTGCAGGTGCTGCCCACGTTCGGTGTGGTGGCACCCAACTTCCGGACGTTCGAGCCGCCGTCGGTGCGCTTCCCCGGCATCGAGATCGACCTGGCCAAGGTGCTGCACGGAACCCAGTCGATCACCGTGCACCAGCCGCTTCCGGTGTCCGGCAAGGCCGTGGCGCGCCCCCGGATCGCCGAGGTCTGGGACAAGGGGAAGGCCGCGGTGATCGTCCAGGAGGCGACGGTGACCGACCCGGCCGGCGCTCCACTGTGGACGGCCAGGTCCAGCATCTTCGCCCGTGGTGAGGGCGGGTTCGGCGGCGAGCGCGGACCGTCGGAGCGGGTCGCGGTCCCCGACCGGGCGGCGGACATCGTCGTCGAGGTGCCGACCCTGCCGCAGCAGGCGCTCCTGTACCGCCTGTGCGGGGACCGCAACCCGCTCCACGCCGACCCGGACTTCGCCGTCCGGGCCGGTTTCCCCCGGCCAATCCTGCATGGCCTGTGTACCTGGGGCATCGTCTGCAAGGCCGTCGCCGGCACCATGCTCGGCGGCGACGTGACCCTCATCCGGTCGTACTCCGCGAGGTTCGCCGGGGTGGTGTACCCCGGCGACACCCTGCGGATCAGCATCTGGTCGGAAGATGACCGCCTGCTCGTCACCGCGTCCACAGTGGAGCGTGGAGACCCGGTGCTCGCCGACGGGATCCTGATCGCCCGGTCCGGAGTGCGATGAAGGGGGCCTTTCTCGCACTGGGCGTGAGGATGGCCGCCTTCATCGCACTCTCCCCCTAGGACGCGGAGCAGGAACCGAGCCTCGGCACCGCCGTCGAGTTGCCGTTCATCATGACGGTGAACCCGAACGACGTCGACGCGCCGGCCGCGAGGTTTCCGTTGCTGCTGTTGTTCCGCATCGTCATCACGTTGCCGCTGGAGTCCCAGGTCGGGTTGCCGTTCCAGGTCGCCGAGATCTGCTGCGGCCGCGTGATCGTCACCGTGGTGGTCCAGCCGGTGATCGCGGTGCTGCCGGCTCGGACGGTCACCTGCCCGTTGTAGCGGTCGGGCCAGCGCTGCGTCTCCTGGTAGGACACGGTGCAGCCGCCGGGCGGGGGCGGAGGCGGCGGAGTCGTGCTGCTGGGCGGGGGCGTGGTGCCGTTGTTCAGCGCGGTCAGCACCGCGGTGTAGGCCGGCTTCTTGTTGTAGTTGCCGTCCAGCACCAGCGGCGTTCCGCTGGCCCGCCAGGAGTACTTGTCCGTCACGCCCCAGACGGTGATCCCGGCACAGCGGCTCACGGCCAGGCACGCGTTGACGACCCGCGTGTAGCTATTGGCCTGGGCCGTCCCGGAGCCTTCGATGTCCAGCTCGGTGATCTGCACGTCCACGCCGAGGTTGGCGAAGCGCTGCAGGTTCTGCTGGTAGTCACTCGGCACCGGGGAGGCGCTGTTGAAGTGGGACTGGAAGCCGACGCAGTCGATCGGCACGCCGCGGTTCTTGAAGTCCTGCACCATGGCGAACACCGCGTTGCTCTTGGCGTTCTGACCGTCGGTGTTGTAGTCGTTGTAGCAGAGCTTGGCGTTCGGGTCGACGCTGCGAGCGGTGCGGAACGCCTGCTCGATGAACCCGTTGCCGAGCCTGTCCTGGAACGGCGAGCTGCGCCGGGCGCCGCTGCCGCCGTCCTGGAACGCCTCGTTGACCACGTCCCAGGCATAGATCTGGCCCCGGTAGTGGGTCATGAGCTGGGTGATGTGGTTGTTCATCGCCGAGCTGAGGGCGCTCGCGGACAGGCCGGAGACCCAGCCCGGCAGCTGCGAGTGCCACACGAGGGTGTGACCACGCACGCGGTTGCCTCGGCCCCGCGCATCGCTGACGATGCGGTCGGCGTTGCCGAAGTTGAACGAGCCCTGACTGGGTTCGGTCGCGTCCCACTTCATCTCGTTCTCGGGCGTGGCCATGTTGAACTCGGTGTGCAGGGCGTTCGCGTAGTCCGCCTCGCCGAGGTGGTTCGCCGCGACCGCGGCGCCGAAGTAGCGGCCCCGCTCGGCCGCCGAAGCGCCGAGCGTGCTGGCCGCGCTCGCGGTGCCGGACAGGGCGACGAGGCCGGCGGCCGTGACAGCGGCGGCCAGCCCGAGCGGCAGGGCCGTCCGGGCGAACGACCGCACGCGGTGATATCTGCGACTGACGTTGTCGTAGATCATTGCTGCCCCTTCGTTACGGGCTCGACATGGGGTTCAACGGCCGCCACGCTGAGCGACCTAGCGGTAGCGACGAGCTACACCCGAATGGAGTATGCCGGTTACAGCGATGTTGCGTCAACCACAGAATTTCTGAAAATTTTCGGAGCAACTCTTTCCGAAAGTTCCACAGTTAGCACGAAGAACTCGGCGAGACGGCTCTTGATTGAATCAGAAGCGCGTGCAACAACCCCAAAATTTTCGGACTACTACCGAGAGGATTGGCGCTGTCAACGCCAAGGCCAGGCTGCTGGTCGGGATGCCGGTGCCGGCGGTGGCCAGAACGTCCCGCCGACCATGCGCGCGGCAGGCTGCGAGCCCACAGGGCGATCCGACCACAGCTCCAGGTCTGGTCCGACCACCTGCTGAGCCTCGGTGGCCCGTGGATCAACGACATCAGCGATGCCATCAGCGACTCGACCGCACTGGTCCTGCTCGCCTCACCTGAGGGCATCACGTCGAAGTGGGTCATGCGGGAAGCCTCCGCGGCGCAGGCCAGCGGAATTCCCATCGTGCCGATGCTGACTGGCGGCGCCAGGTACAGCGACCTGCCCACCTACCTGGCCGGGATCAACGGGGTGGATCTCGACGAGGATTACCACGACGCGCTATCCAAGGTGGTTCTGGCCTTGACCCGGCCCATTCCCAGCGCGGAGCCGCCCGGCGCCGAACAAGCGCCATCCGGTCTGCCACAGCATCGGACTACGGATGGTCCGCTTCGAGCGCAACGCCCGCACAGGTGGCGGCCGAGGTGGATCGCGCGCACGTAGTGCTGGTCGACGCGGACGACGCGCGTTGGAACGTGCCGTTCATCGTGGGATACACGGTCGGTTCAGGCCGGTCGGCGCTATGCGTTGCCCGAGGCCGGTGCGTGACTTTTCCGGACGCGCTCGGAGTCGCGTCGATGCCGCTCGTTGTGAGCCAAATCGAAGAGGCGATCTATGCCGCAGCCTTTCGACCACAACGGCGTTCGGCGTCTCCGAAGGTGAACGGCCTCAAACGAATTGCCGAACCACCTCGCTGATAGCGTCTACCGCGCTCACCGCGATTCGGTTCGGAAAATGGTGCGAAGTGGCCATTGCCGCCCGTGTGACACCCAGGTCGATGATATTCCAACTCCACACCTTGCGCGCATAGTCGGCGGAGGCGAACATGACGCAGAACCTGGCTCGTTTCCGGAAGACATCATCCAGGTGGGCGGCGAGGTCCTCGCCCTGGAGGTTCGCCCGTCTCATACAGGTCATAGAAGACCTTGACACCCCTTTGCACGAGCAGGTCCGCGACCCGGCCGACGTACGCTCGCTGTTCACCCGCGAACGAAAGGCAGACGTCGTAGAACGGCTCCGACCTCGATCCCGCCGGCATACCTGGCCCCATTCATCGGCTTGACGTATCGTCGCTGATCATTCGAAGAAGGTCAATCCGCCAGCAGGCAATACACCACGCTGGGCGCTAATTCTTCAGCCGCATTTCGTGATGTTCGGTGTGTTGGCCTCTGGCGTCGCCGTGTTGGTCTCTGGCGTCGCCGTGTTGGCGTGTGGCGTCGTCGTGTTGGCCGGGTGCGTGTCGGGGTTGTCGTTGGCTGTGTCCGGTGGCGTCAGCGGGGAGGACTTCACCCGGGCCCAATTGCTCCGCCGGCGTCACCGGCCAACACACCCGCACCAGAGGCCAACACGGCGACGTGAGACGCCAATATGGTTAAGAAGTGCGGCTGCCGTCTTAACAGTCCAAATAAATTGACACAATCCCTGCACAGGACATATTTCGGACAGTCTCTTACCCGCCCAAAATCAGCCCGCTGGTCGGGACGCCGGTGCCGGCGGTGACGAGGACATGGCCGACGCCGTCCACCTGGTTCACCGCGGTGCCGCGGAGCTGCCGGACCGCCTCGGCGATGCCGTTCATGCCGTGGATGTAGGCCTCACCGAGCTGGCCGCCGTGCGGGTTGACCGGCAGCCGGCCGCCGAGCTCGATCGCTCCGCCCGCGATGAAGTGCCGGGCCTCGCCGCGCGGGCAGAAGCCCAGCTCCTCCAGCTGAACCAGCACGAACGGGGTGAAGTGGTCGTAGAGCACCCCCACCGAGACGTCGTCAGGGCCGATGCCGGACTGCCTCCAGAGCTGCCGGGCGACCACGCTCATCTCCGGCAGTCCGGTCAGGTCGTCGCGGTAGTAGCTGTTCATCACGAACTGGTCGGGCCCGCTGCCCTGCGCCGCGGCCCGCACCACGGCCGGCGGGTGCGGGAGATCCGCCGCGCGGGCCGCCGAGGTCACCACGAGGGCCACCGCGCCGTCGCTCTCCTGGCAGCAGTCCAGCAGCCGCAACGGTTCGGCGATCCACCGCGAGGCCTGGTGATCGGCCAGAGTGATCGGCTTTCCGTAGAACCAGGCATTCGGATTGGTGGCGGCGTGCCTGCGGTCGGCCACCGCGACCCGGCCGAAGTCCTCGCTCGTGGCGCCGTACTCGTGCATGTAGCGACGAGCGAACATAGCCACGGTGGCCGCCGGCGTGGCCAGCCCCATCGGGTAGTGCCAGCCATTGTCCACTCCGGACGATGCGGCGTCGGTGGAGACGCGGCCGAACCGCCGGCCGGAGCGCTCGTTGAACGCCCGGTAGCAGACGACCACCGAGGCGACCCCGGTGGCGACCGCCATGGCCGCCTGCTGCACGGTGGCGCACGCCGCCCCGCCGCCGTACGGGATGCGGCTGAAGAAGCTCAGCTCCGGAACGCCGAGCTCACGCGCCACCGCGATCTCGGCGTTGGCGTCCATGGAAAACGTCACCAGTCCGTCCACATCGGATGGTTGGAGCCCGGCGTCGTTCAGCGCGGCGTTCACCGCCTCGACGGCCAGGCGCAGCTCACTGCGGCCGGAGTCCTTGGAGAACTCCGTGGCGCCGATCCCCACGATCGCGGCCGCACCGGGCAGCGTCATGGCAGCACCACCCGAACCGTGCCGGACACGTGGTCGCCCAGGCTGTTGCGGCCCACCACCTCGACCACGGCCTCGTCGCCCTCGACCGCCACCACGCGCCCGGAGAAGACCAGCGTCTCCCCCGCGTAGCAGGGCACCCCCAGCTTGATCGAGATGTTGCGCACCAACGCCTCCGGGCCCGCCCAGTCGGTGACGAAGCGCTGCACCAACCCGGTGTCGGTGAGGATGTTCAGGAAGACGTCCTGGGATCCGCGGGCCAGCGCGGCGTCCCGGTCGTGGTGCACGTCCTGGAAGTCCCGGGTCGCCAGGGCGGTGCTCACCACGAACGTGGTCGTCACGTCGAGGCGGAGCTCGGGCAGCTCGGTGCCGACTGCGGTCATCGCGGCCGCCACCCGGGAAGCGTCAGCCCGGCGTCGACCCTGACGAAGGAAACCCTGACCGGCAAACCGATCCGCACGTCCTCGACCGGCACACCGGTCAGCTCGGCCAGCACCCGCACCCCCTCGTCCAGCTCCACCAGCGCCACCACGAACGGCAGTTCCCGGCCCGGCACCGGCGGATGGTGGTGCACCACGAAGCTGTACACCGTGCCCAACCCGGAAGCCACCACGTACTCCGGTTTCAGCGCACCACACTCGGGACAGGAGGGTCCCGGTGGATGCCGCAACGCGCGACACGCCCCGCACCGCTGGATGCGCAACTCACCCGCCGCCGTGCCCTCCCAGAAGAACTCGGTGTCCCGGCTGACCACCGGCCGCAGCACATTGCCGGGCACGCGGGACGGCGGGCGGAACTTGAGCACCCGGAACATCATCTCCGCCACGGGTTCGCCGTCGGCGTACCATGTGGACAGTGTGGTGACGAACCAGCCTTCGCCAAGGGCGGTGCGCTTCGGCCCGGTCACGTCGACCAGCCGGGAGCGGACCGACACCTGCTCGCCGACCCGGAGACAACGGTGGTACGTCTGCTCGCAGTTGGTCGCCACGACCGAGGTGAATCCCGCCTCGTCCAGAATCGCGGTCATCGCCGCGAGCGGATCATCGGGCGGCCGCTGGCCGCGCAGCCCGTACATCGTCCACACCTGGATCATCGCCGGCGGCGCGACCTGAGCGTCGAGATACCGCGGGTTGGTGTCCCCCAACGCCTCCGTCCAGTGCCGGATCATGGGCAGGTTGACGGGATCGGGCGCCAGCCGCGCCGCCGACTCACCCCGCGCGACCACCTCGGCGGCGGATTCCTGGATGCTCATCGCGGCACCCGGGGCAGCCCGAGCCCGGCCGAGGCGATCAGCTCGCGCTGGATCTCGTTGACCCCGCCGCCGAACGTCAGCACCAGGTTCCGCTTGGCCTGCACGTCCAGCCAGCGCATCAGCTCCGCGGTCGCCGGGTCGGCCGGATCCCCGTACCGCCCAACGACTTCCTCGAGCCGCCGGCCGACTCGCTGGATGCGGTCCGAGCCGAACACCTTGGTGGCCGAGGCATCCGCGATGTCCACCGGCCCGTCCACGGCGGCCACCTGCCAGTTCAGCAGCTCGTTGATCCGCACGGTGGCCCGGGCCTCGGTCAGCACGCGCCGCACCTCGGCCTGCTCGTGGACATCGCGCCGCTGCGCCCAGTCCCGAACCCGTTCGTACAGCGCGGCGATCCGCCCGGCCGGCCCGAGCATCACCCGCTCGTGGTTGAGCTGAGTGGTGATCAGCCGCCAGCCCGCGTTCTCGGCGCCGACCCGCATGCCCACCGGCACCCGGACATCGGCGAAGTACGTGGCGTTGACATGATGCGCGCCGTCACAGGTGATGATCGGGGTCCACGAGTACCCGGGGTCCGATGTGGACACGATCAGGATGGAGATCCCCCTGTGCCGCGGGGCCTCCTGGTCGGTGCGGCAGGCCAGCCAGAGGTAGTCGGCGTCGTGCGCGCCGGTGGTGAAGATCTTCTGCCCGTTCACCACGTAGTGGTCGCCGTCCCGCACCGCGGTCGTCCGGAGCGCCGCCAGATCGGTGCCCGCCTCGGGTTCGGTGT
>NZ_DASYTH010000098.1:0-42317 GCF_036002505.1 Actinophytocola sp. | reverse complement strand
TCCAGCAAAACCTGTTCGACACCTTCAATCTCGCCCGGTGGGCGCCGACAAGTTAGGCAATACACCCACACAAGATCAACACCAGTGCCGACCAGCGAAAACCCATGCCTAGATCAACTTATCCAGGAAACTCCCGCTAGCAGTTCGAGAGCACGGATGAAGTTGCTCTTGCCGGCCCCATTGGCGCCGACCAGAACATTGATTCTACCGAGCGTGACCGTAGCCCTACGGATCGAAGTAAAGCCTTCGACCTCGATCATCGTGAGCTGCCGGCTGGTCATGGGGTCACTGTACGGCCGAAGACCCACGCAAGTGCACGACCGGCCGAGTTGTCCACAGGTAGGTTGTCTACTGGGGATAGCGTTGATCACTCAGGCGTGCCAGGCTTCGGCGGGTGCGTCCTACGTTGTTCGAGTTCGCCGGCGGTGAGCCGGCGTTTTTGGCGCTGGCCGAGGCTCATCACCGGCGGTGTCTGGCGGATCCGGAGTTGAACCATCCGTTCTCGCATCCGGACCAGCATCCGCAGCATGTTGAGCGGCTGGCGGCCTACTGGGCCGAGGTGATGGGTGGGCCGCCGCGGTTCTCCGAGGAGTGCGGCGACCACACGTCCGTGCTGCGGATGCACTGCGGGAACGGGGACATCAGCGACCTGGGGCGGCGGTTCCTCGAGTGCTTCGTGCGGGCGGCGGATGACGCCGGGTTGCCTGGCGATCCGGAGTTCCGGGCGGCGCTGCGGGCTTACATGGTGTGGGCGGTGGACGACATGCTGTCCCATCCGGACGGCGACGCGGCGATCAAGACGGACGCGCCCATGCCGGGGTGGACCTGGGACGGCTTGGTCATCCAGCGTTGAGCGCCTCGGCCACGGTGCGGCAGTTGGCCTGGAACTCCTCGTCGGGCACGCGGGGGAGGAGGTCGTCCCAGACGGCGAGCATGGGGCCGCGCAGCTGCATCATGCCCAGCGGGCGGGCGAAGAACCAGGTGTGGAAGTGCTCGCCACCGTCGCCGTAGCGGGCGAAATGGACCCGGCCGACGCCGTCGATCCGGCCGATGGCGAGGGCGACGCGCTGGATCATCACCCCGAAGCTCGCGGCCAGGGCCGGCGGCATCATGTGCAGCGTGACGTGCTCGACGGGGACCAGCACCGCCACCATGGGCAGGCCGATCGGCTCGAAACCGGCGTAGAGCCGCCACGTGTCGTCCTGCCATACCAGGTACTTCTCCGGTTCGGCGCACTGGTCGCAGGGCGGCGCGCCCGGTTCACCGCGCCGGGGCGGCTCCGGCACGATCGGCTCGTCCAGCGGGCGGACCTGGATCTCGCCGTCGAACGGGAAGAACGGGCTGCCGAGCACCGGATCGGCGGAAACCCGCTCCCCGTAAGGCAACCGGGCGTGATAGGCGGACAGTTCGGTCATGCGCCTACCCTGCCACCTCGGCCAAACGGGATTTCCGCCGCACGCCAGCATCCGGGCGGGTCGCGAGCCACGCGCCGGCGAGCATCAGCACCGAACCGGCCGCCTGCACACCGGTGATCGACTCACCGAGCAGCAGCCACGAGCACGCCAGCCCGAACACCGGCACCAGGAACATCGCCGACGACGAGACAGCCGGCCCCACCCGGCGCACCGCCTGGTAATACACGACGTACGCCAACGCCGTGGGGAGAACCGAGAGATAGGCCTGGTTGAGCCAGAATCCAGTGTCCAGTTCGGACCAGCGCAGCTCGCCGAACGACGGCAGCGCGAACACCCCCAGTGCCAGCGCGCCGGCCAGGGTCGCGTAGGTGGTCACGGTGAACGCCGGCAACCGGCGCAGCACCGGCGCACCGAAGATCGTGTACACCGCCCAGCACGCGGCCCCGGCGATGAACACCAGGTCGCCCGCGAACCGTTCGCCCCCACCGGCTGGGATGCCGGCGAGGAACACGCCGCCCCCGGCCACGGCCGCGATCAGGCCGAGCGCGGTGCGGGCCGCCAGCCGACGCCGGCCGAGCACCGCCGTGACCACGACCGTGATCACCGGGGCGGTCACCGGCACGATCACGCTGCCGTCCGCCGCCGGGGCGAGCGTGAGCGCGGCGAAGAACAGCACGTTGTAGCCGAACACCCCGACCAGGCCCAGCCCGCCCACCGCCGCCACATCCCGCACCGGCAACCGCCGCACCCCGCCCAGCGCCACCAGCACCGCTGCGCCCAGCAGGAACCGGATGAACGCGGCCACCTCGGGCGGCGCCGACTGCACCGCGATCTTCGACGACGGGAACGCGCTGCCCCAGAACGCCATCACCAGCACCAACGACAGATAGATGCGCACAAACCGCATCATCGGCGTCGGGTGACCGCCCGGTCTTGAACGCTCGTGCGGGCACAATGGACACATGGACTCGAGCGGGCCGGCGGTGCCTGGACTGACGAGCAGCGCAGGGAGCGAGCGCCAGCGAGCGACCGAGCAGCGCAGGAGGGAAGGCACCGCGTCAAGGCCCGCTCCCGCGAGCGGAGCGAGCCCAATGTCACTGCCCGCTCCCGCGAGCGGAGCGAGCAAATCAGACACAGAGTGGGTGCGGTACCGGAGGCTGGCCGACCGGCCGGTCGAGGCCATGCACGCGCACTTCGAGCGGCACACCTACGACATGCACGCGCACGAGACGTACTCGTTCGGGCTGACCGAGTTCGGCGCGCAGGCGTTCAACTGCCGGGGCGAGGCACGGACCAGCGCCGCCGGGCTGGTGATGGCGTTCAACCCGGACGAGCCGCACGACGGGCATGCCGCCACCGCCGGCGGGTTCACCTACCGCATCGTCCACATCGGACCGGAGCTGGTCGCGGATCTGCTGTCCGACAAGGCCGGCCGTGCCACCGGGCTGCCGCTGTTCGACGAGCCGGTGCTGCACGACCCGGTGCTGGCCACCGCCCTCGCCCGGCTCTATGCCAGTCTCTCCGCCGAGGCGACCACCCTGGTCCGGGACGAGGCGCTGGCCGCCACCGTCGCCGCGCTGGTGCACCGCGGCGCGCACCGAACGTCCCCCACCGCGAACGTCAAGGCGGCCACCGTGGCCGCCCACCGGGCCCGGACCGTGCTCAATGAGTCCTATTTGGACGATGTGAGCGCCGAAGACCTCGCCGCCGCAACGGGTTGCAGCCGGTATGCGCTGTACCGGGCGTTCAAGGAGAGCTATGGCCTCGCGCCCAGCGAGTACCAGCGGCTGCTGCGCCTGCGGGCGGCCCGGCGGCTGATCGTCGCCGGCCATCCGGTGGCCGAGGCGGCGGTCCGGGCGGGTTTCGCCGACCAGGCACACCTGACCCGCTGGTTCCGCCGCTGCTACGGCATCACCCCGGGCACCTACCGCAACGCCGGGTGTTGAGCGAGGCTTCAGCGACCCACGTGCCCGCCGCCGTACCGTTTGAGGTGCGCGAGTTCTCCCCCTTCCTCGCGGACGTGGGATCCCCACAGTGCGGGCCGAGATTGCCTAGTGTCTCGGCCCGCCGCCACGTCTAGACGGGTGTTTGTCAACTCGGGCAAGGCCGCCGGTCGCCTCCGGTGAACGGCCTCGGGTCGAGTTGTCTGGGGGTTGCGGGCCGGTGTGGGTGGTTGCCTGTCGTGGGTGGTTGGCTGACGACGCCTGCGGGCAGGGGCTCGTTCCTCGCCCTGTCCTTGTCGCCGTGTGACGGCCGCCCTCGCCAATGATTTGCCGACCCCGGCGCACTTTCGACACACCCTAGACGGCGGTGGCGCGCAGCGTCGCCAGCGCGCGGCGGACGTGGCCGCCGGTGTCGGTGAGCGCGGCCGCCGCCCGCCGGGTGTCCACTCCGGACAGCAGGTGCACGAGCGCGACCTTGAGGTCGCCGCGGGCCGCGGTGAGCGCGTCGGAGCATTCCTCGAGGCCGAGACCCGTTGCCTCGCGCAGGATCCGCACGGTCCGCCCGCGCAGCTTGGCGTTGTTCGCCCGGACGCTCACCATGAGGTTCGAGTAGGTGCGGCCGAGCCGGATCATGACGGCCGTGGAGAAGCCGGTGAGCACCTGCTTCTGCGCGGTGCCGGCCTTCATCCGGGTGGACCCGGCGATCGCCTCCGGCCCGGTGTCCACGGTGATCATCACGTCGACGTCGATGGACCGGGTGGCCAGCGGGTTGTTCGAGATCAGCGCGGTGGTGGCGCCGCGCCGGTGGGCCGCGCGCAGCGCCCCGAGCACGTACGGCGTGCGCCCGGACGCGGTCAGCCCCAGCACGAAGTCACCGCGCTCGGCGCCGGCCAGCTCGCGCTCCCCGGCCTCCTCGTCGTCCTCGGCGTTCTCCACCGCCGAGCGCAGCGCCGTCGGGCCGCCGGCCTGATGCACGACGAACCAGTCGGCCGGCACGTTGTAGGTCGGCGGGAGCTCGGCGGCGTCCAGGGTGGCCAGCCGCCCGGACGTGCCGGCGCCCACGTAGTGCACCCGGTGGCCGGTGCGCAGCGCCTCGACGGCGAGGTCGACGGCGGTGCCCACGGCGGGGAGGGTGGCCGCGACGGCGTCCGGCACCAGGCGGTCCTCGGCGTTGATCGCCCGGAGGATCTCCAGCGTGGACAGCTGGTCGATGTTGGTGGTGCGCGGGTTCCGCCGCTCCGTCGGAGAGTCCACGTGCACCGCCTGGCGCGGCACGGTCATTTCGTCTCCCCCTTGCTCTCCACCGGTGGCCGCCGGCGCGGGCCGGCCGTCGACGTCGCGACGGTCGCTACCGACGGCCTCCCAGGTCATTTCCCGGTCTCCCGAACTTTCCGTCGCCCGTCGTGACGGGTCTCCAGCCGGTGCGCGCCGACCGCCTCCCGCGTGTCGTCCAGCGCGCGCATGGACTGCTCCAGGTGCCGCTGGGCGACCCCGATGAACAGACAGTCGATCACCGTGAGCTGGGCGATCCGGCTGGCCATGGCGCCCGAGCGGAACGTGGTCTCCCGGGCGGCCGTGGTCAGCACGAGGTCCGCCACCTCGGTGATCGGCGAGGTGGGGAAGTTCGTGAGCGCCACAGTCGTGGCTCCGCGCTCGCGGGCCACCCGCAGCGTCTCGACCGTGTCGATGGTCGCGCCGGTGTGCGAGATGCCGACCGCGACGTCGCCGGGACCCAGCACGGCCGCCGAGGTGAGCATGATGTGGGTGTCGTTCCAGGCGAAGCTGACCCGGCCGATCCGGTGCAGCTTCTGCTGCAGGTCGGCGGCCACGAAGGCGCTCGCGCCGACGCCGTAGACGTCCACCCGGCCGGCTGCCGCGATGGCGTCCGCCACCCGCTGAAGTACGTCCACCTCGAGCTGCGCGGCCGTCTCCTCAACGGCTCGGGCGTCGGCGAAGGTGACCTTGCCGACGACCGTGGCCAGGTCGTCGTCCGGGGCGATCTCGCCGCCGAGGTCGCGGTCGACGCGCATCTCCGTCCGCGCGGTGTCCGCTGCCAGCGCGATGCGCAGCTCGGGATAGCCGCCGACGCCGATGGCCTTGCAGAACCTGGTCACCGTGGTCTCGCTGGTGCCGGCGGCGTCGGCCACCTCGGTGATGCTGCGGCGGGCGACGCTCGACGGGTTGTCCAGCACGACCTTGGCCACCCGTTGCTCCGCTCGGGCTAGGCCCGGCAGGAGCGAACGGATGCGAACCAGGGGGCTGGACTCTAGGTGCTCTGTTGTCATGGCACTCGCGCTCACGTGGGAAACTTACTAACAGTCACAGGGTACGACAAGGTGATGCGTGACCTGTACCGGCTACGCTACCCAAACCCGTCCGAAACTTCTGGCAACGCCTTGTGGGCTTGCCAGCAGAATCGCTGATGGTACGGGGTTTGTTATCGCTCCAACGTCATCGAGATTTTGGTTGCCACTCTTGCGGGTGCAACATGTGGGGTTCTTTCTCACCGTTGAGGAGCGCGCGATTACCGTCAGTGATAAGAATGGCGTCGAGATAGATGCCGCGACCGGTGTAGCGACTATCGGTGGTAAATCGCCAACGGAACGTGATGTCCGCAGCCCGGGGTAGCTCCGCGTGCACCGTCCACCAGCTACGGTGCCCGGAGCCCGACAGCGTCTGCGCAGGTCCGGGCGGTGCACCGGGACCCTCGGCGGTCACCGGGACGGCCTGCCAGGTGGTGCCGTCCACGCTGGACTCGAGCACCAGCCGGTCGGTGTCCTCGCTGTCGATAAATGTCGCGAAGCTCACCCAAACGGGTCCATCCGAATGGAGGACATCGGTAGTCAAGGTGGCCGAACTGGCGTCACCGATGCCGGTGTACCACGCGTCCTGGCCCCGTTTCGGCCGGACCGCGAGCGATTTCGCCAGTCCCAGCGTGACGCTCTCCCGGGCCAGGTTGATCGATCCCCAGCCCCGGCTCGGGTGTACCCGGTTGGTGAGCAGGATGGCGAACGACCGCGACGCCGGGTCGATCACCAGGTCGGTGCCGGTGAAGCCGGTGTGCCCGGCGGTGCGCGGCCCGGACAGCCCGCCCATGTAGAACCGCTGGTTGAGCTCGAACCCCAGCCCGTGGTCGTGCCCGGGGAAGGCCTGGTTGTAGTTGGTCAGCATGGCGTCCACGGTCTGCGCACGCAGGATCCGGTGGCCGCCGTAGGTGCCGCCATTGAGCACGGTCTGGGCCAGTACGGCCAGGTCACGGGCGGTGGAGAAGATCCCGGCATGCCCGGCGACACCGCCGAGCGACCAGGCGTTCTCGTCGTGCACCGACCCGCGGACCATGCCGCGCGGCGGGTTCGCCTCGTACTCGGTGGCCGCGATCCGGTCCAGCTTGGCGACCGGCGGGTTGAACCCGGTGTCCACCATGCCCAGCGGCTCGGTGATCCCGGTGCGGATCAGCTCGTCGAGGCCCTTGCCGGTGAGCCGCTCGGCCAGCAGCTGCAGCACGATCAGGTTGATGTCGGAGTACAGATACGTGCTGCCCGGCGGGTTGACCGGGATCTCGGTCATGACCTCCGCACGCCGGGACGGGATGTCCGGGTAGCCGGCCCACAGCGACGGCACCGGGTCGGGCTTGAGCCCCGAGGTGTGGGTGAGCAGCTGCTGGACGGTGATCACGTCCTTGCCGAACGTGCCGAACTCCGGCAGGTACCGGGCCACCGGCGCGGCCAACTCGATCCGGCCGGTCTCGAGCAGCTGCAGTGTCACGATCGAGGTGAACAGCTTGGTCACCGACGCCATGTCGAAGATCGTGTCCAGGCGCATCGGGACCTGCTGATCGGCGGGCAGCTCCGTGCCGGCGGCGTCGGCGTAGCGGACCGCCTGGCCGGTCGCGGTGTGGCTGACCACGACGCCGTCGTGCGCCAGCAGTGTGACCGCGCCGGAGAACAGCGGGTGCCCGCTGGCCGGGTTGACCCGGGTCCACGCGGTGATCTTGTCCAGGGCCGCGGTGATCGGCGCCGGGTCCAGCCCGGCCTGCCGCGGCGTGCCGGCGCGCAGCGTCGTCCATGGCGGTGCGAACCCGTGGAACGGCCGGTCGAACCGGCCGGCCCGGCCGTCCACTTCGCTGTCGGCCACCGCTACGGTCCCGCTCGCGGCCGTCGCGAGCACCATCGTGGCCAGCAACAACCGTCGCCCGCGCATGGCATGCCCCTCACCGGTACAGAAGATACGGCTCCCGCTGCCGGCGGAACGCCGCCAGCTCGTCCCGCCAGGCCCCGACCACCTCGTCGACCCCGGCCCCGGCGTCCACCATCCGCCGCAGCCGGTCCGAGCCGGTCAACTTGTCGATCCAGTTGTCGGGCCGCCAGCCGAACGCGCCCGGGTAGAGCTGCCTTGCCGTGATGATCATCATGACGGCGCTGCGGATGGCTTCGACCGCGCGCTCGTCGGTGATGTGCACCTGGACGCCGCCGCACACCTGACCGGTCCACTTGCTGAACGTGGGGGAGAAGTAGATCTCCCGGAACCGCAGGCCCGGCAGGTCTGCCTCGTTGAGCCGCTCCGCCCAGCGCCAGTCCAGGTTCGGCGCGCCGATGATCTCGAACGGCCGGGTCGTGCCGCGGCCCTCGGAGAAGACCGTGCCCTCGAACAGGCACGTGCCGGGGTAGAGCAGCGCTGTTGCCGGCGTGGGCATGTTCGGGCTGGGCAGCCGCCACGGCAGCCCGGTGTCGTCATGCAGCTCGTCGCGCCGCCAGCCGCGCAGCCGCACCACGTCCAGGCTGGTGAGGCGCCGGCCGGTGTCGGCGGGCAGGAACTCCGCGTCGAAGAACCGGGCCAGCTCGCCGATGGTCATGCCGTGTTGCTGCACGATGGGTTTCAGCCCGACCCCGGAGGCGAACGCCGGGTCGAGCTGCGGGCCGCGGGGCGAGCCGCCGACCGGGTTCGGGCGGTCCAGCACCACGAACGCGGCGCCGGTGGTCGCGGCCGCGCGCATCGCGGTGTACATGCTCCAGATGAACGTGTAGAAGCGGGCGCCGACGTCGGCGATGTCGAACACGACGGTGTCCACGCCGGCCTTGGCGTACAGGCCGGCCAGCTTGTCCGCCGACGCGCCGAACGCGTCGTAGACCGGGATGCCGGTGCGCGGGTCGAGGAAGTCGCCCTCCGAGCCGCCGGCCTGCGCTGTGCCGCGGAAGCCGTGCTCGGGGCCGAACGCGGCCACCGGGGTGACCCCGGCGGCGACCATGGCGTCGACGATGTGGGTGTGATCGCGGAGCGCGCCGGTGGGGTTGGTGAGCACGCCGATCCGGCGTCCGGCCAGCGCGCGCCAGCCCTGCGCGGCGAGGACGTCCGCGCCCGGCGTGACCTGGTGTTTCAGGTTGTCGTCCCGCACCTCGGCGCCGGCCGGTGCGGCGGCCGCGACCGGTGTGAGTGCCGAGGCGGCGAGGAATCCGCGCCGCCCGATCACCATGTCAACCCCGTGTCGAACGCGTACCGGATGGTGGCCGGATCGCTGCCCGCCGGCACGTCGACCGGCAGCTTTCCCTGCGGCGCCACCTCGCCGAGGAGCACCTTCGCCAGGGACTCCATGGACACCGCGCGCCAGGAGTAGGTCGCCACCCAGGTGGGGGCGTCGATGAACCCGGCGTCGTAGGGGATCTGCGTGGCGACCGGGACGACCGGCTTGCCGGTGGCGAGCAGGCGGGTGAGCAGGTTTCGGTGGGAGGCGCGGGTGCCGAGGCTGTTGGTCAGGTCGATGACGACATCCGCGCCCTGGGCGGCGGTCACGATCTGGGTGATGGTCGCTTCGCTGGGCACCGACCCGCTGGGCATCGCGGTGGCGTTGATGCCCCGGGCGGTGAGGCTCGCGGCCAGCCACTGCGGGCTGCGTGCGGTGAGCCCGGTGTCGCCCAGGCCGGTCACCAGCACGGTGTTCGGCTTGGTGCGCAAGGGAAGCAGGCCGGCGTCGTTGCGCAGCACGGTCGTGGTGCGGTCGCTGGTCCGCTGCACCTCGGCCAGATGCGCCGGCGTGCCGACTCCGCTGTCCACCTTGTCCACGTCCACGAACGGGCCGGTCAGCACGCCGCGGTTGACCTTCTGCAGCAGGATCCGCAGCACGCTCTGGTTGATCCGCTCCTCGGTGAGCCGGCCGGAGCGCACCGCGTTGATCACCGCGTTCTTCGCCAGGTTCAGGTCCGGTGGCATGAGCAGCTCGTCGGCGCCGGCCTCGAGGGCTCGGACCGGGATCTCCTCGGGCGGGAACACGTTCGCCCCGCCCATGCCCAGCGCGTCGGTGACGATCACGCCGCGGTAGCCGAGCTCGTCACGCAGCAGGTCGGTGAGGATGTGGTGGGACAGCGTCGCCGGCACTCCCGATGGCTCGATGTTGGGCATCTCGATGTGCGCGGTCATGATCGCGTCCACGCCGGCCGCGATGGCCGCCCGGAACGGTGGCAGGTCGATGCGCCGCCATTCCTCCTCGGTCCGGTTGATGATCGGCAGCGTGGTGTGGCTGTCCGTCGCCGCGTCCCCGTGCCCCGGGAAATGCTTCGCCGCCGACGACACCGTTTCCTTCGCGCGCCCGGAATTCTGGTATCCCTGGATTTCCGCGGCGACAAGATTGCTCGCCAGATCCGCATGTGACGAGAACGACCGCGCCCCGATCACCGGATTCAACGGATTTGAGTTCACATCGGCGACCGGTGCGAAATTCTGGTTGATCCCCATCGCGCGCAGCTCGTGCCCGTTGATCGTGGCCAGGCTGCGGGCGTCCGCGGCGCTGCGACCCGCGCCGATAGCCATGTTCCCGGGAAATTCCGTGGCCGGCGACTCCAGCCGGGTGACGTTTCCGCCCTCCTGATCAATGGCGATGATCAGCGGAACGTGCAGCCCCGAGCGGATCGCCGCGCGCTGCAGTCCGTTGGACAGCTCCGCCACCTGCCGCGGGCTGTCCACGTTGTCCGTGGACGAGTTGTTGAAATAGATGACGCCGCCGACGTTGTACCGCTCCACCACCTGCGCCGGCGTGTCCACCCCATAATTGGCCTGATTCGTCGGATGCGCCTCATCGGCCGACTTCCCCCACACCGAAACGACGAACAGCTGGCCCACCTTCTGTTCCAGCGACAGACGGTTCAGCAGCTGGATGGCCAGCACCTCGTTGGTCGGCACCCCCATCACCACGGCTCGCGCCGCCGGCGCCCCCAGCACCGAGCCCACCACCAGCGCGGCAACCCCCCAGGACACCCCACGACGGATCCGCATGGCCACCACTCCGAAAGATCCTTACCAACTGTGCACAGTATCAGCAAGTTACCCACGTCACCGCACGCGGGTCAACACACCGTTGCATGGCAAGAAATTCAGGAGTAGAGCCCGCGGCTGGTTCAGAACCAACGTGCCCAGCGCCGGGTCGTGAGGAGCTAGCACCGTGGGGGTCTGGGGGGTCGCCCCCCAGAACAAAATCGGACGATCCATGCCCGCGCTTTCCGCGGGCAAGGATCGCCCAGATCGTCCGCGTGAACACTTGGGTTACCAAGCGTGCAACGGTGTCGTGCTTACCTGGCCTCGGCGTCCGGCGTCCCGGTACGCAGTCCCTGACGACATGCCTCCCGCGGCGTGCTGCGCGTGGGTACTCCAGTGTTCACGCACGGAGTTCCGCCGGGGTGGCCCGGGGCTTCTCTTCGCCTCGTCCCTGGCCGATCGGAAGTCCGCACCTACTTTCTACTCACTGGCTGGAGCCACTTCAAGGGCACATATGGGTGCACCGTTAAAGAGCCCGGAAGTGGTGTACGGACACGCTGAGTGCGCGTATTCTTGTCGGTTGCTACCAGGGCATACCGGCGTTCGGGCGTGTCTGGGTACCGCCGGTCGGGTGACGCGGATTCCCTTGTGTCCCTAGGTTTTCGGCCGGCGCCGGCGGTGCAGGCCGTACCACGTGGCGCCTGCGGTGGCGATGGCGCCGAGCCCGATCGCGGTGACCGCCACGGCGGTGCCGCTCGGTGCGTGGAACCGGGAGCGCAGCGACACCGGTTTGGTGAACGTGAGCACCGGCCAGCCCCGCTCGAGGGCGGCGGCGCGCAGGGCCCGGTCCGGGTTCACCGCGGTGGGGTGGCCGACCGCCTCGAGCATCGGCAGGTCCGTGACCGAGTCCGAGTACGCGTGGCAGGCGTCCAGGTCGTAGCCGCGCTCGGCGGCCAGCTGCTTGACGGCGGCGGCCTTGTTCTCGCCGTAGCAGTAGAAGTCGATCTCGCCGGTGTACCGCCCGTCGACCGCGACCATCCGGGTGCCGACGAAGCCCGTGGCGCCGATCATGTCCGCGACCCGGGCGACGATCTCCTCACCGGACGCCGAGATGATCACGACGTCGTGGCCGTTGGCCTTGTGGTCGGCGATCAGGTCGGCGGCCTCGGCGTAGACCAGCGGATTCACGATGTCGTGCAGGGTCTCCTCGACGATCGAGCGCACCTGGGCGACGTCCCAGCCGGTGCACAGGGCGGTCAGGTGCGCGCGCATCCGCTCGACCTGGTCGGCGTCGGCGCCCGACGAGGCGAACACGAACTGCGCGTAAGCGGACTTCAGCACCGCTCGACGGTTGATCAACCCGCTCTGGAAGAACGGGCGGCTGAAGGCCAGGGTGCTCGACTTCGCGATGACCGTCTTGTCCAGGTCAAAGAACGCGGCCACGGCGCTGCCCGTCGCCTCGCTGCGAGAGTCGGTCACCTTGCCAGCATACGGACGACCAGCGACAACCATCGATATTGCGAAACTTGGCGCGCCTCGACCCCGTTGTCACCCGGCGCCGGCAGGAACGAGCTACAGTAAGGGAAGTCCGGCTAGACCGGACGGTTCAGTCCGACCCCCCGGGGCTGAACCTTCTGACGACCCCCGTCCCTCCCCCCTGGCGGGGGTCGTCCTCAAATCCCTGGTTGTGCTTGCTCGCGGAGGGCGCTCGCCAGGTGGGATTTGAGGTGTCTTCTGGGGGCCAAGCCCCCAGACCCCCGGCCGGCGGGGCTTCGCCCCCCGGACCCCCCACCGGGGCTTCGCCCCTGGACCCCTACCGGGCCCCACTGGGCTTCGGCCCTGGACTTCGAACTGGGTGCGTATCTGGGCGAGCGCAGGCGGCCCCCGCCCAGTCTGTCGTGTGCCACCGACAAAACGGCGTTGCGGTGATCTTGGTTGGGGTGGTTGTCCACATTCGGGGTGGTTGTCCCCATGTTGATCATTGGGCGGTGTCGGGGGCTCGGGGCGGGTCGATCGTGGGATTGCGCCGGCAGCACCGCCGGTTGCGGACGATCGGCGTTGGGGTGGGGCAGGCGAATGAGTGTGAAGCGCACGGTGGCGTTGGTCGAGGACGAGGAGTTGCTCGACGATGTGCTGAAGCTCGCGGCGGCGGCGGGATGTGCGGTGGAGCGGGTCGCGGACACGGCGCAGGCGCGGGCGCATTGGAACAGCGCGCCGCTGGTGATCCTGGACGCGGACAGCGCGCGGGAGTGCCGGGAGTTGGGGCTGGCCCGGCGTGGCGGGGTGGCGCTGGTGGTGGGTGCGCCGCCGCCCACGGAAGTGTGGCGGGACGCGGTCCGGCTCGGTGCCGAGCGGGTGATCGAGCTGCCTGCTGATGAGGACTGGCTGGTGCGGGCGCTCGCCGACGTGGCGGAGGCGCCCGCGAATTCGGCCGGTCGCGTGCTCGCGGTGCTCGGCAGCCGGGGTGGCGCGGGGGCGTCGGTGTTCGCCGTCGCGGCGGGGCTGAGTGTGTTGCGCGCCGAGGAAAGTGCGTTGCTGATCGACTGTGACGCGCTGGCCGGTGGGTTGGACCTGGTGCTGGGGGCGGAGTCCGACAGCGGGTTGCGCTGGCCGGACATGCGGTTGCGTGGCGGGCGGGTGGCGATGTCCTCGCTGCATGCGGCGCTGCCCGGGCGAACGGAGGGGTCGGCGCGGCTTTCGTTGCTGTCCGGGGCACGGGAGGGCACGGCACCCGAGCCGGATGCGGTGGCTGCGGTGATCGAGGCCGGGCGGCGCGGTGGCGAGACGGTGATCTGTGATCTGCCGAGGAACTTTGACGACTGTGCTCACACGGCGCTGGAGCGGTCCGACCTGACCGTGATGATCGTGCCGGCCGAGGTGCGTGCCTGTGTGGCGGCCAAGATCATGGTGAGCCGGTTGGCGGAGCGGGGCCACACGGCCGAGTTGATCGTGCGCGGTCCGGCGCCGGGCAGGCTGAGTCCCGACGAGGTGGCCGAGGCGGTCGGTCTTCCGCTGCTGCACTCGATGCGGCCGGAGCCCGGGGTGGCCCGGATGATCGACCGTGGGGAGTTCAAGCTCAAGCTGGAAAGCCCGCTCGCCAAGGCGGCTCGCGTCACGCTGCGCGCGCTGACCCGTGATCGCGAGGTCGCCGCATGAGCCGCGACCTGATCGAGCGGGTGCGCAGCCGGTTGGCCGCTGGCGGCGTGGAACTCACCCCGGCGGTGGTGGCCGACGCGGTGCGCCGGGAGGCCGGTGGGGTGGTCGGCCACGACGACGTGCTGAGCGCACTTCGGTTGCTGCGTCAGGAGTTCGCCGGCGCCGGCCTGCTCGAGCCGCTGCTGCGCGATCCGGGCACCACGGACGTCCTGGTCACCAGCCCGGACCGGGTCTGGGTCGACGGCGCGGGCGGGTTGCGGCGCGCGGAGGTCGTGTTCCCGGACGAGGATTCCGTGCGGCGGCTGGCCCAGCGGCTGGCCCTGGCCTGCGGCCGGCGGCTCGACGATGCGCAGCCGTTCGTCGACGCCTGGCTGCCCGGCACCGGACCACACGGCCGGGTCCGGCTGCATGCCGTGCTGCCACCGGTCGCCGCCGACGGCACGTGCCTGTCGCTGCGGGTCCTGCGCCCGGCCACCCATGACCTGAGCGCGCTGCGCGCCCTCGGCACCTTCGACACGCCAACACAATCCGTGCTGGAGTCCATTGTGGACGCCCGGATGGCGTTCGTGGTCTCCGGCGGAACCGGCTCAGGGAAGACCACCCTGCTCTCCGCGCTGCTCGGCCGCGTGCCCGGGCACGAGCGCATCGTCTGCGTCGAGGACGCCGGCGAGCTGCACCCGGACCATCCGCAGTTCGTCCGGCTCATCGCCCGCCCGCCGAACATCGAGGGCGCCGGCGAGGTCACCCTGTCCGACCTGGTGCGCCAGGGCCTGCGGATGCGTCCCGACCGCCTCGTGGTCGGCGAGGTGCGCGGCGCCGAGGTCGGCGACCTGTTGGCTGCCCTCAACACCGGCCACGACGGCGGCGCCGGCACCATCCACGCCAACTCCCCGGCCGAGGTCCCGGCCCGCATGGAGGCGCTCGCCGCGCTCGGCGGCCTCCCGCGAGACGCCCTGCACAGCCAGCTCGCCGCCGCGGTGCACGTCATCCTCCACATGCGACGCAACCCCGACGGCACCCGCCACCTGGCCGAAATCGCCCTCCTCAACCACAACGACCTGGGCTTGCGCGTGCTGCCCGCCTGGCGGCCCACCGGCTGGCTCCCCTGGCAGCAGGCCCTGTACGACGCCCTCACCGCCCGCGGAGTGACGCCGCCGTGGTGATCTCTCTCGTGCTGCTGGCGACGGCTTTTCTGTGCTGGCCGGCAAAACCCGGTGCCGTCCGGCTCCGTGGGCTCGTCCCGGCCGGTGCCCGGTCGCGCCGCCGGGTCCGGCTGCCCCGGCCGACCACCGCGATGATCTCCCTCGGGCTTGGCTCGCTGGGGTGGCTGGCCGGCGGGTTCGGCGGCGCGATCGCCTGCGCGCTCGGCGCGGCCACGGCCTGGCGACGGTGGACCGTCCGCCGGACGACGCGGCAGACGCTCAGCGCCATCGACGGGCTGGCCGAGGCCGTGCGGTCGGTCGTCGCCGAGCTCCGGGCCGGCGCCCATCCGGCCGCCGCGTGCGAGTCCGCCGCCTCGGACGCCGAGCCGCGCGCCGCGCGCGCCTTGCGTGCCCTGGCCGCGGCCGCCCGCCTCGACGGCGACCTGGACCAGGCGCTACACACCAGCCGCGCGGCGAACCCGACCACGGCACCGGTCCTCGACCAGCTCGCCCGCGCCTGGACCCTCGGGCACCGCCACGGTCTGCCCCTCGCCGAGGTGCTCGACGCCGTCCGCGCCGATCTCGACTCCCGCGCCCGCTTCGCCCGCCAGGTACTGGCCAGGATGGCCGGCCCCCGGGCCAGCGCCACCATCCTCGCGCTGCTTCCCCTCCTCGGCATCGCCCTTGGCCAGGCCATGGGCGCCCATCCGCTGCACATCCTGCTCGCCACCCCCGCCGGCCAACTCCTGCTTCCCGTCGGCGCCGCCCTCGGCTGCGCCGGGGTCGCCTGGAGCGCGCACCTCACCAAGGCGGTGGTGTTCCGGTGACCTCGCTCAGCCTCGCCGCCCTTCTCCTCGCCGCAGCCCTGCCGCTCGGCTCGGCCGGCCCCGCGCTGGCCAAAGCGCGCCTGGCCACGATCGGCACCACCGTGACCGGTCGGCGCTGGTGGCATCTGCCGGGACCGGCGGCCGTGATCCGGGCGCGGCTGGTGCCGGTGGCGTTCGCGGTGTCGACGGGTGCGCTGGCCGCGGCGCTCGGCGGCTGGCCGGTGGGTGGTGGCGTCGCCGTGGCCGGCTGGCTGGCCGCGCACTGGGTTCGGCGCCGGTCGGCCGCGCCTGCACCGGCCGGAGATCAGCTCGCCACGGCGGCGACGTGGGACCTCCTCGCCGCCTGCCTGCGCGCCGGTCTCCCGGTCCCGACCGCGGTGCTCGCCGTGGCCGGTGGCCTTCCCGCGGCGGCGGCCACGGCCTTGCGGTCGACGTCCGAACTCCTTGCTCTGGGGGCGGATCCGGTCACCGCCTGGGAACCCGCACTGCACTGCCCCGGCACGGCCGAGCTCGCTCGCGGTGCCCGGCGCACCGCGAGATCCGGAACGGCGCTCGCCGGTGTCGCCGTCGAGCTCGCCGCGGCCATCCGCGCCCAGGCCGGCGACCTCGCCGAAGCCCGCGCCCAGCGCGCCGGCGTGCTGATCACCGGCCCGCTCGGGCTGTGCTTCCTGCCCGCCTTCGTCTGCCTGGGCATCGTGCCGGTCGTCATCGGCCTCGCCACCCAGCTTTCCGTCCATCCCTGAATCAAAGGAGAAACCCCATGTTGCGCAAACTGATCCACGCCTGCTGGCGCCCGGACGACGGCATGTCGACCGCGGAATACGCCATCGGCACCATCGCGGCGGCCGCGTTCGCCGCGATTCTCTACGGCGTCGTCACCGGCGACGGCGTCGTCGGCGCGCTGTCCGCGCTGGTGCAGCGGGCGCTGTCGGTGAGCTTCTGATGCGCCGCCGCCACGACGCCGGAATGGTCACCGTCGAGGGTGCGATCGTCCTCTGCGCGTTCGTCACCGTGCTCGGCTTCGCGCTGGCCGCGATCACCGCCGTCACCGACCAGCTTCGCTGCACCGACGCGGCCCGCGAGGCCGCCCGGCTGGCCGCCCGCGGTGAGCCGGACCGGGCCCGCACCGCCGCCGAGACGATCGCCCCACGCGGCGCCCACGTCGCGATCCAGCTTGACGGCGACACCATCGCCGTCGAGGTCGCCGCCACCCCGGCCGGCGGCCTGATCCCCGGCCTGCACGTGACCGGCCACGCCTTCGCGGTCGCCGAACCCGACTCCGCGAACCCCGAAGGCGAGCCATGATCACCGGCGACCGGGGTTCGGCGTCGGTCTGGGCGGCCGGTGGCATCGCCGCGGTTCTGCTCGTGGTGGGTCTGATCGTCGGGCTCGGTTCGGCCGCGGCGACCCGGCACCGGGCGGACAGCGCCGCCGATCTCGCCGCGCTGGCGGCCGCCGCCTCCGCGACCGCCGGTTCCGACCGGGCCTGCGAGCGGGCGCGCTGGGTGGCCCGGCGAATGCGGGTGGAGCTCTCCGCCTGCCGGCTCGCCGGCTGGGACGCCGAGGTGGAGATCACCGCGCAAACCCCGGACCTGCTATTAGGCTTCGGCTCAGCGACCGCGCGGGCACGGGCCGGGCCAGTGCCGGAGTGATCATCTAGGCACGGGCAGCGGTCGTCCGCGTACGAGGAACGGTCGTTCAGCGGCGACGAACGGTAGGCCGGGGGCCTCCGGGGCCAATTCGGTGGCCGGTGATCGCACCCATAGTGTTCACCCGGTCTTCCGACCACCTTTCATTCGGCGTGCCACAGCGACCAGTTGTCGACTGCAAGTTTCAAAGCGGTCAGGAAATGTCGTTGAGTCACATGTGGGCACCGACCCGGAGCCCGATGCGCAAGGAGGCAAGCACCCGAGATGTTGGAAATGGACTGGTCGGATAACTGGCGGCGAGCGTTCCGCGTCGAACTGCGCGCCCAGGCCATCGGCCTGGCGTGGCGCCGTTGGCCGGTACTGCCCGGCACGTATCCGGCCGGCGCGCACTGGGCGGGCCGCGACGGCATGGACGACAGCGGACCCGCTCCGGTGCACAAGGACTGGCCGGAACGCATCGGAACCCAACCGGAACAGGTCGCGAGCTGGTGGGCGGGTCGCCCGTACAGCCTGCTGCTGGCCACCGGGGCCACCCTCGACGCCATCGAGGTCGGCAGCTCGCTCGGCACCGGCGCGGCCCGGGTGCTGCGCACGCTCGGCATGCCCGTGCCGATCATCGCCACGCCCACCGGGCGCTGGATCTTCCTTACCAAGTCCGGTCACCGGGTCGCGGACGCACTGGCCGGGCACGGCGACGTCGTGGTGCACGGCAAGGACAGCTGGGTCCCGCTGCCGCCAACGCAGTTCCAGCACGGTGTCGTGCACTGGCGGGTGAGGCCGGAAGTCTGCGGCTGGCAGATCCCCGCGGCGCACGTCGTCCAGGACGCACTTCTCGACGCCATCGCCACCCGGGCGGCCGGCGCCGCCACCCGTCAGCTCGTCGTCTCCGCGGACTGACCACATCGGACCATGCCCAACCTCAGTACCCGCCCAGGAACGCGACTTGTCGCAACTCCCGCACCCAGCCGGCGAGTCGCGGACCGGGCAACCCGCCGGGCACTCGCAGGGGGATTCGACCTCCCGCGTGGCAGGCAGCAACGGGACCAGATCGGCGAACACCTGGCCCCAGGGTTGACCATTCGGCACGGAGCTTCCCGCCTCCCGTTTATCTCCGTACGCCGCGATGGACACCCAGCCGATCATCCCGTGGTCGCCCGTCACAAGGAGCGGTAGCAGGGCCCTCCGCGTGTTCGGCGATATGCAGCGCGCCGGGACGCGCCGGTCAAGAACCGGCCGCCCCGGCGCGCTGCTGTACTGGTCCGCCTCCGACCCGCCTCTCCGGAATTTTGTTGTGGTCGTTGCGTCCCGGCGAACGCTGCGGATATCGGGTTGATTGTGGCTGGGTGCCGTCACGGTCCCCTGAGGTGCGGTTGGTCTGGGCGCGCTAGTTCATGGCTGCCAGGACGGCGGTCAGGAGGGCGAGGGCGCCGGCTTTGTCTAGGGGCTCGTTTCCGTTGCCGCACTTGGGGGATTGCACACAGGACGGGCAGCCGGACGGGCACTCGCAGGCGGCGATCGCGTCCCGGGTGGCGGTCAGCCACGGGGTGAACGCGGCGAACGCGCGGTCGGCGAACCCTGCTCCGCCCGGGTGGCCGTCGTGCACGAACACGGTCGCCGCTCCGGTGTCCGGGTGCATCGCCGTGGACACGCCGCCGATATCCCAACGGTCACAGGTGGCGAACAGCGGCAGCAGGCCGATCGCGGCGTGCTCGGCGGCGTGCAGCGCACCCGGCACCCGCGCCGGGGTGAGGCCGGCCGCGCCCAGCAACTCCTCGCTGATCGTGTACCAGACCGCCCGGGTCGACAGCGTCCGCTCCGGCAGGTCCAGCGGGATCTGGTCGAGCACCTCACCGGTGGGCAACCGGCGCAGGTAGCCGACCACCTGCGCGGTCACCCCGACCTCGCCCAGACATACCGCCATCCCGCCGTGCTCGCGCCGCTGCGCCGTGGACAGCACCGAGATGTCCACAACCTCCCGGGGCGACGTCGTCCACTCCGGATCCTCCGCGTGCACCAGGGCGAGCCCGCTGTCCAGGTCGAGCTCATCGACCACATAGGACGCCCCCTGGTGCAGGTACACCGCGCCGGGATGGACGGTCACGCACGCCGAACCGGGGTTGACCGTGCCGAGCATGCGCCCGGAGTCCGCCTCCACCACGGCGACCTGCTCGCCCCCCGACCCGCGAATGTCCACATTGGCGTGCGGGCGTTCCCGCCCGGTCCAGTACCACCCGGTCGGGCGCCGGCGCAGCAGGCCGTCTGCCACCAGGTCCTCGACCACCCGTGTCGCCGCCGCCCCGCCGAAGTCCGCCAGGCACGCCGGCGTCAGCGGCAGCTCGCTCGCCGCGCAGGCCAGCTGCGGCGCCAGCACGTACGGGTTGCCGGGATCGAGCACCGTGGCCTCGACCGGCTTGTCCAGCACCGCCGACGGGTTGTGCACCAGGTAGGTGTCCAGTGGGTCGTCCCGTGCCACGAACACCACCAGCGCGCCGTCGCCGGCCCGGCCCGCCCGCCCGGCCTGCTGCCAGAACGAGGCCAGCGTGCCCGGGTAGCCGGCCATCACCACGGCGTCCAGCCCGGCGATGTCCACCCCCAGCTCCAATGCATTGGTGCTGGCCACGCCCAGCAGCTCGCCGCTGGCCAGCGCGTCCTCCAGGGCCCGCCGCTCCTCCGGCAGGTACCCGGCGCGGTAGGCCGCCACCCGCCCGGCCAGCCCGGGGTCCACTTCGGACAGTGCCCGGCGGGCGCTGAGGGCGGTCAGCTCCGCGCCCCGCCGGGACCGCACGAAGGCCAGCGTCCGCGCGCCCTCCACCACCAGGTCGGTCAGGATCCGCGCGGCCTCGGCGGCCGCCGCCCGGCGCACCGGCGCGCCGTTCTCACCGGTCAGCTCCGACAGCGGCGGCTCCCACAGCGCGACCGTGCGGGCCCCGCGCGGCGAGGCGTCCGCGGTCACCGCCACGCAGTCCACACCGGACAGCCGGGAGGCGGACGCGGCCGGGTCCGTCACCGTCGCCGAGGCCAGGACGAACACCGGGTCCGACCCGTACCGCCGGGCCACCCGGCGCAGCCGCCGCAGCAGCAACGCCACGTGCGAGCCGAACACCCCGCGGTACCCGTGGCACTCGTCCACCACGACGTAGGCGAGTTTCCGGAAGAACGCCGCCCACCGCCCGTGCGCCGGCAGCACGCCGCGATGCAGCATGTCCGGGTTGGTGAACACCCACCGCGCGTGCGCCCGGACCCAGTCCCGCTCGGCCATCGGCGTGTCCCCGTCGTAGGCCGCCGGGCGCAGTTTCGGCAGGTCCAGCGCGCATGCCGACCGGAGCTGGTCGGCGCTCAACGCCTTGGTGGGCGCCAGGTACAGCGCGGTCGCCCGGGGGTTCGCCGACAGCGCCACGGCCACCGGCAGCTGGTAGGCCAGCGACTTCCCGGACGCGGTGCCCGTGGCGATCACCACATTTCGCCCGGCGTGCGCGTGCCCGGCCGCCTCGGCCTGATGCGCCCATGGCGCCGCCACGCCGCACCGGACGAACGCCTCCCGCACCCGGGCCGGCACCCAGTCCGGCCAGTCGACCGGAAGTGCTTGCCGCTCAGGCAGATCTCTGACGTGGGTCAACGGATTCTCGCCGCCGGGAACCCCGGCCAGCACGCGGTCGAGCAGCCCCCGACCGGTGTTCTCGCGCACGTCCGGGAGCTTGGCACAGGCCCCCGACGGGAACACCCCGCAGGGCGGAATAACAGAACCAATAGACTCCGCCGGTCCAATACGTTGAGTTCCCGGTGGCGACCACGTCCAGTCACCGGTCACCGGCATTGCTGCCGGTAGAGGTACCAGGAGGACGGATGTCCGGGCACTTGCTCGCGGATGGCCTGTCGCTGTCCGGAGGTGATCGCGGCGTGGTCGTCGTGGTCGCCGTGATCGCCCTCGCTGCGCTGGGCGTCGGCTACGTACTGCTCAAGGAGGTGCTGGCGGCCGGGCAGGGCACCGCGAAGATGCAGGACATCGCGAAGGCGGTGCAGGAAGGCGCGGCGGCTTACCTGCAGCGGCAGCGAAACACCCTGGCGATCTTCGGGGTGATCGTGTTCCTGCTGCTGCTCGTGCTGCCGGCCGAGGGTTGGGGTGAGCGGATCGGCCGGTCGATCTTCTTCCTGGTCGGCGCCGGGTTCTCGTTCTCCATCGGCTATCTGGGCATGTGGCTGTCCACGCAGGCGAACCTTCGCGTGGCGGCCGCGGCGCGGGACGAGGGCGGCCGGGAGAAGGCGATGCGGGTGGCCTTCCGCACCGGCGGCGTGGTCGGCATGAGCACCGTCGGGCTGGGCTTGTTCGGCGCCTCTCTGGTCGTGCTGGTCTACGCGGCCGACGCGCCCAAGGTGTTGGAGGGCTTCGGTTTCGGCGCCGCGCTGATCGCCATGTTCATGCGGGTGGGCGGCGGGATCTTCACCAAGGCCGCCGACGTGGGCGCCGACCTGGTCGGCAAGGTGGAGCAGGGCATCCCCGAGGACGACCCGCGCAACGCCGCCACGATCGCCGACAACGTGGGCGACAACGTCGGCGACTGCGCCGGGATGGCCGCGGACCTGTTCGAGTCCTACGCGGTCACGCTGGTCGCCGCGCTGATCCTGGGCAGCACCGCGTTCGGCGCGCAGGGCCTGCTGTTCCCGCTGATCGTCCCCGCGCTCGGCGTGATCACCGCGGTGATCGGCGTCTACCTCACCAAGGCGCGGGCCGGCGAGGGTGGCCTGGTCGCGATCAACCGGTCGTTCTACATCTCCGCGCTGATCTCCGCGCTGCTGTGCAGCGTGGCCGCGTTCATCTACCTGCCGAACTCGTTCTCCGAGCTGGACGGCCTGACCGGGGACGCCGCACAGGTCGACGGCAGCCCGGCGCTGATCGCCGCGGTGGCCGTGATCATCGGCATCGTGCTGGCCGGCGTGATCCTGTGGCTGACCGGTTACTTCACCGGCACCGAGCACAAGCCGGTCATGGACGTCGGCAAGAGCTCGCTGACCGGCCCGGCCACGGTGATCCTGGCCGGCATCTCGGTCGGCTTCGAGTCCGCGGTGTACACCGCGCTCGTGATCGGGGCCGCCGTGTACGGCGCGTTCCTGCTCTCCGGCTCGGTCTTCGTGTCGCTGTTCGCCATCGCGCTCGCCGGCTGCGGCCTGCTCACCACCGTCGGCGTGATCGTGGCAATGGACACGTTCGGCCCGGTCAGCGACAACGCGCAGGGCATCGCGGAGATGTCCGGCGACGTCCAGGGCGAGGGCGTGCAGGTGCTGACCGAGCTGGACGCGGTGGGCAACACCACCAAGGCGATCACCAAGGGCATCGCGATCGCCACGGCGGTGCTCGCCGCGACGGCTCTGTTCGGCTCCTATACCGACGCGATCGGCAAGGCGGTGGACAAGGCGAAGCAGTCGATCGCCAACGTGTCCTCGTTCAACTTCATCGTGTTCAGCCCGAACGTGCTGGTCGGCATTACAATCGGCGCCGCGGTCGTGTTCATGTTCTCCGGGCTCGCGGTCAACGCGGTGTCCCGGGCGGCCGGCGCGGTGGTGTTCGAAGTGCGCCGCCAGTTCCATGAGAACCCCGGCATCATGGATTACTCGGTCCGTCCGGAGTACGGCCGGGTCGTGGACATCTGCACCCGGGACGCGCAGCGCGAGCTGACCACCCCCGGCCTGCTGGCCGTGCTCGCGCCGATGGCCGTCGGTTTCGGGCTCGGCGTCGGCCCGCTGGCCGGCTACCTGGCCGGGGCGATCGCCACCGGTACGCTGATGGCGATCTTCCTGGCCAACTCCGGTGGTGCCTGGGACAACGCCAAGAAGCTGGTGGAGGACGGCCACCACGGCGGCAAGGGCTCCGAGGCCCACGCCGCCACCGTGATCGGCGACACGGTGGGCGACCCGTTCAAGGACACCGCGGGTCCGGCCATCAACCCGCTGATCAAGGTGATGAACCTGGTCTCGCTGCTGATCGCGCCGGCCATCGTGGCGCTGTCGATCGGTGAGGACAAGAACACCGCCCTGCGCATCGTCATCGCGCTGGTCGCCGCCGCGATCATCGTGGGGGCCGTGGTGGTCTCCAAGCGGCGCGGCACGGCGATCGCGGACAACCCGGCCGAGCGGATCACCAACGGCGCGGCCTGATCGCCTTACCTGACAACATGAATCGGGGCCGGTCCGGTTTCCGGGCCGGCCCCGGAGCATTTCGTCCATTTCGGACATGAGACGATGTTTCGTCACTAACTGGATAGGGGGACAACCCATGATTCGCCGTCTTACCGTGGCCACCGTCGCGGCGGCCGCGCTCTCCCTCGCCTTGGCGGGTTGCGGAAACAGCTCAAACTCGGGCTCCGGCAGCGGGTCCAACTCCGGCTCCGGTTCGAGCGGTGGTTCGGGCTCCGCGGTCGACTGGGCCGAGAAGGTGTGCAAGTCCATCGAGCCGGACGTCGAGGCGCTGGGCAAGACGCCCGACGTGGATCCGTCGGACATGGCCAAGACCAAGGACAACATGGTCTCGTTTCTCGGCAAGTTCTCCACGGCGCTGGGTCACATGGCCACCTCGCTCAAGGACTCCGGTGACCCGCCGGTGGCCAACGGCAAGGAGGACGTGGCGAAGCTGATCAGCGCCCTCGACTCGGCCAAGAAGGCGGTCGACGAGGCCAAGACGAACCTGGACAAGGCCTCGGCCAGCGACCCGGCCGCGTTCCAGGAGGCGTTCACCAAGGTCGGCGAGGACCTGTCGAAGCTGGGTGACCTCGAGGACCCGACCAAGAGCCTGGAAGCCAACAAGGAGCTCAAGGACGCCTTCGACCAGGCGCCGACCTGCAAGAAGATCGACATGGGTGGCGGGTCGAGCAGCACGCCGACCTCCTGATCGAACGGCGGCAGCCGGCGGGCAGGCCGATTCGGCCTGCCCGTTCGCCTGCCCTCTCGGCTCGCGCGGTGGGCCGTTCCAGCGCCTGATACTCCGGCTGAACCCCACGCCGGAGGAGGAGCGCCATGCCGAGCACCGTGCGAAACGGCGACCGTGGCCCTGATGTGAAGCTGCTGCAGCGGTTGCTGCGGGACCTGCGCTACGACGAGGTCCACTGGATGGACGGGGTCTTCGGCGACAAGACCGAGGCCGCCGTCAAGCGCTACCAGAGCGACGCGGAGCTGGCGAGCAGCGACGGCGTGTGCGACCAGCCCACCTGGCAGAGCCTGGAGAGCCAGTTCGGCGACCTGGAGGGCCTGCGCTCCGAGGATTCGGTGGACGAGTTCGTCCACGACGTGCACGGCATCCTGCACACCTCGATGACCCTGGACGACCGGCTCGCCGCGCTCAAGGGCGCGGCCAACGAGCGGCTCGAGGCCGCCGGGGTGCCCGACGTCACGTTCGCGAGCAAGGCGCTGGACGCCGACACGCACGGCATCTTCACCTGGTGGGAGTGGGAGATGTCGATCAACGAGACCCGGCTCGCGGACGACTGGGTCAACGCGGCCACCCAGGAGGACCAGGCCGACCTGGTGTCCACGGTGCTGCACGAGGCGCGGCACGCCGAGCAGTTCTACACCGTCGCCCGGCTGCTGGCCGGCCTGCACGACCTGGACGCGGACGCCATCCACAGCCAGATGAACATCCCGGTCGACGTGGCGACGGTGGCCGCGGCCGACCCGATCCGCGAGTGCACGATGGCCAACGGCCCGGCCTTCGACTGGTACGAAAGCGTCTACGGTTCCGGCAAGGACCACCGGCGCGACGTGCTGACCACCGACCCGATGAACTACGAGGACTACCGCAACCTCGCCGAGGAGCGCGACCCGAAGGACGGCGAGGTCACCGTGCGGCAGTCCTACCGTGAGGTCGACGACGGCGGCTGGTCGCCGGTGCGCCGCCCGACCCTGCGCCGCGACCGCAACTGCGACCCCGACGAAGTCCGCTACCTGCAACAACTCCTCGTCTACCACGGCTACTCGTGGGTCGGCGTCGACGGCGACTTCCAGGACAAGACCGAGGACGCGGTCAAGATCTTCCAGCGGTCCAAGAGCCTCAAGGACGACGGCGTCGTCGGCAAGGCCACCTGGGACGCCCTCATCCCGTAGCAGCCACTTACCAAGATCGAACTACTGTTCTAACCTTGCCGGATGGCCCAGCTGTCGTTCTTCTCGGCCGAGGCCAACCCGCCGGTGCTGGACGACCTCGCCGGCCTGCTGTGCTGCCAGGGCCAGGTGGTGAGCTTCGGCGGCACCGCGGCCCGGCTCAGCGTCGTGGTGGACGAGCTGTGGCGGGCCCAGGCCCTGGTCGCCGCCTGCGCCGAGCGGGGTGTGCCGGCCGAGTTGACCACCTCCGAGGAGGACAGTCCGCTGGTGCGCACGCCGTTCCGCGCCGATCTCATCGGGTTCGCGGTGGACTGGACCAGGGGCGCGGTGAAGGCGGTGCCGCCCGGGTTGGCGCTGGACGGGGCGATGCTCCGGCTCTGGGCGATGGCCGCCGGCCGCTGGTCGGAGGGCGGCTATCTGCTGGGGCTCGACCCGCGCGCCCCGGACACCCACGAGCCGCTCGGCGGCGCTCTGGCACGATGTGGGTTGGCCGCGACGATGGGAGTGCGTGGCGGCGGACCGGGCCTTCGGGTGTCCGGGCAGCGCCGGTTGAACCGCTTGGCCGAGCTTGTCGGCGGGTCTCCGGTCGAGGTGCCACACGGTGAGTGGCCCGTGGTTTCGCGCGTGCGTGCGACCGGGTAAGCCTGCTACAAGTGGTAACGAGTAATACTCCCAGTACGAAGTGTGCGGCGGATGAGGGCACACTGGCGTGCTGACACCGGGCATCGCCGCCCGCGCGGGACGAGAGAGCAGGGCTTGTAGTGGCATCGGAGAAGACGACGAGAGCAGCCGACAGATCGACGCGCCGCCTGGTGATCGTCGAGTCGCCGGCCAAGGCACGCAAGATCGCCTCGTACCTCGGCCGGAACTTCGTCGTGGAGTCCTCCCGCGGCCACATCCGTGACCTGCCCCGCAAGGCCGCCGAGGTGCCGGCCAAGTACAAGGGCGAGCCGTGGGCGAACCTGGGCGTCAACGTCGACAACGGCTTCGAGCCGATCTACATCGTCACCCCGGACAAGCGCTCCACGGTCACCGAGCTGAAGGAGGCGCTCAAGGGCGTCGACGAGCTGTACCTGGCCACGGACGGCGACCGCGAGGGCGAGGCCATCGCCTGGCACCTGCTGGAGGCGCTCAAGCCCAAGGTTCCGGTGCGCCGCATGGTCTTCCACGAGATCACCGAGCCGGCCATCCGGGAGGCCGCGGAGAACACCCGGGACCTCGACCAGGATCTGGTGGACGCTCAGGAGACCCGGCGCATCCTCGACCGGCTGTACGGCTACGAGGTCAGCCCGGTGCTCTGGAAGAAGATCATGCGCAACCTCTCCGCCGGCCGGGTGCAGTCGGTGGCCACCCGGATCGTGGTGGAGCGCGAGCGCGAGCGGATGCGCTTCGTCTCCGCCTCGTACTGGGACATCTCGGCGAAGCTCGACGCGGGGGAGGACGCCGACCCGCGCACGTTCGGCGCCCGGCTGCTCTCCGTGGACGGCACGCGCCTGGCTACCGGCCGGGATTTCAACCCGGACGGCCAGCTCAAGGCCGGCGCCCAGGTGCTGCGCCTGGACGAGCCGGAGGCGCGCCGGTTGGCCGAGGCGCTGAACAACTCGGCGCTCGCCGTCTCCAGCGTCGAGGAGAAGCCGTACACTCGCCGCCCGTACGCCCCGTTCATGACGTCCACGCTGCAGCAGGAGGCCGGCCGCAAGCTCCGGTTCGGCTCCGAGCGCACCATGCGCATCGCGCAGCGCCTGTACGAGAACGGCTACATCACCTACATGCGGACCGACTCGACGACGCTGTCCGCGACGGCGATCGCGGCGGCCCGCGCGCAGGCCCGGGACCTCTACGGTGACCAGTACGTGGCGCCGCAGCCCCGGCAGTACACCCGCAAGGTGAAGAACGCCCAGGAGGCGCACGAGGCGATCCGGCCGGCCGGCGAGGTGTTCCGCACCCCCGGGCAGGTGGCCGGCGAGCTGGAGTCCGACGAGTTCCGGCTCTACGAGCTGATCTGGCAGCGCACGATCGCCTCGCAGATGGCCGACGCTCGCGGCACCACGATGAGCGTGCGGATCACCGGCACGGCCGCCAGCGGCGAGGAGTGCACGTTCGCCGCGTCCGGCCGGACGATCACGTTCGCCGGTTTTCTCAAGGCGTACGTGGAGGCGGTGGACCAGGAGGCCGGCGGGGAGGCCGACGACGCCGAGCGCCGGCTGCCGCACCTGGTGAAGGACCAGGCGATCACGGCCGTGGAGCTCTCCGCCGACGGGCACGCGACCAGCCCGCCGCCGCGCTACACCGAGGCCAGCCTGGTGAAGACGTTGGAGGAACTGGGCATCGGCCGCCCGTCCACCTACGCCTCGATCATCAACACCATCCAGGACCGCGGCTACGTCTGGAAGAAGGGCTCGGCACTGGTGCCGGCCTGGATCGCGTTCTCCGTGGTCGGGTTGCTGGAGCAGCACTTCCGCCGGCTGGTCGACTACGACTTCACCGCCGCGCTCGAGGACGAACTGGACGGCATCGCCACCGGCCGGGCGCAGCGCACCCCGTGGCTGTCGATGTTCTACTTCGGCGGCGAAATGGGGCCGGACGGTTCGGTGGCCCGTTCCGGCGGGTTGAAGAAGCTGGTCGGCTCCGGCGTCGAGGAGATCGACCCGCGGGAGATCAACTCCATCCCGCTGTTCGACGACGAGGAGAGCCGGCCGATCACGGTCCGGGTCGGCCGCTACGGCCCGTACCTGGAGCGTGAGGTCGAGGGAACCGCGCAGCGGGCGAACCTGCCGGAGGACCTGCCGCCGGACGAGCTCACCCTGGAGATCGCCGAGAAGTTGTTCGCCACGCCGGTGGAGGGCCGCTCGCTGGGCACGGATCCGGTGACCGGCAACGAGATCGTGGCCAAGGAGGGCCGGTTCGGGCCGTACGTCACGGAGGTCCTGCCGGAACCCGAGGACGGCAAGGCCAAGAAGATCAAGCCGCGCACCGGCTCGCTGTTCAAGTCGATGTCGCTGGACACGGTCACGCTCGACGACGCGCTGAAGCTGCTGTCGCTGCCCCGGGTGGTCGGCAAGGATCCGGTCAGCGGCGAGGAGATCACCGCGCAGAACGGCCGCTACGGGCCGTACCTGAAGAAGGGCACCGACTCCCGCTCGCTGAACGGCGAGGACGAGATCTTCACGGTCACCGTCGAGGACGCCGTGAAGATCTACGCCGAGCCGAAGCGCCGGGGCCGCGCGTCCGCCGCGTCCGCCCCGCCGCTGCGTGAGCTGGGCAGCGACCCCGCCTCCGGGAAACCCATGGTGGTCAAGGAAGGCCGGTTCGGTCCGTACGTCACCGACGGCGAGACCAACGCCTCCCTGCGCAAGGCCGACAACGTTGAGACGCTCACCGTCGAACGCGCCGCCGAGCTCCTCGCCGAACGCCGCGCCAAGGGCCCCGCCCCCAAGCGCACCACGACCACCCGCCGCAAGGCCCCCACCCGCTCCAAAGCCAAGTCCTGACCCCCAGGGATCCGGCGAGTCCCCGGTTCCAGCACGCGAGTTCGCGGTTCCAGGACGCGAGTTCGCGGTTCGTGCATGCCACCGCCGACCGTCCGCTAGCGTGACGGCTCGTCGTGAGCGGCTCGGATGATCAGAATCGGCGCGCGGTGGAGGCGTGGTTCCGCCGCCGCGGGCTGCCGCTCGTGGTCCGACGGCGCCGCGGCACGGCGTTGCTCGAACGCACCACGCCCGCGCTGGTCTTCCTGCTGCTGATCGACCCGCTGCTGTCCGGCCTCGGCGTGCTGCTCGCCGTGGACGACGAGGAGTTCGCCCGGCGCACCGCCAACCCCGGCTACGTCATCGCCCTGCTCACGCTCACCGTCGGCGCCCTGGTGCTCCCGGTGCTCGCCGGCTGGCTCCTGGCCCGGACGATGCGCCGGATGTCCGAGCGCACCCGCCGCGTCCTCGCCGCCGCCGTCGTGATGCTCACCGTCATCGCGCTCCCGCTGGTCGAGAACTGGTCGGGCCTGCGCGCCGGCGTGCTCACCCACGTGCTGCTCAACCTGGTCGCCGTGCCGGTCCTGCTGTTCCTGGTGTACGTGGGCGCGGGCTCGATCCTGTCGTGGGCGCTGCGCAACGCCGTCTACCAGCTCGGCAAGGTCGGGACGCTGGCCAGCCGGGCGCTCCCGCTGCTGATGCTGGTCGTGCTGTTCTCCTTCTTCGCCACCGAGGTCTGGCAGGTCGCCGCCGCCCTGCCCCGCTGGCGGCTCTGGCTGGTGGTGGCCTTCCTCGCGGCCCTGGCCGCGCTCTTCCTGGTTGCGGTTCTCTCCGAGGAACTCCGCACGATGGTCCGGACGCTGCGGGCCGGGCGTACCGCGGACCTGGTCGCGCACGTGACCGGCACCCCGTTCGCCGACCTGATCGACGAGGGCCACGAGCGCGGCAAGCACCCGCTGACCCGCCCGGAGAAGGTGAACATCGCCCTGGTGCTCTTTCTCGCCCAGGCGTTGCAGATCGTGGTGTTCGCCTCGCTGATGTTCGCCCTGTTCATGGTGTTCGGCACGCTCGCCGTGGAGCCCTCGGTGGTCGAGTCCTGGGTGGGCCGGGAGCCGCCGCGCGGGCAGTTGTTCGGCATCCAACTCCCGGTGACGGACGCGCTGGTGCAGGTGTCGCTGTTCCTCGCGATGTTCTCCGGGTTGTACTTCGCCGCATCGGCGGCCACCGATCCGCACTACCGCCGGTCGTTCTTCGAGCCGCTGCTGGCCCACGTTCGGATGAGCCTTGCCGCACGCGAGGTGTATTTGACCCGTTGGCCGAATGCGGGCCAACCCCCATACTGAAAGGCGTGGCCGAGTCACCATGGGTGCCCGACGGGACCCAGCCCTCCCCGCCGCCCACCGTCTGGGACGACCCGGTTTCCGGGCTCGTCACCGGCGCCACCTACGAGGCCGAGCCGTTACGGATCGACCTCGCGACGCCGGTGGAGCCGGACCTGGACGAGGTGCGCCGGGCCGTCGATGCGGCGCTGTCCGCCGAGGAGCAGGTCGATGAGGCGCCGGTGATCCCCGCCCCGCGCCGCCCGTCGGCACCGCCCGCCGCACCTGCCCCATCGCCGCCGGGCATCGTGCCGCCCAACCCGCGCGCCGGCTGGCCCCGGACGCCCACCGTGCGGCTGCCCGCCCGGATCCGGACCGTGCGCAGCGGCGGCGGCTCGGGAGGCGTGAGCGCGGCCGTCGCGGTCGGCGTCGTGGTGGCGCTCGGAGTGATCGTCGTGATCATCGTGTCGATCGTCGCCAGCCTGGTGGACACGATCACCACCCTCTTCCATTAGTTGATCGCTCAGCTGATGCCTAGTTGGGCATCCGGCGCACCTCTGTCGGCGCGCCCGGCTACGCTGGCTGTGCCGGGGTGGCGGGAGAGGGGTGGCGGTCATCGGGGGCGTGAACGTGGACAGCGGTGGCTGGGCAAGCTCCCCGGCCACTTCCAACGCGTCCATCACGCACCGCGCCCGCAGTGTCCTGGCCATCCGCGCGTTCCGCCGGCTGTGGGGCGTCACCTACCTGTGCAGCATCGGCGACTGGTTATCCCTGCTCGCGCTCACCGGCCTGGTCACCAAACTGACCCACGACTACCAGGCGCAGAGCTTCGCCTTCGCCGGCGTGGTGCTCACCCAGCTGCTTCCCGGGCTGCTGTTCGCCCCGCTCGGCGGTGTGTTCGCGGACCGATTCGACCGGCGCACCGTGATGATCACCTGCGACCTGTTGCGCTGCGTGCTGTTCAGCTCGATCGCCATCGTCGGCAACGCCTGGTGGCTGTTCGTGGCGAACTTCCTGATCGGCAGCTGCGCGATGATGTGGATCCCGTCCAAGGACGCCGCGGTCCCCAACCTGCTGCGCCGCCGCGACCAGGTGGAGACGGCCAACCAACTCAGCATGGTGATGACCTACGGGATCTCCGTGGTGACCGCCGCCGGGCTGTACTCCCTGGTCACCGGCCTCGGTACGACGCTGGACTTCCAGACCGACGAGGTCGCGCTGAACGTCGCCAAGATCATCCTGGTGATCAACGGGCTGCTCTACCTGACCAGCGCGATCCTGATCACCCGGATTCCCGAGCTCTCCCACCGGGAGCCGGTCGGGAGCCAACCCCTCGCCGAGACCGAGGCGGAACGTCCCGGCCTGTTCGGCATGCTCCGCGACGGGCTGCGGTTCGTGCGCAGCACCCGGCTGGTCCGCGGCCTGCTGGTCGGCATGGTCGGCGCGTTCGCCGCGGGCGGCGCGGTGATCGGAACGGCCAAGCAGTACGCCAACAGCCTGCAGGCCGGTGACTCGGCGTTCGGCCTGCTGTTCGTGGCGCTGTTCGTGGGCCTGGGCCTCGGCATGGCCACCTCGCCCAAGCTCGCCGTGCGGCTGCCGCACAACCGGCTGTTCGGCATCGCCATCGTGCTGGCCGGCCTGATCCTCACGCTGGTGGCGCTGTCCCCGCACCTGGCCGTCGCGCTGATCACGGTGGCGCTGGTCGGCGCGTGCGCCGGGGTGGCGTTCCTGACCGGTGTGACGATCATCGGCTCGCAGGTCGAGGACGCCATCCGGGGCCGGATCAACGCGATCTACCAGTCCCTGCTCAAGATCGTCCTGTTCGGCGTGACCGCGTCCGTGCCGCTGCTGGTCGGCCTGGTCAAGCCCCGGCTGGTGAATGCGTGGGGCCGCTCCATGATGGTCGACGGCACCCGCCCGGTGCTGCTCGGCGCGGGCCTGATCGCCGCCCTGGTCGGGGTGATCGCCTACCGGCAGATGGACGACCGGCGCGCGGAGCCGATCATCGCCGACCTGCTGGCCGCGATCCGGGGCAAGCCGCGGCGCTCGACCGGACTGCTGGTCGCGGTCGAGGGCGACACCGTGCAGGACACCTCGACCCAGGCACACCTGCTGGCCGACTGGCTGCGGCACCCCGGTCGCAAGGAGGTGCTGCTGGCCACCGATCCGGCGCTGGACGACCGCCGGCTGCAGGCCGTGCTGGCCGGCGCGCAGCTCGCCGGGGCGCGGGCGCACGCGCTGGTGGCCGCCGCCGTCCGGGCCGACATCGTGGAACGGCAGATCCGCCCGGCGCTGGACCGCGGCGCGCTGGTGGTGATGGAGCGGTTCGTGGACAGCCCGCTCGCCCAGCTGTCCGTGGCGGCCGGCATGGACCCGGCCGAGCTCGAGGGCCTGGCGGACTGGGCCACGGCGCGGCTGCGCCCGGACATCACCGTGCTGCTGGACCGGGATCCGAGCACCATGCCGTTCCCCAGCCGCGGCAACACCGAGCATCACTGGCGGGTGCAGCGGGTGCTGACCGAGATGGCCCGCGCGGATCCGGACCGCTACGTGGTGGTCGACGCGGACGGCTCACCCGACCAGGTGGCCGAGCGGGTCCGCATTGCCGTGCAGGCCGCCCTCGCCGGCCGGCGCCTGGCCGCGCTCATCCCCGACGAGCCCCTCACCCCGGCGGAGACACGGTGATCGACGGCATCTGGTCGCAGGTCGTCGGCCAACCCGAGGCGATCGCGATCCTGCGGTCCGCCGCTGCCGCCGCGGCGTCCATTGTGGACGGTTCGGGCTCCGGCTCCGGCATGATCCACGCCTGGCTGTTCACCGGCCCGCCCGGTTCCGGCCGCTCGGTCGCCGCCCGTGCGTTCGCCGGCGCGCTGGAGTGCGCGACCGGACGTGGCTGCGGCGAGTGCCCCGGCTGCCGCACCACCATCACCGGCACCCACGCCGACGTCCGGCTCGTCGTCCCCGAGGGCCTGTCCATCTCGGTGGCCGAGATGCGCGCCCTGGTCCAGACCTCTGCGCGCCGCCCCACCGGCGGCCGCTGGCAGGTCGTGATCATCGAGGACGCCGACCGGCTCACCGAGGGCGCCGCCAACGCCCTGCTGAAGTGCATCGAGGAGCCCCCGGAGCGGACCGTGTTCCTGCTCTGCGCGCCCTCCGACCACCCGGACGACGTGCCGGTGACGATCCGCTCCCGCTGCCGCCCGGTCGCGCTGCGCACCCCGTCCGCGACCGCGATCGCCGAGGTACTCCAGCTCCGCGACGGCATCGACGCCGACACCGCGCGCTGGGCCGCGTCCGTCTGCGGCGGCCACGTCGGCCGCGCCCGCCGCCTCGCCACCGATCCAGCCGCCCGCGACCGCCGCGCCGCCGTCCTGCGCATCCCGCTCCACCTGCGCCGGCTCTCCGACGTCTTCGAATGTGCCGACGACCTGGTCAAAACCGCCGAGGCCGACGCCACCGAGGTCAGCGAGCGCCGTGACGACGCCGAGAAAGAGGCGCTGAAAACCGCCATGGGCTACGGCGGCACCGGCAAGGGCGCGGCCGCGGCCAGCCGCGGCAGCGCCGGCGCCATCAAAGAACTGGAGAAACGCCAGAAGTCCCGGGCCACCCGCACCCAGCGCGACGCTCTCGACCTGGCCCTGGTCGATCTCGCCGGCTTCTACCGCGATGTCCTCGTGGCGGGCAGCCGCTCCACCGCCGTCCTCACCCACCCCGACCATGCCGCCGACGTCGCCAAGGCCGCCGGCGCCTGGACCCCCGAGTCGACGCTTCGCCGCTTGGAGGCGGTCCTCGCCTGCCGCGAAGCCATCGAGCTCAACGTGAAGCCGCGCATCGCCGTTGAGGCCATGCTCACCGCGCTCTACCGCGGTTAGGTCGCGGACCTCGTTGTGCTCGAGTCGTCGGGTTCAGGTGTGTCCGGGTCGGCGTCCGGCTCCGTGGCAACGAGTTCGGGGCGACGGGGGAACGCCGCCACCATGATCACCCCGATCATCAGCATCGCCGTGCCGGCCCAGAACATCGGGATCGTCTGGTACTGCATGACGCTGGTCATGGCCAGCCCCGGCGTCTTGTGCTGCGGCATCGGCGCCGGGGGAGCGGTGGGCATCTCGGCCGGCGTCGAGCAGACCACCCCGCCGTCGGGCGCGTAGGCCCGCGCCATCTGCTCGCCGAGGGAGACCTGCGCCAGCGCCGACGGCAGGTTCGCCAGCCCCAGCGCCGCGGTCGGCAGCACCTGCAGGTCCAGCAACCGCGCCGTGGCAGCGAGCTGGAACCCCGGGAACGGCGTGGTCATCTTTTGCGCCTGCTGGTTCAACTCGGCGATGCCCAACCGGATCACACCCAGGTCCAGCTTCTTCAACCCCTGACTCAGCGCGTCGCTCACCTGCTGCCCGCTGGCCAGCAGCCCGCCGATGATCGGCAGGTTCCCGGCGCCCGGAACCCCCGGCAGCGGAATCGCGATCGGGATGTCCAGCTTCGGGTTCGCCGCGTCCAGCCGCCCCAGGCTCTTGCCGCCCTGCACGACCTCCAGCACCGGCGCCGTGTAGCTCACCGCCGACGTCTTCTCGTCCCCGGTCGACGTCACCTGCAGCATCGGCTGGCTCACCACGTTCACCGACACCTCGAACGGCGTCCCCGCCAGCAACTTCACCGCCGCGACCTGCATCGTCGACGTCGCCTGCACGGCCTTGTTCGGGGTCCCCGCCATGTCCACCAGCCGCACCACCGACCGCGCCGACAGCGTGTTCGGCAGGCTCACCAGCGACCCGGTCGTGCTCCCCGCTCCTCCCAGTACCCCACCCAACGTGCTCAGCGGCCCCGCCAGCTTCTTCAACCCGTCCACAATGGCCTGATCCGCCTGCGCATCCAAGTTCGGAGCGTCAAACCGCCCCGTCAGATCCGTCACGCTCGGCAACGACGGAATCGCGTTCAACACCGACAAGCTCGCCAGCTCAGTGCTCGCGTCCGAGATCGTCCCCACGCACGGCCCCAGCGTGTCGCTCCACCGCGCCTGCACCGACCCGTTCAGCACCCCACCCGTCACCAGCGCATCCAGCGCCGTAGCCGGCAACTTCAACCCACCGGTCGTCGCCTGCGCATTGTCCGGCGGAGCGTTCTGACTCAACGTCCCCGGCGCCTGCGGCCCGCTCCCCTGCACCGCCACCGCCCCCGGCGCCGCCCGCGCCACCGACTTCTCGAACGAAAACGTCGCCTCACTGTTCGCCGACGCCGTAGCCACCCCAAACCCGAGCTGGACAGCCGCCTCCCGCTCCCCCGGCAACACCCGCACCACAGCGAGCCCGGTCCCCGCATCCCCCACCGCCCGCCCCGCGGGCTTACTCGCCGGCTGCGCCCCCGCCGCCGGCGCAGCACTCATCCCCAGCACCACCGCCACACCCAGCAGCGCCCCTACCAGCGATCTTCGCCTCACCGGCCCTCCATGCACATCACATTCCCCTAACGACCCCGCCCCCCACAAGTGACGCCCCCGCCCCGCTACACTGTCCGAGGTCACGCCGCCTTAGCTCAGTCGGCCAGAGCGGTTCACTCGTAATGAACAGGTCGTCGGTTCGATTCCGACAGGCGGCTCCATCGATGTGGAAGACGCACGGCGAGCGGTTGGTCTACGACAGTCGCTGGGTACGGCTGGGGCTCGTGGACGTCGAAGCGCCCAACGGGCGGCGGTGGGAGTACCACGTCGTTCACCTGGACCGGATCGCGATCGCACTGGTCGTGGACGAGCTGGACCGGGTGTTGATGTTGTGGCGATACCGGTTCCCGACGGATCAGTGGGGATACGAGCTGCCCGGCGGGCTGGTCGAGGACGGTGAAGAGCCTGCCGCAACGGCCGCGCGAGAGCTGGTCGAAGAGACCGGATGGCGGCCGGTGGGTGAGCCGGAGCACTTGATCAGCTTCGAGCCGCTGCCCGGCCAGATCACGGCGCCGGTAGATGTGTTCCTGTGGCGTGGGGCGGAGCAGGTGGGAGAACCGACGGACACGGAGGAGGTTGGGCGGCTGGAGTGGGTACCGCTCACCCGCATCCCGGAGTTGGCCGAGCGGCAGCAGTTCCTGGGTGCAGGCTCGCTGGTGCCGCTGTTGTACTACGTCGCGTCGCGCTCTTCGCGATGTTGATCAGATGATGACCGCTGTTGATCATTCGTGTGGATAGGCTGTTCAGGTAGCTGTTGTGCGATGAAGGCTGAATAGTGAGCGATGTTCCGGCCAGTCTGACGACTGGCGAGATCATTCGGCATCTGCGGGAGCGTCGGGGTCTGACACGCCCGGTGCTCGCCGGGCTGGTCGGCTACTCCGCCGACTGGTTGAAGCGGATCGAGGCTGGTCAACGCGGGATATCGATACCGGCCCTCATTCGTATCGCGCGGGTTCTTCATGTTGACGATCTGTCGACGCTGATCGATGGGGACCGGCCGCTGCCTGTTTCGGCGTGGGAAGGTCCAGATCATCCGGTTGCGACGGCGGTCCGTCAGATTGCGGGCATCAATACTTTTGCTCCGGCTGACCGGGAAACGGAGCCTGATGTCGTCGCCTTGGCCGCGGGTGTCGATCAAGCGTGGCGGGATTGGCACACGTTGCCGGACAATCACACCACTGTCGCCAGGGCACTACCCGAGCTGATCACCGCCTTGGAGCAGGCGACCGTCGTGCTTGACGCTGGCCAGCGCAGGTTGGCGCATGCTTCGTTGGCTGGTGCGTACGGGCTTGCTCAGCACCTCGCTGTTGACATGGTTGAGCCGGAACTGGGTCGGGTGATCGCCGGGCGCGCCGCTCGGGCGGCGCACGCTGCGGACGACCCCGTGAGCTTGGCGTTCGGCGCCTGGACCTACGGGCACGTGCTTCGGAGCGTCGATGCCGACACGGCGTTGCGGATCGTTGCCGAGGCGGCCGCCGAGCTGGAACGACACATGGCGGGAGACCCGGACGCCATGTGTCTGTTTGGCAGCCTCAACCTGCACATGGCAATTTCGGCCGCATATCAGGGACAATCGGGTTCGGCCTGGGGTTTCTGGGACGTCGCAAACGCAACAGTTCGCCGCCTGCCGTCGGGTTATTATCATCCTCAGACGGTCTTCGGCGCGGAGAATGTCGCGATACACGGCGTCAGCATCGCTGCCGAGTTACGACGGGCCGGCGAGGCGATCGGCCGGGCCGAGCGAATCGATCCGCAGGCGGTGCCATCCCGAGAACGTCGTGGACGGCTGTTCGGCGAAATTGCGGCTGGCCACATGCAACGTCGCGAATATGATGCCGCCCTGCATTTTCTCAGAATGTCGTATATGACTTCTCCCGAAGAGGTTCCTTTTGCGCCGCTGACTCGCGGTGTCGCGGTCGAGTTGGTGCGTAATGCGACTGGATCGCTGAAGGCCGAAGCGGTCTCGCTTGCCAGTGAGATCGGAATACTGCCGTCCGTGTAGCCCGATCGGGTAGGGGGACACCCAGTCCCTCTCGGCCGGTTGAGCCGGTCTTACCGTCAGGTCGTGACCGAACTGGATGCATGCCGAGAACCCGTGCCGCCTCTCAACTCGCGTGGCGTGGTTCCCTACATCGTGTCGTGGAGCGCCGAGGAGTGTCTGCCGGCGACGGTGATCGAGCGTCCGTGGTCGGGGATCGGCTATGTGGACGAGACACTGGCCGACCGCGATGCGCGCGGGGTGTTGTGGCAGAGGGTGACTCTTCGTCGCGTCCATGGGCGGCCGGAGTTCGGGCGGATTCATCCATTGCGGCAGCGGCGGGCCATGCGCAAGCTCTTGTGCGGGATCTGTGCGGGCCCGCCCGATTGCGACGAGCGTGGTGTGCTGTGGCTTGTTCGGGATTATCGCGGAGACTGGCCGAACTGGCCCGAGCATATGGGGGCCACTGAGCCGCCCCATCTGCTTGCCGTGTGCGCGGCTGTCCGTTCGGATGTGTCCGTCGCTGCGGAAGGGTTATGTTGCCCTCCGCGTCGGCGAGTCGGCGGTTAGTGGTATCTACGGCGCGCGTTATCGAGTGGGAAATACCCGGGTTCCGATCATGGCGGGGGATGAGGTCGTCGCATTCGGTGATCCGGCCATTCGATGGACCTGTGCAACGCAGCTGGTCCGCGAGCTTACGGATTGTGTCATCGTCGATCTGGACACGGAGGTGTCGTCGGGCGGCTCGGGTCCGGCGCGTATGACGGCTGACCGGGGTGCCTAGCGGTCCTGGTTGGGCCACACAATGTCGATGATCGTGGTGAGTTGGGTTTGGACGGCGCCTAGTTGGGTGGCGAGCTCGTCGAGGCGGGCTTCGATGCGGCTGAGTTGGTCGGTGGGGGCGGCCGGGTCGGCGGGGGTGGGTGGGGGGTGGCCGGCGGCGACCGCGGAGAGGTGGCGGGGGTGGAGGTCGAGGGCGACGCTGATCGCCTCGAGGGTGCGGCCGTTGCGGTGGCGTTGGACGGTGTTGTGGCGCAGCTCGCGGACGATCGACAGGGCGACGCTGGCGCGTTCGGCTAGTTCGCGCTGGTTGACGCCGACCCTGGTCATGTGCTCTTCGATGGTCGCGGCGACCGCGGCCCAGTCCTCCGTCACATCTCCTCCGTGCCTTGGCTCGGAGGCGAGGTTAGCGATTCGCGGGCCGGAGTTTGCGGGGTGGCCCGCAATCGCGGCGGCGTGTCGGCAATTTGTGCTGATATCGGTCAAGCTTCGTTCGTTCTTCGACCCAGTTTTCGGGGCGGCGCTGGCATGTGCGCCGAAATACGACTAAAATCAGCACTAGGTCGGCTCGGACTTGGTGGAAGAAACGCTCATTACCCCATTCGTGGACGGACTCAAGCAGTTCGTCTCTGGAGTTTGACGTGACCCGTCCGGCGGGGCGAAACTTGCCACGGTGGCAATTCGGTAGAGGCCACGTGGCATGAAAAGGGGCCGAGCTGGAAGCTAAGGACTTCCAGCTCGGCCCTGAGGGTGGCCGACGCTATTGGTGAGCCAGCCACAACCGGAGGACGGTCCGGATCAACAGGATCAGAAGCGTCCAAACCCAACTGTCGGGGCACTTCTTGCAGTGGCCGCACATAGGGATTTCCTCTCGTGGAGAAGGATCTCCCAGCAGGGACCTGCCGGGAGATCTCTCCGGCAGGTCCCTTTGTGGCGACGTATCGCAAGCGTAGGACGCCGGGATGTCGAAGTCGATACGCCGGCGAATGAGAATTGTCCATACGGGCAAGAATATTCCATTGTGGACCGCTCCAACTTGCGGCTTTGTGCGAACAGCTGACTAGTCTGCTGCCAATGGTGCAAATGGGTTCACTCGTCCGTGTCGGGTAGGACTCGGAGGAGGCGGGTTTGGGCGTGGTGCATGCGGGGGCCGGAGATGGTCAGGGACGGGTCGAGGAGGGATTGGAAGAGGAGGCCGTGGAACAGGGCGAGGACGAGGCCGGCGGCGTCGGTGCCGGGTTGGTCGGAGCCGAGGTCGAGCACGCTGGCCAGGGTGGGGCGGGTGCGGTGGTAGCCGGCGGCGAGCAGGGTTCGGACGCGGGGGTCGTGGTGGGCCTTGGCGAGGGCGCTGAGGAAGTTGTGGGCGAGGCCGGTGTGCTCGTCGCGGCTGGACTCCATGATCTCCGCGGCGCGGCGGAACCGGGCCGCGGGGGATGAGCCGGCGAGGCCGGTCAGGCGCCGGCTGATGTCGGCGAGCCAGCGGTCGAGGCCTTCGATGACGGCCTCGGTGATGAGGTTGTCCTTGCTGCCGAAGTGGTAGGTGATCGAGGCGAGGTTGGCGCCCGACTCGGCGGCGATCGCGCGGGCGGTGATCCGTTCGGGCGGGAGCCGCTCGAGGCAGCGAAGCGTGCCCTCGATGAGCTGTGCGCGGTTGCTGCGTTGGGGGCTCACGAGGCTCTTTGTACCTTGCCGACGAATTTGTACGAGTGTATAGATTGAGTGTGTTCACAGCAACGGTGATCGTGTCGGTCGTGTTGGCCGGGGTGCTGACGCTGTCGGCGGTCCGGAAGCTGTCGCACCGGGCGGAGGTGGTGTCGACCTACGTCAGGGTGGGGGTTCCCGAGGACAAGCTGAACCACCTTGCGGTGATCCTGCTCGCCGGCGCGGTGGGGCTGCTGGCCGGGCTGGCCTGGGCGCCGGTCGGGGTCGCGGCGGCGATCGGGCTGATCGTCTACTTCGTTGCCGCGGTCGGGTTCCACATCCGGGCCCGGGACATCAGGAACGCCCCGACGCCGGCGGTGCTGGCGGTGATCGCCGTGGCGGCCCTGGTGCTGCGACTGGCGACGCTGTGACCAGGACGATCCGTAGACTCACGGCCGTGGTGGACGTGGGTGGGACCGTGGCGCCGGGGTTCGAGCCGGTGCGGGAGGCGTTCGAGGCGAACTTCCAGCGCGGGGAGGTTGGGGCTTCGTGCTGTGTGTACTTCGACGGGCGGCCGGTGGTGGACATCTGGGGTGGGCGCCGGGCGCCGGGGTCGGCGGAGGCGTACACCGGGGAGACATTGCAGCTGGTGGCGTCGGCGACGAAGGGGGCGATGGCGCTGTGCGCGTTGCGGTTGAGTGAGCGGGGGGAGCTCGATTTTGACGCGCCGGTGGCGGAGTACTGGCCGGAGTTCGGGGCGGGCGGCAAGGACCGGATTCCAGTGCGGTGGTTGTTCAGCCATCAGGCGGGGTTGCCGGCGGTGGACCAGACGATCGCGATGGCAGAGGTGTACCGGTGGGGGCCGATGGTGGAGGCGTTGGCGGCGCAGGAGCCGTATTGGGAGCCGGGGTCGGCGCACGGGTATCACGCGTTGACGTACGGGTGGCTGGTGGGGGAGGTGCTGGGGCGGATCACCGGGCTCACGCCGGGGGACCTGCTCGAGCGGGAGATTGCGGGGCCGTTGGGGGTCGACTTCTGGGTGGGGTTGCCGGACGAGGAGCACGGGAGAGTGGCGCCATTGACGCCCGCGCCGGCGCCGCCGCCGGGAGCGGAGCCGGATCCGTTGACGATGCTGCTGCTGGACCCGCATGGGTTGGCGTTCAAGGCTTTCTTCGTGCCGAACGGGTTGTTCGGGGTGATCAACGATCCGGACCTGTGGCGGGCGCAGTTGCCGGCGGCGAACGGGATCGCCAACGCCCGGGGGCTGGCGCGGATGTATGCGGCGTGTCTCGGTGAGGTGGACGGGGTGCGGCTGATCAAGCCGGAAACGGTTGCGGTGGCGACGGTTCAGCAGACCACGGGGCGGGACAGGGTGCTGGGATTCAGCAGCAGGTTCGGGCTCGGGCTGCAGCTGTCCTTTCCGGAGCGGCCGATGGCCGGCGAGGGTTCGTTCGGGCACTATGGGTTGGGTGGCTCGGTGGGATTCGCCCATCCGGGGCAGGGCATCGCGTTCGGGTACGTGGTGAACCAGATGTTGCCGGGCGGCACCGTGGATCCGCGGTCGAAGGCGCTGATCGAGGCCACCCTCGGTTGTCTCTAGCTACTTCTCACACGCGGTGCCGTCGCCGTCGCGGTCCAGCGCGGGCCGGTAGCCGGGGTCGCCGCGGTGCAGCGGCGCGGCGCCGGCGGCTTTGGCCGCGGCGCAGTTGGCGTAGTAGGCCGGCGGCGGTGCCGCGGTCGTGGTGGGCGCGGGCTCCTGAGTGGCCACGGGCGGCGGTGGTGGCGGTGGGGTCGTGACCGCCGCAGCCGGGGGAGCCGGCGGGCCGGGCGCCACCGTGGTCGTCGTCGTGGTGGTCGTCGTGGTGGTCGGGCTGGGCCCGGCCGGATCGGCACTGCCGCAGCCCGAGGCCAGTGCGCTCAGGGCGAGGAAGGCGACGGCGCCGGCAATGCGTCGCCAGTGCGGGAGGGCGAACCGGGGACGCATGGTGAACCTCGCAAGCGCGATAGGCCGATTGCATGTTGCAGCGGGGACATCGGCGCGGTGCACGCTCCGTTAGCGCTGTGCGGTGAAGAAGGGTCGAACGGCCCTGAGCCGGTAACGTCTGGCCGGTGCCGCTGTTCTCGTTCGAAGGCAAGACGCCGATCGTGCACCCGGAGGCCTGGGTGGCGCCGACGGCCACGCTGATCGGCGACGTGACGGTCGAGGCGAGGGCGTCGGTCTGGTACGGCGCCGTCATCCGCGCCG
>NZ_DASYTH010000097.1:0-21865 GCF_036002505.1 Actinophytocola sp. | reverse complement strand
ACCTGCTGGAGCCGCACCTCGGCGCCGGTTAGGCCTCGCGGAGGGTGGCGGCGAAGGTGCCGAGGGCGAGGTAGACGATGCCGCTGGAGCGGTCGAGGCGGCGGCGGGCGCGGGTGGTTCGGCGCAGGCGGGTGGCGAGGGCGCTGCTGAGCAGGGCGTAGGTGCCGTCGCTGGCGATGCCGAGCACGATGAACGCCAGCCCGAAGAAGGCGAGCTGGAACGCGACGGGGCCGCGCGCCGGGTCGACGAACTGGGGGAGGAACGCGGCGAAGAAGATGAGGGTCTTGGGGTTGAGGATGTTGACGATGATGCCCTGGCCGAAGATCCGGGGCAGGGACGCCGGAGGTTGCCCGGCGGCCGGGTCGGCGTCGCCGCGGGCGCGGAGCTTCTGGATGCCGAGCCAGATCAGGTAGGCGGCGCCGAGATACTTGACGATCTGGAACGCCGTCGAGGACGCGGTGAGCAGCGCCGAGAGCCCGGCCGACGTCGCCATCACGTACACGGTCGTGCCCGCGTGAATTCCCAGCACCGACACCAGGCCGGCCACTCGCCCCTGCGCCACGCTCCTGGTCACGATGTACACCACGGCCGGGCCGGGCACGAGCAGCACGGCCATCGTGGCCGCCGCGAACAGCAGAATCGTGGACAGGTGGGGCATGCCCGCAGCCTATCCGTGGCGGTCAAGGGAAATTTACCCATCGGTGCTGGTCAGGCTGACCCTAGACTCCGCGCGTGACCATCACTTCGGGGAGAGACGGCGCGGTCGCCGAGATCCTGCTGAACCGGCCGGACAAGCTCAACGCGATGAACCTGGACTGGGTGCGTGAGCTGGCGGACGTCGTTTCCGAGCTGGCTGTGGACCCGCCGCGGGTCGTGCTGATCCGGGGCGCCGGCCGGGCGTTCTGTGCCGGTCTGGATCTGGACATGATGGGCGAGCACGGGATGCCGCCGGAGTTCTTTTCGTTGCAGGAGCAGGCGTTCACCACTCTGGAGCGGCTGCCGGCCATCGTCGTCGCGCAGATCCACGGGTACTGCCTCGGCGGCGGGCTGCAGCTCGCGCTGGCCTGCGACATCCGGATCGTCAGCGAGGACGCCACGCTCGGTCTACCCGCCGCGCTCGAGGGTCTGCCGCCGGGCATGGCCGCCTGGCGCCTGCCGCGCTTCGTCGGCACCGGCCGGGCGCTGCGCCTGGCACTGTCCGGCAAACCCGTCGACGCCGCCGAGGCGTTCGCCCTGGGCCTGGCCGACCACATCCTGCCCGCCAGCGGATTCGCCATCGCGGCCCGCGAGATCGTCTCGCATTACGCCGCCGTGCCGCACCGCGCCGCCCTCGGCATCAAGGAGCAGGTCCGCACCGCCTTCGACCTGCCCTTCGACAGCGCCTACGACCGCGCCCGCGAGATCATTGCCAACTGCCTACGCGAACCCGACGTCGAACTCGCCAAACAAGCCTGGGCCTCCCGCCGCAAATAACCCGCCGCGCGAGTTCGACGCTCCAGCAACCGAGTTCGACGTTCGTGTTAGAGCTCGCGGTGATCGAAGACGCGTTGGGTCTTGCGCTCGCTGCGGGGGAGTGAGCCCGGCTCCACCGGCTCGACCTCGACCCGGAGGCCGATCTTGTCGTGCAGGCGCCGGGCCAGCTCGTCGGCGACCGCGGAGGACTCGGCCTCCACCTTGATGGTGAGCGTGTCCCGCCCCGAGGTGTCCCGGCTGACGTGCGCCTGGAACTCGGGGCCGGCGCCGGGCAGGTCGGCGAGCACGGTGTCCACCTGCATCGGCAGGAAGATCACGCCGCGCACCTTGATCTGGTCGTCGGAGCGCCCCAGGACCCGGCCGATCCGCGGGAACGGGCTGCCGCACGGGCACGGCTCCGGGTACAGGTACGACAGGTCCCGGGTGCGGTACCGGATCAGCGGCGTGGCCTGCTTGTTCAGCGTCGTCACCACGATCTCGCCGACCTCGCCGGGCGCCACCGGGGCCAGCGTCTCCGGGTTGATGATCTCCGTGTGGTAGTGGTCGCTCCACAGGTGGATGCCGTCGTGCCGCGAGCATTCCACGCCGGTGCCCGGCCCCCACAGCTCGGTCAGCCCGTACAGGTCGAACGTCTCCACGCCGAGCAGCGACTCGATCCGCGCGCGGGTGGCCTCACCCCACCGCTCCGAACCGGTGATCGCGACCCGCAGCGCCAGCTCCGGGCGCAGCCCCCGCTTGTCCACCAGCTCGGCCAGCATCAGCGCATACGACGAGGTGGCGCAGACCACCGTGCTGCCCAGCTCGCGCATCATCTCCAGCTGCATCTCGGTGTTGCCCGGCCCGGTCGGCACGACCATCGCGCCCACCCGCTCGGCGCCGGCCTGGAACCCGACGCCCGCCGTCCACAGCCCGTAGCCCACCGCGAGTTGCACCCGGTCGGCCGGGGTCAGCCCGGCGTACCGGAAGCACCGGGCGAACATCGCGGTCCAGTCCTCGAGATCCTGCGCGGTGTAGCCGCAGATGGTGCGCCGGCCGGTGGTGCCGGACGAGGCGTGGATGCGCACGATCCGCTCGGCCGGGACCGCCGCGTACTCGAGCAGCGGGGTCTCCCGAAGCTCCTGCTTCGTGGTAAACGGTAACGAGCTCAGGTCCTCGGGGCTGGTGATCTCCTCCGGCCGCACCCCGGCCGCCTCGAGCTTCCCGCGCAGGTAGGCCGACCCGGCCATGACCTGCGCCAGCGTCGCACGCAGCGCCGCGGGCTCCAGTACCCCGGCGGCGACATCGGAGGTCGGCTGCAGGGTTGTCATTACTTCACCACCGTCGGTGTTGGGGAATGTGCGCCCCTTTCTTACCGCAAGATCACTGAGAGTCCAATATCGTGTACGCCATGTCCTTGACGCGCACCGAGCGTGCCCTCCTGGCCACGGACGGGAAGCTCGCCCTGGCCGAGTTGTTCGCCGGCGAGAGGGAGGCTGTGCAGGCCCGCTGCGACCAGACCTACGACGACGACCCGGACGACCGTCCGGTTCCGTTCCAGGTCACCAGGTCTGCCGTGGCGCTGGTCGAGCTGGCGACCGGCGAGCTGCTCGGCACGATGACCTGGCGCCCGGTCCCCTACTCGCTCACCGTGTCCGGCACCGCCTGGAACATCGGCATCCACCTGCTGCCGGTGGCGACCGGGCGCGGGCTGAGCACCGCGGCCGGCCGGCTGCTGGTCCGGCATCTGTTCGACACCACCGAGATGAACCGGGTGCAAGCGATCACCGACGTGGCCAACGTGCCCGGCTGGCGGGGTCTCGAGCGGCTCGGCTTCCGCCGCGACGGCGTGCTCCGCGGCGTCTCCGTGCGCGCCGGCGAACCCCGGGACATGTACATCTACGCCATCCTCCGCACCGAGGCCCACTGGGACACCAAGCGCACCGTCCTCGCCCAGCGCTCCAACGTGGCGCTGGCGCGGGCCTTTCCCGGTGACCGCGCGGAGGTCATGGCCGCCTCCGATGACGCTTTCGGCGTCGACCCCGACCCGCGGACCTCCCCGGCCACGCCGCCGACCGTGTTCCGCGGCGCCGTGCTGGACGCCGGCTCCCGCGCCCTGCTCGGCATCATGAGCTGGCACGCGGTCGACTACGGCAACACGTTCGGCTGCGCCGCCTGGAACATCGGCATCACCCTGAAAACCGCCGCCCGCGGTCGCGGCATCGGCACCACGGCCCAACGCCTCCTGGCCGAGCACCTCTTCGCCACCACCGACCTCGACCGCGTCGAAGCCGGGACCGACGTCGACAACCACGCCGAGCGGCGCTCGCTCGAGAAGGCCGGCTTCCGGCTGGACGGCACCATCCGCGGAGCCCAGGTGCGCGACGGCCGGCGCCGCGACCTCGCGGTGTACGGGATCCTGCGCACTGATCCGCCTCTCCGGAATTCTTAACGCGGTTGCGTTCCAGCGAATGGTGCGGTTGTCGGGTTGATTGTGGCTGGGCGCCGTCACGGTCCCCTGAGGTGCGGTTGGTCTGTGCTCGGCTGGTCCATCAGGCGTATCCCTTGTCCTCGACGCCGGGCGCGATGGGGGCGTTCCAGTGCCGCCACAAGGCGAGCAACCGGATCGCCACGATCAGCACTGCCCCGCACGCGGTGACCAGCTCGTCCGGGAGCCCGGCGCCCAGCCCGACGGCGACGAGCACCGCGCCGGCGAGGGCGGCCAGCGCGTAGATCTCCCGGCGCAGTACCAGGGGAACCTGCTGGAGGAGGAGGTCGCGCAGGGCGCCGCCGCCGATGCCGGTGGTCATGCCGATCAGGCAGGCGGAGTAGACGGGCACGTCATGGGCGAGTGCGGTGGCGGTACCGGCGACGGTGAACAGGCCGAGGCCCACCGCGTCGGCCAGGAGGACGGCACGGCGGAGCCGGGCGAGTTGCGGGTGGAAGCCGAAGACGGCGAGCGCGATGGCGGCCGGCACCGCGAGGTAGGGCCATTCGCGCAGGGTCGTCGGCGGGTGGATGCCGAGCAGCACGTCCCGGATGATCCCGCCGCCGAGCGCGGTGGTCAGGGCCAGCACGACCACGCCGAACACGTCCAGCTTCCCGCGCACCGCGGCCAGCGCTCCGGACGCGGCGAACGCGGCCAACCCCAGCATCTCCAGCACGACCAGCACGATTGTGCACGGTACGGCATTGTGACGGCCCGCCACTTTCGAAAGAAATTGTTTTGTGATATGCTGCTGAATTAGTCAGGTAAATTCTCGCGCCGTGATTGGTGACGGAAAACCAAGCCAGACCGCGATGACCGCGGCGGCGGCGCGCGCGGCCCACCTGATCGTCGACAGCGAACCGCTGATCTTCGCCGACCCGCTGGCGTACCCGCTGCTCGGGGCCGCGGCGGAGGACCTCGTCGGCTACCACCGCCAGCACGGCGCGCACCCGGTCCTGGCCGGGGCGCGGGCGGCGGTCACCACGCGCAGCCGCTACACCGAGGACCGGCTGGCCGCGGCCGTGCGGCGCGGCGTCGTGCAGTACGTGATCCTCGGCGCCGGGCTCGACTCCTACGCTTACCGCTCGCCGCACGGGATCCGGGTGTTCGAAGTGGACCATCCGGACACCCAGCGGTGGAAGCGCGGCCTGCTGGCCGCGGCCGGGATCGCGGTGCCGGACACGGTCGTGTTCACACCGGTGGATCTCGAGACCGACGCGCTGGCGGACCGCCTGGCACACCACGGGTTCGACGACGCCCGCCCGGCCCTGGTCAGCTGGCTCGGCGTCACGATGTACCTGACCCGGGACGCCATCGCGGAAACCCTCGCGGTGGTGGGAGGTCTGGCGCCCGGTAGCGAGATCGTCGTGGACCACATGCTTCCCGAGCACCTGCGGGACACGGCCGGTCAGTCCTATGTGGACCTCGTGGCACCGGTGGCCGCGGAGCACGGCGAGCCCTGGCTGACATTCCTCGACCCGGGCGAGATGGCGGCGATGATGCGGAAGTGCGGCCTCGAGCCGGTCGAGCACGTCCCGCAGCGCGACGCCGTCCCGGCAGAACTGTGGAACCGTTCCGACCCGTTGCGCGCCTCCGACCTCGCCGTGCTCTCGGTGGGCCGGAAGGAAAGCAACGTCACGCTCACTCCATAGAAGGAAAGCAACGTGACGTTGCTTTCCCATCGAGCACGCCGCACGCGGGCGGACCTGCTGCCGCCGCGGGTCTGCCACGCGCTGGCCCGGCTGCACGACCGGGTCCGCCCGCTGCCGGCATCGCCGCTCGCGGTGTTCGCCGGTGCGCCGGCCAGCCTGCTCGGCGCCGGCAGCATCGCCTGCGTCTACCGGGTCACCATCGACGGCCGCGACGTCGCCGTCAAGGTGCGCCGGCCGGGGATCGAGCGGTCGCTGAACCTCGACCTGGCGATGCTCGAGCGCCTCGCCCGCATCCTGGCGGAGTTGCCGCCGCTGCGGGGCGTGCCGGTCACCGGCATCGCGACCCAGCTGGCCGAGAGCATCCGGGCACAGCTCGACCTGACCCGTGAGGCGGACCTGCTCCGTGACTTTCGCACCGCCATGGCGAACGAGAACGATGAACGTGCCGGCGAACACCGCGCCCAGCAGCGCGCGTTGACTCATGACACCCTCCCCGAAATGTATGACTGACCGTCAGTCAGTCATACGGGCCCGCCCCAGCGACGACCTCGCCACCCAGCTCATCGCCGAGCGCCGCCTCCTGTGCCGCCGCTACGTGCGATGAATGCCTCATTCACTGCGCTCAGTGCACTGAATGAGGCATTCATCGCACCATCAGCGCCAGGGGCGGGTGATCTCCGGAGACTCCCGGAAAGCCTGGGGTGGGACTCCGGTGAGTTTCCGGAAGATTCGGCTGAAATAGGCCCGGTCGTGGAAGCCGACCCGGCGGGCGACCATTTGGATGCTGTCGTCGCTTTCCCGGAGCCGTTCCTTGGCCTGCTGGATCCGCAGCCGGTTCAGGTAGTCCCACGGGGACAGGCCGAGCTCGCGGTGGAACAGCCGGCTCAGGTAGTCCTCGCTCATCCCGGCCGCCTGGGCGACCTGCCGGCGGGTGATCTGGTGGTGGTAGTGCTGGTGCAGGTATGCCAGCGCGTGCTTGATCAGCAGGCTGCTGCGGTGCGGCAGCGGGTTGCCCGGGGTGAGCATCCGGCCGAACAGTTCCACCAGCTCGGGCTCGGCGAGGATGCCCCGGCCGAGCAGCACCGCGCGGCCGTGCGGCTCGGCGCGCTGCACGTCCGAGGCGGCGATCGACCCTCCACAGAGGACGATCGCGGGCAGGTCGGGGAGCTGGGCGTCGCCGTGCAGCCGGTCCAGCACGTCGAAGCCGTCCATGTCGGGCAGCGTCTGGGCGACCACGAGCAGGCTCGGCACCTCGCCGCCGAGCAGCGACAGCGCGGTGGTGCCGTCGCCGGCCACCAGGACCGGGTAGCCGGGGCGGGCCTGGGTGGCGAGCCGGCGGTAGTACGCGTGCGTGTCCGGGTCGACGATCACGATCGGCCCGGTGGATCCTGGCGGCCGCGCCGCGGTCACCGCCGCCGCCAGGTCGCGGGCGCCGGCCGGGCCGTAGACCAGGAACGGGGTGCGGCGAAGCCGCGGGTGCTCGTGCAGGTGCCGCACCACCGACCAGTCCTCCGGCCCGGCGTCGGCCAGGTCCCAGGCCACCGCGGCCGGCCGGTGCTCGTCCAGGATCGCGGCGATGTCCTCGCCCGCGTGCAGCCGGCGCACCGGCAGGCCCAGCCGGCAGCCCACCGGGTTGGCCCGCTCCGCGGCCAGCGCGCCGCCGGCCAGCAGCAGCGAGCCGTCGCCGTTGCCCGGCTGTCCGTCCGGGGTGGGCAGCGGCAGCGCGACGTGGAACGTGCCGCCGCCGGGGCCCGGCTCGAACCGCAGCGTGCCGTTGTGCAGCGCGACGAGCCGGCGGGTGATCGGCAGCGCGAGGCCGGTGCCGGTGTCGCCGGCGCACTCCACCCGGATCCGCAGGTGGGGGAGGAGCACGTCGGCGCTGACCGTGGCCCGGCCGGTGGCCAGCCGGTCGGCGCTGCCGCGCAGGGTCACCAGCGCCTGCCGCAGCCGCCGCGGGTCGGCCTGGATGAGCGGCAGCGCGGTGGGCAGCCGGGTGCGGAACACGTCCTCCAGCAACGCCTTCGGATCGAGCAGCTCCGCGGACAGGTCCAGGGTGTCGATCTCGGCGCGGGTCAGGTCGAGCAGGTCGGAGATCACCCCGAGCTGGTGCTCGGCGCTGACGTTGATCTCCTTGAGGCTGTCCAGCAGGTCCGGCGGCGCGTGGTGCAGCGCTTCGACGGACTCCAGTGCCCGCGCCACGTGCCGGAGGATCCCCTCGACCGGGGTGCGCAGCTCGTCGCTGACGCTGGACAGCAGCGTGGTCTTGATCCGGTTCGCCTTCTCCGCGGCGTCCCGGGCGTCCCGTACCGCGCCGAACAGCTTGATCTCCTTGAGCGCGGCGCCGATCTGGTCGCCGAGCGCCCGGTACACCGCGCCGTCCCGCGGCCCGACCTCGAACAGCCCGAAGCCGAGCAGCTCGTCGTGCACGTACAGCGGCTCGGCCACGGTGGCGTGCCGGTGCCCGGGCTGCGGCACGCCGGCCAGCGTCGGCGGGTCCAGGGCCAGGTGCCAGCGCGGGATGCCCAGCCCCGGCAGGTGCCGCTCCAGCGCGTCGGTGAGCGCCGGCAGGTCGACCACCGAGGACAGCGCGGCGCCCAGCTCCCGCAGCCGCCGCGAGGTCTGCGCCGCCTGCCAGCGCTCGAACTCCACCAGCCGGCGCCCGGCGTCGGCGACCACCAGCCGGGCCGACCCGAGCAGCCGCTCGACCCGGGCCGCGTCCCCGCCCCGGTCCAGCGCGCGCCGGCGCAGGTCCAGCAGCGCCGCGTCCCAGGCGTCGGTCTCGTGGCTGCGCATCCGGGAGGCCCGGATCAGCCGGTCCACCTCGGCCAGGAATGCGCTTTCTCCAAGGAGATCACGATCGAGCGCGGCGTTCAGCTGGTCGTGCACGGGGGCCGGCAGCCGCCCGGCGGGCTCGCCCGCGCACCCGCAGGAGCGCCGGATCACCAGCGTCGAGGCCGGCGCCGGCCGGTTCACCGCGGGCAGCCGGCCCATCCGGAACAGCAGCGTCTCCACGGCCAGCTCGCCGAGCTCGGCGAACGGCATCGACACCGAGGTCAGCGGCGGGTCGGCGAGCCGCGCCTCCGGTGCGTCGTTCACCCCGACGATCGCCACGTCCTCGGGCACCCGCACGCCGCGCGCGTTCAGCACGCGCAGCGCGTCCGCGGCCAGGAAGTCGCTGGTGGCCACCACCGCGTCGAAGTCCCGGCCGGGCCGCAGCCCCCGCGCGTCCAGCAGCACCCGCATGGCCGCGGCGCCGGCCTCGGTGCGGAAGTCCACCGGCGAGGACACGAGCGTGGCGTCCAGCGGGATCCGGTGCCGGGCCAGGGTGTCGGTGTAGGCGCGGTACCGCTCCGCGGTGACCGGGTTGGCCACCGGCCCCCGCACGAACGCCAGCCGCCGCCGGCCGTGGGTCTCGATGAGATGGTTGACGGCGCTGGCCATGCCGCGGTAGCTGTCCAGGGTCAGCGGCTGGTCGTCGCCGAACGCGCCGTTCACGCTGACCATCGGCAGCCGCCCGAACCGGCGGGCCAGCCGCGCCGTCCGCTCGTGCCCGGCCGGCAGGCCGAGCGTGGACGCCCAGCAGATCAGGCCGTCCAGCAGGTCCGGCGCCACCAGGTCGTAGACCAGGTTGGGCGGCGCCTCGGCGGTGCGGACCTCGCCGCCGGGCAGGCAGATCAGGTTGACGTCATGGCGGCATGCGGCGTCCAGCACCCCGGACCACAGGGTCGCTCCGACCCCGAGGTGGATGTTCGCCGTGACCAGGCCGATGGTCAGCCGGTCCATGCCTGCCCTCGCCGTCCCCGTTGACTCTCAGCAACACAGTGTTTACATAAGGGCCGCGCTATGGCAAGGCCCCCGCCCGGGAGGCTGGGGCGGGGGCCGCAGTGTTGCCGAGAATGCCGGGTCAGGCGACCTTGCCTACGCCCGCCCCGCTCGTCACGATCGACTTCACGTTGGCGGAGGGGTCCAGCGTGTAGGAGTACGGGATCCCGTTGACGCTGCCGGTGCACCCCGAGGTGGACCCGGCCGAGTTGACCAGCGTGTTGTTCCGGGCCACCAGCGCACCGGGCGGGGAACTGCCCTCACCGCAGTGGAAGGCGTCGCGGGAGTTGTCGAAGTAGTTGCCCTCGACCAGGGTGCCGCCCTCGAGTGTGGACGCGACGCCGTAGCTCGTGACCCCACCGTAGTAGTTGTTGTAGACGTGCACCGGGTTGCCGAACCGCACCCGCGGGTGCCGCTGGTTGGTGCCGTCGAACCAGTTGTGGTGGTAGCTCACCCGTAGGTGGCCGCGGTCCTCGCTGGCGTTGTTGTCGCTGTGACCGAGCAGCATTGTCTTGTCGTGGTTGAAGAACCTGTTCCACGAGACCGTGACGAAGTCCGCGGCGTGCTTGATGTCGACCAGGCCGTCATGCGCGGCGGACAGCGTGTTGTGGTCGATCCAGACCCGGGTGGACGTCTCGACGTTGATCGCGTCGTCCGAGGAGCCCCGGAAGTTGAGGTTCTGGATGATGACGTTGCTGACGCCTCGGACATTGAGCCCGCCGCCGACGATTCCGGAGCTGGACCCGACCCCGATGATCGTCTTGTTGGCCGCCACCCGCTGCATGCCGCTGATCGTGATCATGCCGCTCACCCGGACGACCGCCGGTGAGCTGGACTGCATGGCGCTGATCAGCGCCGTGGAGGTGGTCACCGTGACCGGGGTGGCGGTGCCGCCACCGGTGGTGCCGGCGCCGAACCCGGTCGGTGAGCCGACGGCGGCCGCCTGCCCCGCCGCCCACACCGTCAGCGCCGCCGCCGATGTCACAACGGCGGCGCCGGCGATTGTTCGCCTCGCGATCGCGTTAAGCATGTTGCGCTCTCCGTTTCTGCCGTGGAATCTTCGTTGACCCCTCGACTACCACGCTAGAGAAACGTTCATGGATAATCGCGAACGATTTGTGGACTATAGCGGTCTCGCCCGAGGGACATTCAAAATGCCGACCCAGCGAGAGTGGGCCGCCGGGCGGTGTTCGCTACCGGTCGCGACGGCAGGCCGGAGGTCTCCCCGAGCGATCGGTCCAGTGACCAGCTCAGCCAAGGCGACCACAGCTGCGAACACCGCACGGCACGCTGGCCCGCCCGGGCAGGGCTGTTCCAAGATCGTTTGAGCGGCAGGTCAGGCGGTGCTACCCGAGGCCGATGGCGGGCCGATGGTGCTGGAACTCCGCGGCAACCGAGTGTCTACTGTGGAGTGAGTGCGGCGAAGGCGTCCTTTGTCACGCTCAGCGTGACGAAGGCGTCCTTCGTCGCACAACTTCGGCGTCACTGGAGTACCTGACGTCACCACAGTCCCATCATCAACAGCAACCACTTAGACGATCTTGAAACAGCCGTGCCTGCCCGAGTGGTCGGCCCTACCGACCAACCAGCGAGCCTTGTCCTCCGTAAACCGTGATCATTTTGAATGAGACACGGGTAAGCCTTGTTCACCCCATCCGGAAACTGGGGTGTGGCGGCTGGTTGTACGCGGTGTTCTGCCAGGCGACCGCCTCGCGGTACTGGCGGTCCTGCAGCAGGGACACGTGCGAGATGCTAGTCGGATCCGTGGTGGAGAAAATCCGCAGCGCGCGGTTGTCCGAGGTCGGCCAGATGACCTCCTCGCGCCAGTCGCCGAGGATGTCGGCGGCCAGCGACGGGGTGGACTTCGTGCCATTGTTGGAATGCACGCCGGACGCGGTCAGCAGCCGGGTGTCGCCGCCGGTGCCGTACTTGTCGATATGCGTGCCGTCCAGCAGCTCGCGCGTCGCGTCGCCGTCCCACCAGATCACGAAGTTGGTCGAGGACGGTTTGTGGCTGGACAGCTGCGCGCCGCTGCTGGCGCTGCGCAGCCCGCCGACCGCCGACGACCAGACCTCGGCGCCCGGGTTGCCGGACCAGATGTCCGCGGCCACGCCACGGCCGTTGTCGCAGCCGCAGGACGCCGACCGCCACAGGGTCTGCCCGGTGCGCGCGTCCGCCACCCAGTCCGCCGGGCTGCCGGTGTTCTCGTCGGGCTTGAACATCTCGAGCCCGGGCCGGCCGGGTACCAGGTCACCCACGTGCAGGGTGTCGCCGTGGCCCAGCCCGTTGACCCACAGGCCGCTGCCGTTGTCGTTGACGGCCATGGACCCGTAGATGATCTCGTCCCGGCCGTCGGCGTCGACGTCCGCGATGGACAGCTGGTGGTTGCCCTGGCCGGTCCAGGCCGAGCCGTTGGTGGAGGAGTTGGAGTCGAACGTCCAGCGCCGGGTGAGCGCCCCGTTGCGCCAGTCCCAGGCCACGATCACGGTGCGGGTGTAGTAGCCGCGGGCCATGATGATGCTCGGCCGCGAACCATCCACAAAGGCCGTTTCGGCGAGGAACCGGTCCACCCGGTTGCCGTAGGAGTCACCCCACGACGACACGGTTCCGCGCGCTGGCACGAAGTCCGCAGTGGCCAGGATGGCGCCGTCGGTGCCGCGGAACACGGTGAGGAACTCCGGTCCGGAGAGGATCCGGCCGGCGGAGTTGCGGAAGTCGGCGCTGGCGTTGCCGATCACCTGGCCGGTGCCGGACCGGGTGGCGTCCGCGGTCTTCATGACCACCTCGGCGCGGCCGTCACCGTCGTAGTCGAACACCTGGAACTGCGTGTAGTGCGCGCCGGCCCGGATGTTGCGGCCGAGGTCGATGCGCCACAACCGCTGCCCGTTGAGCTTGTAGGCATCGACGAACACGTTGCCGGTGTAGCCGTCCTGCGAGTTGTCCTTGGAGTTCGTGGGATCCCACTTCAGCACGATCTCCAGCTGCCCGTCGCCGTCGAGGTCGGCGACGCTCGCGTCATTGGCGGTGTAGGTGAAGGACACCCCGTCCGGCGTGGTGCCACCACCCGGAACCTGGATCGGCACGTCCATGCTGCTGGCCAGGATTCCGGCGTCATCGCGCGCGGTGTCGAAGCGCATCGACGGCTTCTCCGCGGCAACGGAGGCCGACTCCACGCCGCCCACCACCGGCCGCACGGTGTAGGTCGCCCCGGCCGGGGCGCCGGCGTCGCGGAAGTTCGAGACGGTCAGCGGTTTGACGTTCACCTTCCGGCCGTCGCGGTACACGTTGAACGAGGTGCCGGGCTCGTCGGTGGCCAGCAGCCGCCAGCTCAGGAAGTTCCCGTCGCCGGAGCGCATGCTGATCAGCCCGCGGTCCAGCCGCTCGACCTGTTGTGGCGCGGTGGTTTCGGTCAGCGCCGCGGGCCGGACCTGGCTCTCCGGAGCCCCGAACACCCGGCCGGAGCCGGCGAAGATCGGTACCAGGAACGGCACCGCGCGCGGCGAGTCGATCCGGGTGTGCAGGGTCGGCGTCCAGCCCGCGTCGGTGCCGAAGTCCGGGTCGTGCGCGGCGTTGTACACCCCGATCAGGTCGACCGGCGTGGACCGCAACCCGTTCTGCAGCACGTTGTTCCGCGCGGTGAGCGTGGTGCCGCTCCAGTCGAACAGCAGCCCGGCCGGGTCGATGCCGGTGCCGAGGGCGAACGCGTTGCTCTCGGCGAAGAGCTTCGACTGCACGCCGACGCCGAGCGCGTAGACGAACGTCGACGGGTCCGGGATGACGTAGAAGTTGTTGTACACGTGCACCTGGCCGAACCGGACCCGCGGCAGCCGCTGCAGCGTGTTGCCGAACAGGTTGTGGTGCACGGTGACGTTCAGCTTGCCCGGGTCCGTGGTGGACGTGTTGGACGAGCCGATCAGCATGGTCTTGTCGTGGTCGAGGAACTTGTTCCAGGACGCGGTCACGAAGTTCGACGCGTTGGTGATGTCCAGCTCGCCGTCGTGCACCTGGAACTCCTCGCCGAAGTAGCGCGGCAGCCCGGAATCCGGGTTGTTCCCGTCGGTAAACGTGTTGTGGTCCACCCACACGTGCGTCGCGCCGGTCAGCGAAACGTTGTCGTACAAGGAGTTCCACGCCCCGGTGGCGCCGTCGGTCGGGTCCCACTGCGGGAAGCAGTCGGCCGCGTCGACGAAGTTGAGGTTGCGGATGATGACGTTGTTCACCTTGTCGACGTGCAGGTTCAGTCCTTTGAGGACCGCGTGGCTGCCGAGGCCGACGATCGTGGTGTCCTTGCTGACCTTCAGCTTGATATGCCGGGTCTGGTTGGCCGCCGAGGCCACCCGGGCGTCCTCGAGCGGGCCGGCCGGCTCGCGGTCCCGGCCCCACACCGCGGGATCGTAGGTGGCGAGGTAGGACTCCAGCGTGTAGCCGCCGGTGGCGTACGCGTCGCAGGACAGCATCCCGCCCCCGTCGTCCTCCGCGCCGTCGATCGTGCCGCTTACCTGGATGATCTTCGGTGCGGGCGCGGCCAGCGCGGCCACCAGCTCGGCCCTGGTGTGTACCGTGTGGACGTTCTCGGCCGGCGCGGCCGAACCGCCGGTGGTGCCGGTGCCCTCGGCCGCCCAGCCGTCGTTCGCCGGCAGCACCTGGCGACCGAGCGGGAGATGGCTGTCCGGTGCCGCGTTCGCTCCGGGCGGGCCGGTCAACCCGAGCACGACGGCCGCGGCGGTGGCCAGAATCAAAGCGCGCTTCATCGCAGGGACCTCCTCGTCCCGCCCCGCCCGGTCAGCCTCAGCCGCCGTTGCGTTGCTTGTACTTCGCCTGAGCGTCGGTGAACTTGGCCGCGAACTGGTTCAGGAAGTCCTGCGCGGACATCTGGCCCAGCAGCACCTTCTGGAACAGCGGTTCGGTGTCGGTCTTGGTGATCGCGTTGAACTCGGGCAGGTAGTACGGCAACTGCACGAGCTTGGTGCCGGAGTCGTTGAGCGCCTTGTTGGCCTCGGCGATGTGCTGCAGCTTGCCCAGCCACGGCTCGTTGAACACCTCGGTGTTGGCCGGCAGCACGCCGGTCTTCTCGGCCCAGTAGCTGTTCATCGCCTTGCTGGCGGCGAACTCGGCGAACTTGAACGCGGCGTCCTTGTGCTTGCCGGTGGCGAACACGCCGATGCCGGACACCGGGTTGGACACTATGGTCCGTGAACCGGCGTCCGACTTGGGCACCGCGAACGCGGCCACCTTGTCCGCCCCGAGCGCCTTCACGTGGTCGTTGTAGGAGCCCAGGTTGTGCTGCATGATCGCGATGTTGCCGCCGTCGAACTGGGCGACCATCTTCGGGAAGTCGTTGGTGGCGTCCGCCTCCGGCGTGTTCTTCTTGTACAGCGCGACGAGCTTCTGCAGTGCCGCCACGTTCTTCGAGTCGTTGACGGTGGACTTGCCGGAGCTGTCGAAGATCGACGTGATGCCGGACTGGCCGTAGATCACCTCGAGCATCTGGGCGATGGACCCGGCGCCGCCGCGGATCGTGAAGCCGAACTTGTTCTTGCCCTTGTCGGTGAGCTTGTCCACCGCGCCGAAGAAGTCCGACCAGGTCTCCGGCGCCTTCAGCCCGGCGGTGCCGAACCAGTCCGTGCGGTACCAGTACATCCCGATGTTGGTGGACATCGGCACCATGTAGAGCTTGTTGTCCGGGATGGTCGAGCGGACCGTGGCGACCACGGGCTCGCTCAGCTTGCCCTTCAGCGAGCTGCCCGAGATCCGGTCGTCCACCGTGTCCAACGCCTTCTGCGGCACCAGGTTCGCCAGCATGGCTGTGCTCACCCCGCCGACGTCGGGTAACCCGCCGCCGGCGATCGCGGTGTCGTACTTCTGCTGGGTCTGGGCGATTGGGATACCCACGTACTCGACCTTGATCGTGGGGTTGGCCTTCTGGAACTCGTCGATGATGTGCTGCCACACCGGGGTGCGGGCGGGCCCGCCGTTGTCGTCCCAGAACGTGATCTGGGTGGTGCCGCCGCTGCCGCTCGAACCCGAGTCCGAGCCGCAGCCGGCCAGCGTGAGGCCCGCCGCGAGGAACGCCGCGGTCGCCGCCAACCAGCGCGATGTACCCATTACCGCCTACCTTTCCGTCGCCAGTGCCGCAGCGAGGTCACGGTCGAGTCGTCCGTCGGCGACGATCGTGATCACCCGTCTGGTCAGGGAACCGGCCAGCACTGTGGGCTCGTGCCAGGCGAGAGCCACCCCGATTCCCGGATACTCCTCGGTCCGGACGAACCACGGGTCCGCCGAGCCGACCTGCTGGAAGATCAATGTCCACTTGGGACTGCCCAGGGCCACCCACGGGGCCCGGGTGCCGTTGACGGCGTGCTCGCCCGCCGAGTGCGCGGTGAACACCGACCGTGGCGTGGCCGCGTTCGGGGCCCGCCAGAAGAACCCGCCGTACCCGGCGCCCGCCCGGCCCTTGGTCGCCGAGCTGCGGATCTCCACCGGGCCGGCGGTGAGGTTGGTGAGCGTGCAGGTGAAGTCGAGCACCCACGCGCTGGCGGTGAGCGAATGGTCCGGGTGCTCGAGCGGGCGCGCGGCGACGGCGCGCTCCTCGCGGAGCAGCGCGGTGCCGGTGGGGCCGAGCCACTCCAGGTGCTCGACGAACCCGTCGGCCGTGCGGCTGGCGAAGCCCAGGTGCCGCTGGGTGCCGTGATCCCCGCGCCAGGTCGGGCCCTGCCCGGGCACGAACGTGCGGCCGCCCCAGAAGTTGACGCCGCCGACGTCGGCGATCGCCACCCCGACGCCGAGGTGGTGCGGGTGGTCGGCCGGTCCGGACTCGCTGACCTCGACCCCGCCGAGCGTGCGCACCGGGTGCAGGTACGGCCGCGGGGCGAGGGTCGCGGAGAGCTTCGGCTGCCACTGGTAGCGCGCCACCTCCCGGCCGTCGACGCGGATCGACTGCTCGGCGGGCGCCCAGGGCACGTCCAGCTCGGAGTAGAGAGCGAGCCGCTCGGCGCTGCGCTCGGTCAGCTCCACGATCCCGGGCAGCACCCGCCCGCCCGCCCCGCCGTCGAGCTGGAGCTCGGCCGGGATGGGGGTGGGGTCGGGCGCCTGTCGAACCGCTTCGACGACCTGCATGAACGCGCCGGTGCGGGCCAGCGGGGCCAGCAACTGGGCGCCGGTGCGCACGTGCGCGATCAGGTTCTCCAGCAGGTCGGTCCGGGCGTGCACGGTGCGGTTCTGGCCCAACCGCACCTCGTCCAGGGTGTAGCGCAGGGTGGCCGAACCGGACTCGCCGTGCACGGTGAGGTACGGCTCGCTGCGGCCCGGCGCGCACAGCGTGACCGCCACGGTGATCTCGATGCCGGTGGCCAGCCGCAGCCGCAGGCACGACGTGTCGTCCGCTTCGATCGGGTTGGCCCGGTACAACTCCACCTCGATCTCGGCCACCGCGCCGAACTGCTCGGCCTCGGCCACCGCCAGCGCCGTGGCGATCGCGTGCGCGAACGGGTTGGTCAGCGCGCCGTCGGTGACCGGGATGTCGCCCAGCCGGCGCCGCCCGGCCCAGGACGCCCGGGAGAAGTAGCTGGACGGGCGGTCCCAGGCGCCGGCCACCCCGATGCCGCGCACCCGGCCGAGCCCTCCGTCGGCGATGACCTTGCGCAGGTACGGGATCGCGTCCGAGCCGAGGCTCTGGAAGCCCACCTGGCAGGCCAGCCTGGTCAGTCGAACCGCTTCGACGATCCGCTCGTAGTCGGCCATGGCGCCGGCCGGCGGCTTCTCCAGCAGCAGGTGCGAGCCCGCGTACAGCGCCGCGGTGGCGAGCTCGGCGTGCGTGTGGATCGGGGTGACCAGGATGGTGATCTCCGCGCCGGTGCGCTCGATCAGCCCGGCCAGGTCCGCCGACTGCTCCGGATTCCCCAGCCCGGCAAGGCGTTCCGCCGGCACCGGCAGCACGTCGCACACCCCGGCCAGCCGCACCAGGCCCGCGGCGGTGAGCCGGCGCAGGTTGTCCAGGTGCCAGCGGCCGTGCCCGTGGGCACCGGCGAGCACCACCGGCACCGGCCCCTGTGGAGTGATCATCCCTTCACCGCCCCGGCCGACAGCCCCTGCACCAGGTACCGCTGGATCACCGCGAACACCAGGACCACCGGCACCGCGGCGACCACCCCGCCCGCGGCCAGCGCGCCGAAGTCCACCCCGAACTCGCCGAGCGTGAACGCCAGGCCCACCGGGATCGTGTACTTGTCCTGCTCGCTGACGAACATCAGCGCGAACAGGAAGTTGTTCCAGCTGTGGATGAACGCGAACGAGCCGACCGCGACCAGGCCCGGGCGCAGCAGCGGCAGCACCACCACCAGGAAGCCGCGCAGCCGCGAGCACCCGTCCACCCAGGCGGCCTCCTCCAGCTCCACCGGGATGTTGCGGATGAACCCGCCGAGCAGGATCAGCGACAGCGGCAGCTGGAACACCGTCTCCGCGATGATCAGGCTCCACAGCGAGTTCACCAGGTCCAGCGTGCGGAACGTCTCGAACAGCGGGATGAGCATCATGGCGCCCGGGATGAACTGCGTGCACAGCATCGCCACCAGGAACACCGTCTTGCCGCGGAAGTTGTAGCGCGCCAAGGCATACCCGCCGGCCAGCGCGACCACGGTGGTGGCCAGCAGCGAGGCCACCCCGACCTTCAGGCTGTTCTGGAAGAACACCGCGAAGCCCAGGCCGTTCCACACGGTCTCGAAGTTCTCCGTGGTGACCGGCCAGGGCAGCAGCGACGCGGAGCCGCGCGGGCGGACCGCGAACACCACCATCCAGTAGAACGGCACCAGCGTGAACAGCAGGTAGATGCCCAGCGGCACATAGATCTGCCACCGGCTGGGCCGCTGCGGCCCCCGCCGCCGGACGGGCACCGGCGGCTCGGGGGCCCGCGGGGGAGCGGGTCGGGTGGCGGCGAGCAGGGTCATGTCCGCGCCCCGAACTTGCTCAACCTGAGATACAGCACCGAGAAGAACGTGAGGATCAGGAAGCCGGCGGTGGTCAGCGCCGCGCCGTAGCCGAAGTCGTGTGACTGGGCGGCGGTCGCGGCCACGTAGAGCGGCAGCGTCGTGGTCTGGTGGGCGGGGCCGCCGCCGGTGAGCGTGTAGAGCAGGTCGACGTTGTTGAACTCCCACACCGCGCGCAGCAGCGTGGCCAGGATGATCGCGTCCTTCAGATGCGGCAGCGTCACGTGCCGGAACCGGCGCAGCCGGCTGGCGCCGTCCACCGACGCGGCCTCGTACAGGTCCCGCGGGATGGTCTGCAGGTCGGCGAGCAGCAGGATGGCGAAGAACGGCACGCCGCGCCACAGCTCGGCGAGCACGGCGGCGCCGAAGACCATGTCCGGGTTGGCCAGCGGCGCCGCGCCGTAGCCCATCAGCCCCAGGTCGGCCAGGTAGCGGGAGACGCCGGTGGTCGGGTTGTAGAGCAGCACCCAGATCCCGGTGGTGAGCACCCCGGACACCGCCCACGGCGAGAACACCAGCGCCCGGGACACCGCGCGGCCGACGAACGTCTCGTTCACGATCAGCGCCAGCAGCAGGCCCAGCAGCAGCTGCAGCCCGACCTCGACCAGCACCCACTTCGCGGTGAACCCCAGGCTCTGCCAGAACAGCGGGTCGTGCGCCAGCATCCGGCGGAAGTTGTCCAGCCCGGCGAAGCCGTTCTCCCACGGCTTGTTCACCGTGTAGTTCTGCAGGCTGTAGTAGAAGACGCTGGCCATCGGGTAGACCAGGAAGCCGAGCATGGCCAGCACCGCGGGCGCGATCAGCAGGTACGGCGTCAAGGGTCCGCGGCGCCGCCGCGGGATCACCTCGGCGACTGCCATGGGGCGCCTCTCCGTTCTGCCGCGGTCACGTGCCGAGGCTAGGCAAGATCATGTGGACAATCGCGCACAGCGTGTGGACTATGGCGTCGCCCGTGGCCTCACGAGGACGACCTCGTGACAACCCGTGATCCCGGGCGTGTCCCGCGTTCGCGTAGCTGTGTTCCGCCCTGGCGTAGGCGTGGCACGCGTCCACGGGATACCGGCGCTTTCCGCGTCCGGCACGGCCGGCAATGGAGCTATTTTGCGCCAACCAGCGTGCTCACCAGAAATTACGATCCCCGAAGCCAGCAGATGGTGCGATGAATGCCCCGTTCAGTGCGGCTGGCGCACTGAACGGGGCATTCATCGCAGTCGGTGTCCGCTCGGCGACCTCGGACAGCTTCACGCCGGTGGTCTCGCTGTGACGGTTCAGCTCGACACCGATGAGCCAGCGCAACGGTGAGGGATCGCGACGACCGGCTTTATCGCAACCGCACCGAGCGCACGGAAGGTGGGTTTTCCGGTGGCCAGTACATCCGATTGAGCGAATTGCTTCACTCAATTGCCCGACTGCGGCGCGCCCGCCCGCTGGATACGATGACATTATTGGTGTCCTTTGCGGAAGGGGCGGTTATGACCACGGAGATCGGCGGTATCCAGGATCGGAACATCGCGGCCGTTTTCAACCGGCTCGACGCGAATGGCAACGGCGTGGTCACCAAGGCGGACTTCGACGCGATCGCCCAACAGATCTGTGCCCAGTTCGCCATCCCCGCGGACAGCGAGGCCGGGCAGTCGATCGGCGAGAGCTTCCAGTCCTGGTGGGAACAACTGCGCCGGGACCTGGACACCGACCACGACGGCAGGATCACCCTTGAGGAGTTCGCCTCGGCCTACAAGGATGGTGACCCGGCCGAATACTTTGCCGAGAAGTTGGGTCGCACCGCCGCCACCGTCGCCGAAGCGGTCGACTCCGATGACGACGGCTTTATCACCGAGGACGAATATGTGTCGTTGCTGTCGGTCGCGATAACCGACCAGCAGGCCATACTCGCGGGTTTCCACCAATTGGACACCGACGGCGACGGGCGGATCAGCCGGGCGGAGTTCGAGGCCGGCGTGGCCGCGGTGATGCTCAGCGACGACCCGGCCACCCCGGGCACGGCGATGATGGGCCAGACGCCCTGACCCCCGCTACACGCCGGGCACGTACTGCCGCGCCGGCAGCCCTCGGGCACCCGGACGGGCCCGGAACAGGGCGCCGGCCTCGGGCTGCTCACCGGGCGGGACGGTCTGGCGGGACGTGGTGACGTACAGCTCGTCGAGGCCGGGGCCGCCGAACGTGCACGCGGTGACCTGGGTGACCGGCAGCGCGAGGTGCTCCAGGAGGCGGCCGTCGGCCTGGTAGCAGCGCACCGCGGCGCCGCCCCAGAGCGCGATCCAGAGCCGGCCCTCGGTGTCGACGGTCATGCCGTCCGGGGCGCCGGCGTCCACCGGAATGTCGAACACGGTGCGCCGTGCGGTCAGCCCGCGCCGCTCGTCGTAGTCGAACGCGTCGACGCGGTGCGTGGGGGTGTCGATGTAGTAGGCGGTGCCGCCGTCCGGGCTCCAGGCCAGGCCGTTGGAGATCGTCACCCCGGTGAGCACCACGGTCGTGGCGCCGTGGTGCTCGAGCCGGAAGAGTCTCCCCGCGCCGGGTGTCTCGTCGTAGGCCATCGATCCGCAGTAGAACCGGCCGTCCGGGTCGCAGTCGCCGTCGTTCATCCGGATGCCGGGGTCCACCCACAGCTCGCCGAACGGTCGCACCGTGCCGAGATCCGCACTGGCCAGGGCGAACCCCCGCTCGACCGCGATCACCGCCCGGCCGTCCGGGCACGGCCGCAGCGCCGCCGCCACCACGCCGACGTGGTGCCGGCTCACCCGGTCGGTGCCCGGGTCCAGCTCGAGGACGTCGCCGGCGAGCATGTCCACCCAGCGCAGCCCCGGCCAACCCGCGTGCCATACCGGACCTTCGCCATGCTCGGCGAGCGGATCGGTGATCTGCTCCATCGCAGACCTCTCTTCAGGGGTGCAGCAGCACCTTGACCGCGCCGGCCGCCGGGTCGGCCAGCAGGCGGAACGCGTCGGTCACGTCGTCGAGGCCGACCTCGTGGGTGACCAGCATGGCCGGGTCGAGCGCGCCGGAGGCGAACGCGCGCACGGCGTGCGTCCAGGCCCGCGACGGGGCGCCGAACACGGTGTGCACGGTGATCTCGCCCAGCACCAGCTCGGTCGGGGTCGGCGGATCGTCGTCGACGGGCGGAATCCCGGTCAGGGCCACCCGCCCGCCCCGGCGCGCGAGCCGCACCGCCGCCCGCGCGGCCCCGCTGGTGCCCGCCGCTTCGACCACCACGTCGTACCGGCCGGCCAGCCGGTCCACGTCGTCCAGGGTGAGCACGTCGGTGGCGCCGCAGCGCCGGGCCAGCTCCACCCGGTACGCCCGGCGCACCACCACGGCGAGCTCCGCCGGGCCGCCGGCGTGCAGCAATTGGACGGCCAGCAGGCCGAGCGTGCCGGCGCCGACCACCGCGACCCGCTCGCCCGGTACCGGCGCCGCCTTGAGGCAGGCTGCGGCGACGCAGGCGGCCGGCTCCA
>NZ_DASYTH010000096.1:0-67200 GCF_036002505.1 Actinophytocola sp. | reverse complement strand
TCGCACTGGTCGTGAGGAAGGACGCATTCACCGCACCAGCTGGAGTCGCTCAAAACGGTACGGGGCAAGGACGGTGGTGTGGTCGTCGCCGAGCACCTCGGCGGCGACCAGGGCACCGGCATGCAGGCAGAGGGTCGCGCCGCTGTGCGAGACAGCGAAGTGGAAGTTGGGCAACTCGAGCGTCCGGCCCAGGACCGGAAGACCGTCGGCAGGTATCGCGCGTTCACCGACCCGGACGCTTTCCACGGTGGCGGCCCGGATTCCCGGGTAGAGGGTGCGGGCGGCCTCGAGCACCAGGTCGACAGCCGACTGGTCGACGCTGGTCTCTCCCGTGCCGGACACGTGTGCCGCGCCGTCGGTCGTGCCGGTGTGCAGCAGCAGCCGTCCCCCGCCGTCCGGGCGCAGGTGGACGTGCGGGGCGTGCACGACGTGGGACGCCCAGACCGCTACCGGCGAGGTGTAGACGAGCACGCCGAAGGTGTTGCGCATCGGCAGCACGAGCCCGGCGAGTTCGGCGATGCCGGCGGCCCGCGGTCCGGCGCAGTTCACCACCGCGTCCGCGGCGAGCCGCCGCCCCGAAGCGAGCCGAACCGTGCGCACCAGGCCGGCAGCCACCTCCAGGCCGATGACCGCGTCGTCCCGCACCAGTTCGCCCCCGCGGGAGACGACACCGGACAAGAGGTAACCGACCAACCGGGTCGGCTCGAGCCAGCCCTCCCTCGGAAAGTAGGCGATCCCGTCCGCGGGCAGCCGAACCGGATCCATGTCGGGCTCGAGGCGTAACGCCTCCGCCCGGGTCAACCACCGTGCCTCGTAGCCATAGCCGAGAACGCCCGCGACCTTCCGGCGCAGCCCCTCCTCCGCGGCCTCGTCGCCGGCCCACTCCAGATTGCCGCTCTCGTGGTACCAACGGCCATGCGGCACTTCGGCCGCCAGCTTCCGATGCGCCGCCATGCCCGCGACATTGAGATCGTGGTAGTGCCGCGGCTGTTTACCGCACGAGTTGACCCACGCCAACGTCGCACCGGAGGTGCCACCCGCCGGCGCCCCCGCGTCCACGACGCTGACCTGGGCACCCCGCCGAACCAGCGACGCGGCCACCGCCGCGCCGTAGACCCCGGCACCGATGACGACCACGCGCGGGGCCATGCCGACCAGTCTGGCATGCGGTCATTCGAGGGAGTGAACGTGACGTTCCTTGCCGTCTACGGCATGAACGTGACGTTGCTTTCCAGGGGGTGGGCGGTGACGGCCTTGGTCAATTGGGTGCGGACGTCGGGGTCGGTGAGTGCGGGGAGGGTGAGCACGCGGCGCTGGGTGTGCTCGCCGAGCGCGGCGAACAAGGTCAGGAGTTCGGGGACGGCGCCGTCGTCGATGGCCGTGTGCAGGAGCCTGGTCAAGGCCTCGTCGTCGGACTCGGCGGCGTACTCGGCCAGCCGGGCGCGTAGCTCGTCGTCGGCCAGCCGGGCGATCAGTGCCAGCCCGGCCGAGCGGAGCTCTGGTGGGCCGCCGACGGCGCTGGCCACGATGCCGCGCAGCCGCTCCGGCGGCAGTGCGGCGACCGCCGTGGTCAGCTGGGTGTCGGACTCCGCGTAGCAGCCGATCCGCAGCAGGGCCTCGTCGGAGATCACCGCGGCGACGTCGCGGACGATCCGTTCGGTGGCGGCGTCGAGCAGGTGGCCGATCGTGACGTACTCGCCACGGGCGACGAGTTCCTGGACCACGGCCACCACGCGGTCCGGGTGGATGTGGCTGATCAGCGGCGCGGCCCGGCGCGGTTCCAGATGAAGGCAGCCGTCGGCCAGATACTCGATCGGCATCCGATTGACCAACTCGGCCGCCCGGTCCGGAGCCATCTCACCGGCAATTCGCGCGGCCAGCAACGGCGGAAACGCGCGCAGTGTGATCCGCACGTTCAGCGGCGTGGGCAACAATCGGGTGATCATGGCGATCCGCCCGAAGGTGGCCCGATGTTCCTCGTACAACGCGTCCACCACGCGCTCACGCAGCCGGCGGATGTCGCGGTGGTCCAGCGATCCGGCGAAGGACACCTCGTCCGGTGTGGTGTCCAGCGCCCGGGCCAATTTGACCAACTCCGCCTGCGTGGCTAAGTCGCGCCCCATTGATCAGAACCCCACGATCTCGCCGAAGCGCGCCCGCAACGGCGCCGGCATCTGCCGCAACGCCTCCGCCGAGGCCGCCGCCAACGCCGCGGCCTGCCTTTTCCTGGCGGCCACCAACGCGGCGTGCAACTCCCCCAACTCCTCATCGGACAACGCGTCCACCACCCGCGCGTCCGCACCGAGCCAGCGCTCCAACACCTCACGCATCTCGCCGCGCACGCCCCAACCTTTTCACACCACGCAAGCCCGGTTGCCGAGCGGGATCTGTCGCACCCGGAGCGCCGCGGGCGGGGCGAGGAATCGCATCGCGACATCCATTCGACCGGGCCACCGAGTCCCGAGCGTCGAACTCATTTGCCTGAGCGTCGAACTCACTTTCCTGAATGTCGAACTCAGTTGCCCGGGCGTCGAACTCGGGTGGCTCAGGGGCCGGCGGCGTTGCCGATTTGCTGGGCCTGCCACCAGGTGGTGGCCTGCTGGAGCCAGGTGGCGTGCCGGTCGAGCAGGAGGTGGCGGGCGCGCTCCCCGCTCCAGTTGGGGGGAAGCAGGGTGGGCGGCAGGCCGGGGTCGGCGAGGAGAAGCCGGCGCCACTGGTAGACGAGGTGGGCGAGGTGGGCGAGCGCTTCGCCCGGTGCGTGGGGGCGGATGGTGGTGAACCGGTCGACGAACTCCTGGTACCGCTGGTCGAGTTGGGGGATGTCCCAGGCACGGGTGACGAGTTGGTGGCGTTCGTCGGGGTCGTCGAGGCGGGCGTGCAGCAGGGTGCCGTGGACGGGTTCGCCGAGGGAGTCCAGGACCTGGCGGGCCTCGGTGGCGTGGGTGGGGTGCGGGCTGATCCAGACGCCGGGGCCGAGCGAGCCGAAGCCGGCCCAGCCGAGCGCGGTGCGCAGTTGATGGCGCAGGTTGCGGTGGTGCTCGGGAACGTTGGTGAGCAGGATGAGCCAGCCGCCGTCCCAGTCGGGCTCGGGGCCCGGGGCGAACAACCGGTGCTTGGCGGCGGTCAGGTACTCGTGGCCGGTGCGGGTGATCTGCCAGCGGGTGCGGCGGCCGGCGCGGTGCGGGGTGAGCAGGCCGGCGGCGGCGGTGCGGGTGAGGGCCTGGCGGGTGGCTTTCTCCTCGAAGCCGACCATCGCGAGGGCGTCGACGACGGTCTGGGTCCAGGCCGACCCGCCCCGGTCGAGGGCGTAGTCGCCGAGGACGATCAGCAGGTAGGCGCGGGCGCTGGGGCCGCGAACCGGGCCGGGACGGCGAGCCGGGGGTCGCGTCTCGTCGAGGTCGAGCGGTGACTCGAGCATCTCGTTATGGTGCCACCTTGGGGTTTGTATTCCTCTTTAGCTTGACGAGAGACTATAGCTGTGTCGCATGATGTGCGTGCCCGTCGACCGCTGATGATCGAGGTGAGGCCCGTGTCATCCGCTTCGGCGACACCGGCCGCGTCCACGCTGCGGACGGACCGCGACGCCGGTGGGCCGCTGTTGCGCGTGCGGGATCTGGACGTGTCCTACGCCCGGGCGGTGCGCGCGCTGCGCGGGGTGTCGCTCGAGGTTCCGCCGGGCGGCGTGGTGGCCGTGCTGGGCGGCAACGGCGCGGGCAAGAGCACGTTGCTGCGGGCGATCTCGGGGACGTTGCCGGCGGTGGGCGGCGCGATCGGGCGGGGCTCGGTCGAGCTCGACGGCCGGCGGCTGGACCGGGCGGATCCGGCGGCGATCGTGCGGGCCGGGGTGGTGCAGGTGCCGGAGGGCCGGCAGGTCTTCGGCGAGCTGACCGTGGAGGAGAATCTGCGGGCCGGCGCGTTGGCCACCGCGCGGCGGGCACGTGGGCCGGCCCGGCACCGGGTGTACGAGCTCTTTCCGGTGCTGGCCGGGCTTCGTCAGCAGCGGGCCGGGCTGCTCTCCGGCGGGGAGCAGCAGATGCTGGCGATCGGGCGGGCGCTGATGGCGGCGCCGCGGGTACTGCTGCTGGACGAGCCGTCGCTGGGGCTGGCGCCGCGGATGGTGGCACGGATCGGCGAGGTGCTCGCCGAGATCCACCGGCAGGGCACCGCGGTGGTGCTGGTGGAGCAGAACGCCGCGCTGGCACTGGATCTGGCCGATGTGGCCTACGTGCTGGAGGTCGGCCGGGTCACCCTGCACGGGCCGGCCGCGGAGTTGGCGGCGACCGAGGAGGTGCGCCACCGGTACCTGGGCGTGGGCGCGCCTGCCACGGCACCCGCGGTGCCCGCGCCCGCCGCAGCCCCGGCCGCGGACCGGGAGCTCGTGGTGGATGGGCTGAGCGTGCGGTTCGGCGGAGTGGCCGCGCTGTCGGAGGTGTCGCTGTCGGTCGAGCCGGGGTCGGTGCACGCGTTGATCGGGCCCAACGGCGCCGGGAAGTCCACCTGCCTGAACGTGCTGACCGGGGTGTACCGGGCGGCCGCGGGCAGCGTCCGGTACGCCGGGGTGGAGCTGACCGGCCTGCGTCCACATCGGATCGCGGCGCTCGGGGTCGGCCGAACGTTCCAGAACCTCGCCCTGTCCCCCACCGCGACCGTGGCGGACAACCTGCTGCTCGGCCGGCACCGGCTGACCCGGGCCGGGTTTCTCGGCGCCGGCCTGCGCATCCCTCGGGCCCGGCGGGAACAGTCCGAACAGGACAGTCGGGTACGGGAGATCGCCGGGCTGCTCGAGCTGGCCGAGGTGCTGGACCGGCCGGTGGCCGCATTGCCCTATGGCGACCGGAAACGGGTGGAGCTGGCGCGGGCGTTGTGCGCGGAGCCGACGCTGCTGCTGCTCGACGAGCCGGTGGCCGGGATGAATGCCGACGAGTCGGCCCGGCTGACCGCGGTCATCGCCCGGGTCCGGGCCGAGCTCGGCATCTCGATCCTGTTGGTGGAGCACGACATGACGTTCGTGATGGGGCTGGCGGACACGGTCACGGTGCTCGACTTCGGCAAGCGGATCGCCTGCGGCACACCGGAGCAGGTGCAGCGCGACCCGGAGGTCATCCGTGCCTACCTGGGCGGCGCGCCATGAGCGGAGCTTGCGGAGCGAACCAATTGATACTCCTGCGTCTCCGAGGAACGAGGAGACGCAGGCTTGGCGGAGCTTGCGGAGCGACCTGTATGCACTGCCCCGGCCCCGAGGAACGAGGGGGCGGGGTTCAGCATCACCGAGCTTGCGAGGTGATGCCATGAACCAGTTCGTGACGCTGCTGGCCAGCGGGCTGTCGTTGGGGTGCATCGACGCGTTGATCGCGCTCGGGTTCGTGGTCGTGTTCAAGGCGACGCGGGTGGTCAACTTCGCCTACGGTTCGCTGCTGCTGCTCGGCGCCTATGTGGTCGGCCGGGCCCACGAGAGCCTCGGGTTCGCCGGGGCCGTGCTGCTCGCGGTGGCGGTGACCGCGGCGGTCGCGGTGCTGATCGGGGTGGTGCTGCTGCGGCGGGTTCGGCTGGCCGACCCGGGGGCGCTGGCGATCCTGACCCTGGGCATCGACATCGTGCTTTCCACCGAGCTGACCCGGCGGATCGGCGCGGACCTGCTCACCACCGGCGACCCGTGGCGCGCCGACGTCGTGTCGTTCGGCGGGATCTCCGTGCCGCAGACCCGGATCGCGGCCGCGGTGGTGGCGGTGGTCCTGGTCGCCGGGTTCCTTGCGGTGCTGAAGTTCTCCGACTGGGGGGTGGCGTTGCGGGCCTCGGCGGAGCGGCCGATGACCGCGTCGCTGATGGGCATCCGGCTGGGCCGGGTCGCGGCGAGCGCGTGGGTGCTGGCCGGGGTGCTGGCCGCGATCGCGGGCCTGTTCTTCACCGCGTTCCCGTCGCCGGGGATCAGCGGCAGCGTGGGGCAGGCGGCGCTGGGCGCGGCGGTGCCGGCCGCGGTGCTCGGCGGGCTGGACTCGACGACCGGGGCGCTGGCCGGTGGGCTCGCGGTGGGCCTGACCACCACGTTCGCCGCCGGCTACCAGGACGAGCTGGCGTTCCTCGGCCGCGGGTTCGGGAGTGTGGCGCCGTACCTGGTGATGCTGCTGGTCCTGTTGGTGCGGCCGGCGGGGTTGTTCGGCGGCAAGGAGATCAGCCGTGTCTGACCGGATCCGCCTGCCCCTGGCCGCTCTCGCCGGGTTGCTGGCGCTGGCGGCGCCGTTGGAGCTGAGCGGTTTCTGGTTGCAGACCGGGCTGTTCGCGATGGCCGCGGCGATCGGCGCGCTCGGCCTGACCCTGCTGGTCGGGGTGGCCGGGCAGCTTTCGCTGGGGCACGCGTTCTTCGTCGCGGTCGGCGCCTACGGCTACGCGTTCCTGGCCGGCACCGGCGCGGGCCCGGTGCGGGGCGCGGGGTGGCCGCCGGCACTGGCCGCGCTCGGCGCCGTGGCACTCGCCGGGCTCGCCGGGGCGCTGTTCAGCCCGATCGCCGGGCGGCTGCGCGGAATCTACTTGGGACTGGCCTCGCTCGGGCTGGTGTTCCTCGGCCAGCACATCCTGACCAACGCCACCGCGCTGACCGGCGGCTTCAACGGCCGCGACGCCGCACCGTTCCGCCTGTTCGGATTCTCGTTCACCGCGACGGATCCCGAGCTCGTCGTGTTCAACGTCCCGTTCGGAGCGTTGGAGCGGCTGTGGTACCTCGGGCTGCTGCTCGTCGCGGTGTCCTGGTGGTACGCGCGAAACCTGCTGCGCGGCCGGCCGGGGCGGGCGCTGGTCGGGCTGCGGGACAGCGAGATCGCCGCCGCGGTGCTGGGGGTCGATGTCCGGCGTTACAAGGCGGCCGCGTTCACCGTGTCCAGCGCCTACGCCGGGCTGGCCGGGGTGCTGCTGGCGGTGGCGTTCGGCCGGATCGTGCCGGACAGCTTCGGGTTCCTGCTGTCCATCGACTTCCTCGCGATGATCATTCTCGGTGGGTTGGGCGCGCTCGGCGGCGCGGTGGCCGGCGCGCTGTTCGTCACCGCGCTTCCGTTGGTGCTCAACCATTACAGCGACGCGTTGCCGTTCCTGGCCCAACCGGGCGAGGCCGGCGTCGGCGCCGCGGAAGCCGCCCGGCTGCTCTACGGCACGGCCGTGATCGCGGTCCTGCTGTTCGCGCCCGGCGGACTGGCTCAACTCCTCCGTCGTATCTCCCGTCCAAGGAGCGCATCTCATGAACCGACGACTACTGGCATCGGTGGTAGCGCTGTGCCTGATGCTGACCGCATGTAGCAAGGCCACCTCCGGCGGCCAGAGCTCCGGGGGTGTCAGGACCGGCCCCGGGGTCACCGACACCACCATCAGGCTGGCCAGCCTGGTCGACCTGACCGCGGTGTTCGCGCCGCTGGGCAAGAGCCTGGTGCAGGGCACCCAGCTGTACTGGAAGCTGGAGAACGAGAAGGGCGGGGTGTGCGGCCGCAAGGTCGAGGTCACCGTGAAGGACCACGGCTACGACCCGCAGAAGGCCGTCGCGCTCTACCGCGAGGTCTCCGCCGACGCGCTCGCGCTGCAGACCGTGCTCGGCTCGCCGGTGATCACCGCGCTGAAGCCGGCCATCAACCAGGACAACGTGTTCGTCGGGTTCGCCGGCTGGAGCGGCTCGGTGCTCGGTGATCCGCACTTCCAGCTGGTCGGCACCACCTACGACATCGAGGCGATCACCGGCCTGGACTTCCTGATGCGGGAGAAGGGGATCAAGCCCGGCGACAAGATCGGCCACGTCTACTTCGAGGGCGACTTCGGTGAGAACGCCCTGCGCGGCAGCAAGTACCTGGCCGGGCAGAAGGGGTTGACGATCGTCGAGCAGAAGATCAAGGCGTCGGACACCGATCTGTCCGCGCAGGTCGCCGCGTTCCGCAACGCCGGCGTGACCGCGATCCTGGTCTCCGCCGGCCCGACCCAGACCGCCTCCGTCGCCGGCGTGGCCAAGTCCGTCGGCCTGAACGTGCCGATCGTGGCCAACGGTCCGGGTTTCACCCCGCAGCTGCTGTCCACTCCGGCCGGTCCGGCGCTGAAGGAGAACCTGTACGTGGTGTCCAGCATGGCCCCGGCCGCGCTGGACAGCCCGGGGGCGAAGGCGGCGCAGGAGGCGTTCACCAAGGCCTACCCGGACGCGGTGCCCACCCAGGTCGGCTCGGTGTTCGGCTACACCCAGGCCCAGGTCACCCGCGCGGTGCTGCAGAAAGCCTGCGACAACAAGGACCTCACCCGCGCCGGCCTGCTCACCGCGGCCCACCAGATCTCCGGGCTGGACACCGGCGGCCTGGTCGCCGGCCCGCTGGACTACACCAACCCCGACCAGCCCCCGACCCGCGCGGTGTACCTCGCCAAGGCCGACTCCACCGTCCCGGGTGGACTGAAAGCGGTCGGCGGCGCGGTCGAGGCGGACGCCGCGAAGTCCTACCAGCCCAAGGCATGACCGAGCCGCGAGAAGGGATCACCCATGAGACTCGCCCGGATCCTCGCCCCCACCGCCCTGATCGCCGCGCTGCTGGCGACTGGGCACTCCCCGGCCGCCGCCACCGCGGCACCGTCGCATGTGGAGGGTGTGCTGCCGGACGGCGCCACGTACGTGATGGACGTGCCGGCCGACTGGAACCACACCGTCCTGCTGTACAGCCACGGCTACACACCGCAGGGGGTGCCGAACCCGGCCCGCAACGCACCCGGCGACGCCGAGCGGACCGCCCTGCTCGCCCAGGGCTACGCCATGATCGGCTCCTCCTACGCCGGCAACGGGTGGATCCTCGAGCAAGCGCTTCCTGACCAGCTCGCCACCCTGGACGCGCTCACCGCCCGGTTCGGCCCCGCACGGCGCACCATCGCCTGGGGCACCTCGCTCGGCGGCATGATCACCGCCGGGCTCGCCGAACGGGCCGGCAGCCGCTTCGCCGGCACCCTGTCCATGTGCGGTCTGCTCCAAGGCGGAGTCGCCAACTGGAACAACACCCTGGACCCCGCGTTCGCGGTCAAAACCCTGCTGGCACCCGGTTTGCCCGGTCCGCTGGTGCGGATTCCCGACCAGGCAACGGCTCTCGCCACCACCGCCGAGCTGACCGCCGCCCTCGACACCGCCCAGGCCACCCCGCAGGGGCGAGCCCGGATCGCACTCGCCGCCGCCCTGCACAACATCCCCGCCTGGACCGACCCGACTCTGCCCGAACCAGCCCCCGGCGACCACGACACCGCGGAGGCCAACCAGTTCCAGACCCTGCACCTCACCCTCTTCGTGGGCCAGTCCTGGCGGCAGGAAGCCGAAACCCACGCCGGCGGCAACATGTCCTGGAACACCGGCGTGGACTACGCGCGCCTCCTCGCCCGCTCCGCCAACCGCGCCGAAGTCGAAGCGCTCTACGCCCGCGCCGGCCTGTCCCTGCACGACGACCTGGCCACGCTGGCCCGCGCCCCGCGCGTCACCGCCGACCCGCCCGCGGTCGGCTACCTGATCCGCAACATCGCGTTCACCGGCCGGATCACCAAGCCGATGCTCACCATCCACACCACCGGCGACCCGCTGGTGCCGGTTCAGGTCGAGCACGCCTACGCCGACACCGTCAGCGCCGCCGGCCGCACACCCCTGCTGCGCCAGGCCTTCGTGCACCGCGCCGGGCACTGCACCTTCACCACCGGCGAGATGCTCGCCGCCCTCCGCACCCTGGAACGCCGCATCGACACGGGCCGCTGGTCGAACACCGACCCGGCCAGCCTCAACCGCCTCGCCGCCGTTCTCGACCCGGCCGCCCCACCCGCCTACCTCACCTACCGGCCCGCGCCCTACCCACGGCCCTTCGACCTCGCCGGAAACAACTGAGCCACCTGAGGTGCGGCTCTCCAAAAGTCCACATGGTGTTCGTGATTGTCCACGCGGGCGTGCCTAGCCTGGTTGGCACGCCGCGACGTGCCGGTTCGCGGTGATCCCTGCTCACACCAACCGGAGGTTCGCAGTGCGAGGGACGAGAAGGAGGCTGGCATCGCTCGTTGCCGGCACGGCCCTGGTGGCCGGCGCGGTGCTGGTGTGGCCGGGGTCCGCGGCGGTGGCCGCGCCGACCCGGTTCGAGGCGGAGAGCTCGCCGGCGACCTGCTCCGGCACCATCGACTCCAACTGGGCCGGGTTCTCCGGCGGCGGGTTCTGCAACGGCACGAACGCCACCGGGGCGTTCGCCCAGTTCACCGTGAACGCGTCCGCGGCGGGTACGGCGACGTTGGGGGTCCGGTTCGCCAACGGCACCACCACGGCGCGGCCGGCGGGCCTGGTCGTCAACGGTGCCACGGTGCAGACGCCGTCGTTCGAGGGGACGGGTGCGTGGTCGACCTGGGTGACCAAGACCCTGACCGCCTCGGTGAACGCCGGCAGCAACACGATCCGGCTGAATCCGACCACGGCCAACGGCCTGCCCAACGTCGACTTCCTCGACTTCGAGGTCGCTGGCAGCCCACCGCCACCACCGCCGCCCCCGGGCTTCCCGACCCCGACCGGGCAGGTCAACGTCAACGGCACCATCTCGGTGCCGGCCAGCGGCCTGGACGGCGGTCTGCGCCGGTACTGCTGCATCGGCGACGGCAGTCAGGAGGAGAGCCAGGACCCGATGTTCGACCTGGCCTCCGGGGCGACACTGGCCAACGTGATCATCGGCGCGCCGGCCGGTGACGGCGTGCACTGCAACGGTCCCTGCACGCTGCGCAACGTGTGGTGGGAGGACGTGGGTGAGGACGCGGCCACCTTCCGCGGCAGCGGCGACCCGCAGTTCCTGGTCGACGGTGGTGGCGCCCGGCAGGCCAGCGACAAGATCTTCCAGCACAACGGGCCCGGCACGGTGACCATCCAGAACTTCCAGGCCAACAACTTCGGCACCTTCTACCGGTCCTGCGGCAACTGCTCCACCCAGAATCAGCGCGACGTGGTGATCCGCAACGTCACGCTGACCCGGCCGGGGAGCAGGATCGCCGGCATCAACATCAACTTCGGCGACACCGCCCGGTTCAGCGGGATCACCATCATCAACGACGCGAGCCGGGCGATGGTGATCTGCCAGAAGTACATCGGCAACAACACCGGTGCCGAGCCCACCCAGGCCGGCAGCGGCGCCGACGGCACCAACTGCTTCTATTCCGCATCCGACCTCACCTACCGGTAACCGGCGGGGGCGCGCGGCCAACCCGAAGGCGCCGTGCCGCCCGCTCGGACCACACCGAACGCGGTCTCGACGGCCTCGACGAGCCCGACGCACTCGAGGACGGCGTGCGTGCCGTCACCTCCGGTCAGCTCGCGCACCCGCTCGACGCCTCCGCGCCGCACTCGCCATGTTGGCGCGTGGCGTCGCTACGTTGGCGCGTGGCGTCGCCATGTTGGCGCCTGGCGTCGCCACGTTGGCCGAGTGGGCGTCGGCATGTTGGCGCGTGGCGTCGCCGTGTTGGCCGAGTGGGCGTCGGGCCGCCATCGGCTGTGCCGGCGTTGTCGTCGTCACCAGCCAATACACCCACGCCAGACGCCAACACTGCACCGTGGCGCGCCAACACAGCTGGCATCAAAGCCTGCTGCGCGTCTGACCCGACGCACCACATCGCCACGGCTTGCTTTCCTTGCCGGGAGTGAAGGTGACGTTGCTTCCTTCCGACGGCCGGTCAGGTTCGGACGACGAGGATGTCGTGCCGGCCACCTGGCACGCTGATCTGGAGGTAGCCGTCCTCGACGGGTCCGCGGATCAACCGGCCGTCGACGATGACCAGGGACCTCTCGGTGGCGGGGACGGCGATCGTGCCGTTCGTGCCGGCCGGGGTCTCGGCGTGCAGGTTGAAGACGGGACCGGCGGACACCCAGCGGGCGGTGATGTCGCCGAACTTCGTGGGCACCGCGCCCTCGGCCCAGGTGAGGTTGCCGGGGTGGGGTTTGATGCTCCACGTGGCGTAGCCCGCCTCGACCGGGGTCACGCCGAGGACCAGCTCGGTGAGCTGCACGGTCGGGGCCGCGGCCCAGCCGTGCGCGAGGCTGGCGGTGGTGCGGTTGACGCCGCCGGTGCCGTTCTTGAACTCCCAGAGGCCGCCGGTGTAGAGCGGGTTCTCCTTGTCCACCATGGGTCCCCAGGTGGTGCGCATGAGGTCGAACGCGCCGGCGGTGTCGCCCGCGGCGAACCGGCCGGCGGTCTCCATCCCGTTGCCGAACGGCTCGATTACGTGGCCGGTGGGGTCCTGCAGACCCGGGCCGATGATCGCGCCGAACGGCGTCCACAGTGTCCGGAGCGCGGCCAGCACGCCGGCGCGGCGCTCGGTGGGCACGATGCCGTACTGCAGCGCGACCGCGTTGGCGTCCTCGACGAGGACGTCGAGACGGTCGCTGCTCTGGCCGTAGGCGCCCAGGGCCGGGTTCCACAGCCGGGTGTTGATCGCGGTCTTGATCGCCTCGGCCTTCGCGTCGTGGCCGTCGGCAATGGCGGGGTCGCCGATCGTGCGCTCGACCCCGGCCATTTCCCGGAGCAGGACGTAGTAGTCGATGCTGTACTTGGTGACCTCGCCGGTCTGCGTGGCCTGCCAGAAGTCGCGGTCGTTGGAGACGACGAGGTTGTTGGCGTCGAGGAACGTCGCGTTGTAGGCGAGCTCGGCGCGCATGGCCGGGAGGACGCTCCGCAGGTAGGCCTCGTCGCCGGTGTAGCGGTAGTAGGCGATGACGCCGCGGATGCCGCAGCCGGAATAGTTGTTGGAGTAGAACAGCGGGGAGCCGGCCGGGTTGGGGCCCTTGCGGAAGTCGGGCGAGCCGGGCAGCGCACCGTCGGCGCGCTGGGTCGCGAGGATCACGTTCAGCGAGGACTTCACGTACTCCGCGCCGACGGTGCCGAGGGTGCTGATCGCGGTCGGGGCCTGCACCAGCATGTCGCAGGTCCAGATGCTGCGGTCGCGCTTGGCTCCGTCGTAGATCCGGGCGTCCGGCAAACCGCCCCGGCCGGCGGGTTTCAGGTTGAGCTGCAGGGTGTAGGCGCCGGAGTACCACATCCGGTTCAGCTGGTCGTCGCTGGACAGGAAGTGGCCGCGGTAGTCGGCCGGGGTCGCCCGCAGCGCCTGGAAGTCGACCCGGGCCGAGGAGATCGACACGCTGCCCGGCGTGGACAGGGTGAGCAGGATGAACCGGAACCCGCCGTGGAAGGTGCCGGTCATCCGGCCCGGCGCGGTGGGCTGCAAGGTATCCGGGCCGCCGACGCCGGCCAGCCCGCGGGCCTCGTCCGAGGCCGGCGCGCCCGGCGAGGTCGACACCGCCGTCCCCACCGGCATGTCCGCGGACAGGGCGGGTCCAAAGGAGACGGTCCGGGCGGTCGGGTCGAACGCGGTGATCGTCCCGGCCTGGGTGCCGATCGTGATCGTGTTGCCGACCTCGAGGTTCGCCGCCGACGCGAGGGTGACCGTGGTCGCCCCTACGGCGGCGACCACCGCGACGGTGGTCGCCGCCGGCCTGCGGAGAAACGACCGCGCCTCACCGGTGACCAGGGTGAGCGCCGGTGCGCCCGCCACCGCGGTCACGTCGAAGAACGGGGTGCCGGCGAGATCCTTGCCGAAGTCGAGCACGACCGACGCCGGCGTCTGGCCCGCGACCGTGGTCAGGGTCGCCGCCTTTCCCTTGCCCGTCACCAGAGTGTGCGGGTTGGCCACATTTCCGGTGCCCTCCGCGCTGACCGGGGCAACCTGCGCGGCGGACGGACCGAGGACGTAGCGGTGCCAGGCGGCGGCAGCCGTCGCGGTAGCCGGCGCCCCGACCAACCCCGTCGTCGTGACCAGCACGACCGCACCGGCAATGGAACGTTTCAACACGGCGATCTCACTCTCCCTCGAGTAGGTGACCGGGCGGGGGCGAGATGCTCGCCCCCGCCACTGATCCCCGGTCAGGCCTCATGGTGTGGAGCTGAACTCGAACGTTCCGGCTCCGACCCGGTACACGTCGTAGGTCCCGCTGCGCCGCAGGAACGTCGCGCCCGAGGTCAGCGGGGAGCTCGTCGCGGTGGCCGAGGCCAGGGGGACCCACACCTCGCCGCCGGTGCCGGCCGGTGCGACGACCTGGAGGTGGAACTGGCCGGCGGTGTCCTGGGCCCACCTGACCGCGAGCGGCCCGCGTGGGCTCGGGACCTGGCCCTGTGCCCAGGCGAGGGTGCTCGGATGCGGTTTGACCTGCCAGGTCGTGTAGCCAGGGTCGACGGGGGTCGCGCCGAGGACGGACTCGGTGAGCAGCTGGGTCGGGCCGGCGCCCCAGGCGTGGGCGAGGCTGTCGAAGCCGCGGGTGGGCAGGCCGTTGCCGCCGACGAACTCCCAGAACGTGCCGGTGTAGAAGCCACTGTTCGGGTCGACCTGCACGCCCCACAGGCGCCGCATCAGGTTCAGCGCGCCCGCGGTGTCGTCGCCGGCGAACCGCGCCATCAGCTCCCAGGTGTTGTTCAGCGGCTCGATGGTGTGCCCGCCCGGGTCGGCCATGCTCGGCGACGGCTGCGAGATCTGGCTCCCGTGGGCGGTCCACCGGGCCTGGAAGAAGGACAGGATGCCGGAGACCCGGTTCGCCGGAGCGACACCGAGGCGAACCGCGTTGACGTTGGCGTCCAACGGAAACACGTTCGACCGGGTGTCGGTGTGCAGGTACAGGCCGGCGCTCGCGTTGAACAGGCGCGCGTTGATCGCGGTCCTTAAGGCGTTGGCTTTGTTGGTGTACTCGGTGACCCTGGCCGCGGTGCCGACCTTGCCCTCGAGCCAGATCATGTTCTGCAGCAGCTCGTAGTAGGCCAGGCTGTACTCGGTGACCTCCCCGCTCTGCCGGGTCTGCCAGTAGTCGGGATCGCCCGTCACCACGAGGCCGTTGGCGTCCAGCCGGGTCGCGTGGAACGCCGCCGCGGCCTCGAGTTTCGGGCGCAGCGCGGTGAGGTAGGCGGTGTCGCCGGTGTAGCGGTAGTACTGGATCGCGATGATCGCCGAGTAGGCCGAGTAGGTCACCGCGTAGTCGAAGGCGCCGCAGCCCCGGAAACCGACCGCGCTGGTCAGCCGGCCGCTGGTGCCCTGCAGGTTCATGATGCTGTCGATCGAGCCCTTGACGTACGGGACGCTGTTGGTGCCGATCGACAGCAGCGCGACCGGATCGGTGATCATGAGGTCACCGGACCAGATGGCCCGGTCGCGCTTGGCGCCGTCGAAGATCACCGGTACCCGGAAGCACGACGCGACCCCGACCGGCACCATGTCCAGCTGGGCGGTGTAGGCGCCGGCGTACCAGATCCGGTTCAGCTGATCGTCACTCGAGATGAAGAAACCCTGGTACTTGTCCGGAGTCGCGCGGTACGCCGCGAAGTTCACTCCAGCAACGCTCAGCGTGAGCGTGCCGGGCGAGGACAGTTGGATCGCCGCGAACCGGAACCCGCCGCGCAGCCCACCGGTGTAGGTGCGCGGACCGGTGACCGAGAAGCTGATCGCGGAGCCGCTGTCGTTGCTGTACAAGCCGTTCGTGCCTCTGGTGAGGAACGGCAGCGCCTCGCTGGTCGCCACGCCCAGCGTGGCCGAGGACGCCGAGGCGGCGGACACGGTGACGAAGGGGTTGCCGCCGACCTCCTTGCCGAAGTCGACAACGACGATGGCCGGCGACCCGCCGGACGGCACGGTCAGCACGGTCGACCCGCCGCTCTGGCCGGTCAGCGCGCCGGGGTTGGTCACCGAGCCGTGCGTCCGCACGACGCTGACCGGCCGCACGTCGCCACTGGCCGGCGCGGGAACCAGGGCCTGCCAGTTCGGATTGGCCGGCCAGGTAGGGAGTGCGGCGATGGTGGCCATCGAGTTCGCCGGCACCGCAAGGGATATCGCCGCGGCCGCGGCCGTGATGGCCAGCGCCCGGTGGGTGGATCTTCTCATATCGCGCCTTTCCGGCCGGGCCATGGAGTGCGATGAATGAGTCATTCACTGCGGCTGGCGCACTGAATGAGTCATTCATGGCGTCGCCGGCAACTCGATCAGGTGCCGGCCTTGTAGTCGGTGTCCATCGCGGCCAGCATCTTGTCCGATGTGGACTGTCCGCTGAAGATCTCCTGGAGGCCGCTGAGCATGGTCTGCTGCACCTTGGCGTTGGGCCAGAGCTGGTCCATGAACGGCACGGTGCGGTCGCTGGTGACGAACTTGGACAGCTCGGTCAGGGACGGGTCGACGGTGAAGCCGGTGTCCGAAAGGGACGGCAGGCCGCCCTGCTTCTTCACGAACAGGTTCATGCCCTCGGGCGACATCACGTAGTTGACGAACTTCAGCGCGAGGTCCTTGTTCCTGGTCTTGGCGTTGACGCCGTAGCCGGCGCCGGCCGCGGCGGGCATGACGAACCCGGACGGGGCGTCGGTGGCCGGCAAGGCCTTGAGGGTGAACGTGCCGCTCGGGTTCTGCTTCTTGAGCAGGGCGATCACCCAGTTGCCCTGGATGAGGCCGAGCGTCTTGCCGGTCGCGGCGAGCTGCTGGCTGGCCTCGTAACTGGTGCTGAGCGGGCTTTGCTGGAAGCAGCCGGCGCCGGACATCTCCTGGTACTTGGCCATGGCCGTGGTCCACGCCGACTTGGCGAAGCTGGCCTGCCCGGACTGCATCTTCTTGTCGAAGTCCCGGTCGGTGCCGTAGACGGCGGTGGCGACCAGCGCGTACAGCACGATCTGGGTCACCCACTTGTCCTGGATGCCCAGCGCGAACGCCGGCGTTCCCTTCGCGGCGGCCGCGCGGCAGAACGCGAGCAGCTCGGTCCAGGTGCCCGGCGCGGTGAGGCCGGCCTTCTGCAGGGCTTCCTGGTTGTAGACCGCGCCGATGCCGTTCTGGCCGAAGATCGCGTTGTAGGTCTTTCCCTCGTACTGGGCGACACTCTTGATGGCGTTGGGGTACTTGGCGGCCCAGGGCTGGTCGGACAGGTCGAGCAGGTAGCCGGGCTTGGCCAGGACGTAGGTGGCGCCGGGGTTGCCGTTGCCCGGCCAGACCGTCATCACGTCCGGTGCGGTGCCGGAGGACAGCTGGGTGCGGATCTGCTGCTGGTACTGGTCGGCGCCGCTGGTCGTGAAGTTGACCTTCACACCGGGGTTGGCCGCCTCGAACGCCTTCACGACGTCCTCGATGGAGCCCTGGTCGACCGAGGCAAGGGTCAAGGTCTTGTCGCCGCCGGCGGCGCCGGAACCGACACTGGTGCCGCCACCACAGCCGGCCACTGCGGCAGCGGCCGTGATCGCCGCGGCCAGAACGGGCAGAATGCGTGTCTTCATGGTGTCTCCCGCGAGTAAGGGACAGGTTCGGTGTCGGGCGCGGCGGCGCTGACGGTGTGGTGGCCGGATGGCAGCCGTACGGGCTCCGCACCCGGGATCTCCAGGAGGGCGGTGCAGCCGGGCGGCACCGTCGCGGTGACGGTGATCTCCCCCTCGCTGATCGACCATCCACATGCGACCCGGCCGCGCGGGGTCTCCTGCTCGGCACGGGCCCAGGTGAGCGTCCCGCCGGGTAGCGGGCGCAGCAGCAGTTCCCGGTATGCCACGGAGTTCGGTGCCTGGTCGATGCCGGCGACCCGGCCGTAGAGCCAGTCGCCGACGCTGCCGAGGCTGTAGTGGTTGAACGAGTTCATCGCGGCGGACTGGAACCCGTTGTGGTGGGTCCAGCCGTCCCAGCGTTCCCAGATCGTGGTGGCGCCGTGCCTGATCGAGTAGCCCCAGGACGGGAACTCCTCCTGGTGCAGCAGGGCATAGGCGAGGTCGGCCCGGCCGTGCTCGGCCAGCACCGGGCACAGCAGCGCGACGCCGACGAACCCGGTGGTGAGCCGGTTGCCCCGCTTCTCGACGTCCGCCGCCAGGTGCTCGACGGCCTTCGGCACCAGCTGGTCCGGCAGCAGCCCGAACGCCAGCGCCAGCAGGTAGCCGGTCTGCGTGCCGCCCTCGACCCGGCCCTCGTCGTCCACATAGGACTCGATGAACGCGGCGCGGATCCCGGCGTGCAGCGCCCAGTGCTCGATCGCCTCCTCAGGCCGGCCCAGCACCTCCGCGGCGTCGGCCACGATCTGGGCGCTGCGGGCGAAGTACGCGGTGGACAGCACGTCCCGCGGGGTGGCGGCGTCGACCTGCAACCAGTCTCCGTAGGAGTTTCCGGTCCGGTGCCGCCAGCGCAGATCGGGATTGTGCCGCCGAACGTGCCCGACCCAGGCCGCCATCGCGTCGAAGCACCGGTCCAGCACACGCCGGTCGCCGTAGGTGCGCCACAGGTGCCACGGGATGATCACCCCGGCGTCGCCCCAGGCCGGTGCGGCCTCGCGGTCCAGCGCGATCACCGGGGCGATGTCGCGGAACGCGCCGCCGGCGTCCTGCCCGTCGACCACGTCCCGCAGCCAGCGGGCGAAGAACGCGGAGACGTCGGCGTTGCGGCTGGCGGTCGGGGCGAAGATCTGGGCGTCGGCCAGCCATCCCAACCGCTCGTCCCGCTGCGGGCAGTCGGTCGGCACCGCGACGAAGTTGCCGCGCTGCCCCCAGGTGATGTTGGCGTGCAACCGGTTGACCAGCTCGTCGGAGCACTCGAAGGTTCCGGTCCACGGGGTGTCGTTGTGCAGCACCCGCGCCACGATGTCCACTTCGGACAGAGCGCCGGGGTGGCCGGCCACCTCGGCGTAGCGGAAGCCGTGGCAGGTGAACTGGGGCTCGAACACCTCGGTCGCTCCGCCGGCGGTGACGTAGACGTCGGTGGCCCTGGCACTTCGCAGGTTGTCCACGTACAGCTCGTCGCCGTCGAGGATCTCGGCGTGCCGCAGGGTGATCCGCCCGCCCGCCGGGGCGTCCCGGACGGTCAGCCGGACCCGGCCGACCAGGTTCTGTCCGAAGTCGACGATGAACCGGCCGGATCCCTTGTCCTGGACGGAGACCGCCGGCAGCTCGCGGGTGATCCGGATCGGGTGGTCCGGCTCGGCGACGAGCGGCCCCGGCTCGGTGTCCAGCACCGCGACCGGCCGGAAACCGGCCACGGGGCCGGGCTCGTCCCAGCCCGGCACGTGCTCGCGGGCGTCGACCCGCTGGCCCATCAGCAGGTCCGCGGACCGGATCGCCCCCGGCCGCTCCGTCCAGCCGGCGTCGGTGGCCACCACCCGCCGGGACCCGTCGGCGAAGTCGATGACCAGCTGGCCCAGGAAGGCGGGGCAATCGCCGTAGTGGTCCGCGGCGCGGCGCGGGTCGAAACCGACGTAGCCGCACCACCAGCCGTCGGCGACGGTGGCGCCGAGCACGTTGCTTCCCTGGCTCAGCAACGCGCTGACGTCGTAGGTCTGGTACTGCAACCGCCGGTGGTACTCCGTCCAGCCCGGCGCCAGCTCGAGGTCGCCCACCCGCAAACCGTTGAGCCGCAGCTCGTACACGCCGCGTGCGGTGGCATACAACCGGGCCCGCACCGGTTGCCGGTCCACGGTGAACTCCCGGCGCAGGCACAGCGGAGGCGAGCCGGGAGGGCGGTCGCCGTCGCCCGGCGGATCGACCGGTGGCAGGGCGTGCGGGTCGCGGCCGACCCACACCGCGGTCCAGTCCTCGCGGTGCAGCAGGCCGGTTTCGAACCAGCTCCGCGCGATGCCCGCCGGTGTGCCGGTCTCGTCCCAGACCTCGACCCGCCAGTGGTACCGGGTGGCCGAGCGGAGCACCGGGCCGTCCCACGGCACCAGCAGCCCCTCGCCGGACTCCCGCTTTCCGCTGTCCCACAGCAGCCGATCGGGATTGTGCAGATCCGCCGGGCGCTCCGCGGCGGTGATCCGGTAGGCGCTCTGCGCGGCCCCGCGCCGGTCGCACTCGAGCTTCCACGACAGCCGGGGGCGCGGCTCGTCCAGCCCGAGCGGTTCGTGCCGCTGCTCGGCCTGCAAACCGTACGGCCGCAGTGTGTCGGTCATCCCCTGAGCCCTCCGGCGAAACCGTTGATGATGCTGCGCTGCAGCGCGAAGTAGACGGCCAGGATCGGCAGGATGCTGATCACCAGCGCGGCGAAGACGAGGTTCCAGTCCGAGACGTACTGGCCGACGAAGCCGGCGATCGCGACCGGCATGGTCTGCTGCGCGCTGCCGCTCAAATACAGCAGCGGGGTGAAGAAGTCGTTCCACACGAACACTGCGTTGAGCACCAGCGCGGTCACCGTGACCGGTTTGAGCATGGGGAACACGACGTACCGGAAGCCCTGCAGCGGCGTGCAGCCGTCGATGAGCGCGGCGTCCTCGAAGTCCCGCGGCAGTGCCCGAAGGAACCCGACGTAGAGGAACACCGTGAACGGCACCTGCAGGCCACTGTAGAACAGCACCAGCGCCCACGGGGTGCCGAGCAGGCCGAGATCGCGCATCGTCTGGTACAGCGGCAACGCGGCGAGCTGGAACGGCAGCAGCAGGCCCAGCATGATCAGCAGGAACATTCCGCGGGACCAGCGCGCGGTGACCCGGGCCAGCGGGTAGGCGGCCAGCGAGCAGACCGCCAGCACGATCACGACGCTGATCACGGTCACCACCACGCTGTTGGCCAGCGCACCACCGAGCCGGCCCTGCTCCCAGGCTTCGGAGAAGTTGTCGAGGGTGGGCGCGGTGGTCGGCCGGATCGGCGACGAGGCGTCCGACGGCGCCCGGACGGCGAGGTTGATCAGCACGTACACCGGGAAGCCGACGACCAGCGCGACCGCGATCATCGCCAGTTCCAACCCGAAGGTCCGCAGCCGGTAACGCTTCATGCGGTCACCTCGCAAGCTCGGTGACCGTGAACCCCGATGATCGCTCCGCAAGCTCCGCTCATGCCGCGGCGCCCTTCTCGTTGCGGGACAGCACGAGATACTGTCCACTCGAGACGACCGCCACGATGATCGTGAGCACCACCGCCAGCGCGATGCTGTAACCGAACTCCCCCAACGTGAACGCGTCCTTGTAGATCAGCGTCGACAGCGTGTCCGTCGCGTGCCCCGGCCCGCCGCCGGTCAACGCGTACACCTGGTCGAACAGCTTGATCCCGCCGATGATCGACAGCATCAGGTTGACCGTGAACGCCGGCGCCAGCAGCGGCCGGATGACCGACCAGAACCGCCGCACCGGCCCGGCCCCGTCCAGGTCCGCCGCCTCGTAGATCTCCCTGGGCACCGACTGCAATCCGGCCAGGAAGATCACCATCGAGTACCCGGCGTACTGCCACACGATCACCCCGACCACCGACCACAGCGCCAGCTCCGGATCCCCCAGCCAGTCCTGCCGCCACCCACCCAACCCGACCGCGCCCAGCAGGCTGTTGACCGCGCCGTCCGGACCGAGCAGGTTGCGCCACAGGTAGGCGGTCACGATCGGGGTCACCACCGCCGGGGCGAACAGGAACACCCGCAACACGTTGCGCGACTTGATCGCGCTGTTGACGCCGAGCGCCAGCAGCAACCCGAGTCCATTTTGGATGATCGTGATCGAGACCGCGATCAGCAGCGTGTGCCCGACCGCCTGCACCGCGTCGGCGTCGCCGAGCATGGTGGCGAAGTTGCCCAGGCCGACGAGGGAGAAGTGGGGGTCGAGGCCGTCCCAGTCGGTGAAGGCGTAGTACACCCCGCGAGCGCTGGGCACCAGCACCACGAAGGCGAACAGCAGCATCGCCGGCAGCGCGAACCACCACGGCGGCCCGGCCCGGCGGCGCCCGCGCGCGATCACCGGGCGGCGATCGGGCGGAGCGGCGGCCCGAACCGGGGGCTCCTTGTGCGGGGCGATGGTCACTGATCTACCTTCATGAAACGTTTCAATCGACGAGCGTCGCCGGGGCTCCGGCCAACTTCACCCGACCGAGACCCCGGTCCCTGCCGGCGAAACCGGCCGCCGGCCGGACGTGATGTGGGTAACGTTTTCTAATGTTGCGGCCGACTGTAGGAGCCCGTCCCACGTGACGTCAAGATGTCCGCTTCACTGCTGGCCGGTTACCTGGGGTTCATCCCCTACACTTCGAGCAACGTTTTACGCACCACGAGGCCGGAGGAGGCTGGATGGACTCGTCAGCGCCGCCGCGCCGGATCACCATCGTGGATGTCGCGCGGCACGCCCGGGTGTCCACCACCGCCGTGTCCAAGGTGCTGCGCAACGCCTACGGCACCAGCCCCGCCATGCGCGCCAAGGTCCAGGCGGCGATCACCGAGCTGGGCTACCGGCCGCACGCGGGGGCCAGGGCGATGCGCGGCCAGACCTACACCATCGGCGTGATGCTGCCCGACCTGCGCAACCCCTTCTTCCCCGACATCCTCGACGGCCTCACCGATCACCTGCGCGACACCGGCTACCAGGTCCTCCTGGGGCCGAGCCACTGCAACGGCGAGGAGGCGGAAGCCAAGGTCACCGAGGCCATGATCGACCGCGGCATGGACGGCCTGATCCTCGTCGCCCCCATCGCGCCGCGAACGCACCTCGAACAGATCGCCCGCCTGGTGCCCACGGTGGTGGTCGGCCGCCACGGGCACTCCACCGCCTACGACACGGTGGCCGACGACGACACCACCGGCGCCAAGCTCGTCGTCGACCACCTCGCCGGCCTCGGCCACCGCCACATCGCCCACATCGAGCACCACGAGACCAACCCCACCCGCCTGGCCGAGATGCCCAACGCCATCCGCGCCGAGGGCTACCGGGCGGCCATGCGCGCCCACGGCCTCGAACCCGACGTCGTCTCCACCAGCTACACCCGCGAAGGCGGATACCTTGGCGCCCAACAGATCCTGACCCGGCCCCGGCGCCCCTCCGCCATCTTCGCCGGCGCCGACATCGTCGCCATCGGCGTCCTGGAAGCCCTCACCGAGGCCGGCCTCGCCGTCCCCGCCGGCATCTCCGTCGCCGGCTACGACAACACGAACTTCGCCGCCCTCGGACCGATCTCCCTCACCAGCGTCGACCAGGCCGGCCACCACATCGGCGCCACCGCCGCCCGGCTCCTCCTCGACCGCATCGCCGACCGAACCCGGCCGACCGCCCAGGTCAAGCTCTCCCCCACCCTGGTCGTCCGCCGCAGCACCGCCGGCCCGCCGGCATGAAGCTTGCGGAATGCCGGTCGAGGGAGTTGGCCCACCGCGACGATGTGGGCCCGAGGAACCGGGTCTGGGGCTTGCCCCAGTGGAACACGGTCTGCCCGAGGAGCGGTCCGGTGACCCACCAGTCAAGGTGACCCATGACCATGGCCAACATTCCCGAGATAGAGAACACAACATGACCGAACCGACCCTGCGGGACCGGCTCGCCCGGCTCACCCTCGCGCAGAAGGTCCGGCTCCTCACCGGCGCCGACTTCTGGACCCTGCACCCGGAACCGTCCATCGGCCTGCGCCGGATCGTCGTCTCCGACGGCCCCGCCGGCGTGCGGGGGCGGACGTGGGACGAGCGCGACCCCTCGGCCAACGTGCCCTCCCCCACCGCGCTCGCCGCCACCTGGGACGAGCAGCGCATCGAACGGCTGGGCCGGCTCCTGGCCGCGGAAGCCCGCCGCAAGGGCGTCGACGTCCTCCTCGCGCCCACCGTCAACCTGCACCGCACCCCCTACGGCGGCCGGCATTTCGAGTGCCTCAGCGAAGATCCCGTCCTGACCGGACGGATCGGCGCCGCCTACGTCCGCGGACTGCAGTCGGAAGGCGTCGGCGCGACCGTCAAACACTTCGTCGCCAACGACTCCGAGACCCAGCGCCACACCGTCGACGTCGCCGTGGACGAGCGCACCCTGCGCGAGCTGTACCTGGCACCGTTCGAAACCATCGTGCGCGACGGCGGCGTCTGGTCGGTCATGGCCGCCTACAACGGCGTCAACGGCCACCCGATGACCGAATCCCCGCTGCTGCGCCAGATTCTGCAGGAGGATTGGGGTTTCGACGGGCTCACCATGACCGACTGGTACGCCGGCCGGTCCCTGGCCACCGCCGGTGCCGGGCTCGACCTGATCATGCCCGGACCCCGCGGGCCCTGGGGCGACGCCCTGATCGCCGCGGTCCGCGCCGGCGAGATCGACGAGTCGCTTGTGGACGACAAGGTCCTGCGCCTGCTCCAGCTCGCCGCTCGGGTCGGTGCGCTGCAGGGCATCCCGGGAACCCGGGCCCAGCCGTGGACCCCGGAACAGATCGCCGCCGAGATCCGCGCGACCGCGGCGGCCGGGTTCGTGCTGGCCCGCAACGAGCCGGTGGCCGGCGAGCAACCGCTGCTGCCGCTGGACATTTCCCGGTTGCGCCGGGTGGCCGTGCTGGGCGCCAACGCCGCGGTCGCCCGCACCCTCGGCGGTGGCAGCGCGACGGTCTTCCCGCCCTACACCGTGTCGCCGCTCGACGGCATCCGCGCCGCGCTCGGGCCCGGCGTCACCGTCCAGTACGGCCGCGGTGGCCGCACCGGCGCGCGGGTACCGGTCGCCGACCCGGCCCTGCTGCGGCGCCCGGACGGAGCACCCGGCACCCGGATCCGGTTCCTCGCCGCCGACGGCACCGAAATCGGGGGCGAAGACCGCGCGGGCGCCGCCTACACGTGGATGTCCTCCTTCGGCGACATCGCCTTGACCGACGCCGGCATGGAGCTTGCGGAATGCCGGGCGAGGGAGTTGGCCCACCACGACGAGGGTAGGCCGAGGAACGAGGTCTGCCCGAGGAGTGGTCTGGTGACAGACAGCGAAGGCGACCCACGACCATGGCCAACATTCCCGAGCTTCACCGACGTCGCCGCGATCGAGGCCGTCACCCGGCTCCACGCACCGCGGGCCGGCCGGTACCTCGTCGGCGCCTCCGGGCTCGGTGCCTTCCGGCTCACCGTCGACGGCACCGTGGTCGCCGATCAGCACCTCGGCCTGCCACCCGGCGCCGACTTCGTCGAAGGGCTCATGCGCCCGCCGCAGATCCTCGCGCCCCTCGACCTGGCCGCCGGAGCCCACGCCGACATCGTGGTGCGGCACGTCCCGGCCAGCGCCGCCGGTCTCGGTGACGCCACCGTCGCCTCGGTCACCTTCCAGCTCAACGCCAAGCTCGACAGCGACGACGACGCGGAGATCACCGAAGCCGTCGCGCTCGCCGCCGGCGCGGACCTCGCCGTGGTCGTCGTCGGCACCACCGAGGAAGTCGAGAGCGAAGGATTCGACCGCACCTCCCTCGCCCTGCCGGGCCGGCAGGACGAGCTCGTCCGGCGCGTCGCCGCCGCCAACCCCGCAACCGTCGTGGTCGTCAACTCCGGCGCGCCGGTCCTCCTGCCCTGGGCCGCCGGCCTACCGGCCGTGCTCCTCACCTGGTTCCCCGGCCAGGAGTTCGGCAACGCCCTCGCCGACGTCCTCACCGGCGCCACCGAACCTAGTGGGAGGCTCCCCGTCACCTGGCCCGCCGACCACCACGGCCTCCCCACCACCACACCGGTCGACGGCACCCTGCCCTACACCGAAGACCTCGCCATCGGCTACCGCTGGTACGACACGGCCGGCCGCGCACCGCTGTTCCCGTTCGGACACGGTCTCGGCTACACCACGTGGGAATACCTCGCCGCCCACCCCACCCACACCGGCGTCACCGTCCACGTCCGCAACACCGGCGCCCGGCCAGGATCCGAAACCGTTCAGGTCTACGCCAGCAAACCGCACAGCACCGTGACCCGCCCCCCGCGCTGGCTCGCCGCCTGGACCGTCGTCACCGCCCAACCGGGCGACGAGGCCATCGCCCACATCCCCCTCCCCGCCCGGGCATTCCAGCACTGGGCCGACGGAACCTGGCGAACCGAACCAGGCCCCTTCACGCTCCACATCGGACACTCAAGCCGCGAGCTGCCGCTCACCGTCCCCCTTCCCGAGGTGGTCATCACCACGCGGAGGGCATAGCGTCGGTGTTCTCCAGTCCCTGTTGTTGCTGTGGAGGCGTCGTGCGTGCCGGCATCGTGGTCACCGCCCACCCTGGCGTGGCGGAGCTCGCCGTGCGGGCCGAGGAGTTGGGCTTCAGCAGCTTCTGGGTCTACGACACGCCGATGGTGCACGGAGATCCGTTCGTAGCGCTGGGCCTGTGTGCGCGGGCGACCAGCCGGATCAAGCTCGGTGTCGGGGTGACCTCACCGGCGTTGCGGTCCGCGCCGGCCGCCGCGAGCGCATTCGCCAGCCTCAACGCGCTGGCACCGGGCCGGATCGTCTGCGGTGTCGGCACGGGCAACAGCGCCCGGCGCACCCTGGGCATGCCGCCGACCACCACCGTTGAGCTGGAGAGGTTCACCGCCGCGCTGCAGGACCTGTGCGCCGGACGATCCGCCGGGTACCGCGAGGGCGACCGGGTCCGCGGCGTCCGGTTCCTGCATGCCGGCCTGCACGTGAACACGGCCGACCCGATCGAGTTCCTGGTGGCCGCGCTCGGGCCGAAGGCCGCCGCCGCCGGCCGCCGCGGCGCCGGTCTGGTCTCCTTCGGCCTGCTGGATCCCGCGGCCTGGCGCGCCTTGCAGGCGGTTCGCCAGCAGGCCGCGAACCCGCCCCGTGCGGTCACCATCGCCGCAGCGTAGGCGGGAGAAATGCAGTCAATGCCTCATTCAGTGCACTGAGCGCAGTGAATGAGGCATTCATCGCACCCCACCTAGTTTCCGAGGCCGGTGTGGGCGATGCCGCGGACGATCTGGCGCTGGAACAGAACGAAGATGACCAGCAGGGGTAGGGCGCCGAGGACGACGGAGGCCATGATCTGGGCGTAGCGGACGCCGTAGACGGTCTGGACGGTGGCGAGGCCCACGGGGAGGGTCATGGTGTCGGGGTCGGTGGCGATGACGAACGGCCAGAGGAAGTTGTTCCAGGTGAAGACGAAGGTGAAGATCGCGACGGCGGCGAGGACCGAGCGGGACAGCGGCATGACGATCTGCCAGTAGATGCGCAGGCGGCTGGCTCCGTCGAGGAGCGCCGACTCCTCGAGTTCGCGCGGGAGGGCGTCGAAGAACTTCTTCAGGATGTAGACCATGATCGGGGCGGCGACCTGCGGAAGGATGATGCCCCAGTAGGTGTCGACCAGCCCGAGCGAGACCATCTCGGCGAACAGCGGCACCACCAGCACCTGGGGCGGCACCACGATTCCGGCGATGGTGAGGGCGAAGAGCAGGCGGCGGCCGCGGAACCGGGTGCGGGCGAAGCCGTAGGCGGCGAGGCTGGACAGCAGCACCACGAGCACGGTGACGATCGCGGCGGTGATCGCGCTGTTGAGCATCCACTGCCCGATTTGGCCGGCGGCGAGCACCTGGCGGTAGGCGTCGAAGGTGAACCGGGTGGGGAGCCAGGAGACCGGGATCGCGGTGGTCTCGCCCTCCGGCTTGACCGAGGTGTCCACCGCCCACAGCAACGGGATCAGCCACAGCACCGCGAACGCGACAGCGATCACGAGCGCGATGGCCGTGCCGATCCGGGAGGTGCGCAGCACCGCGGCCCGCTGGGGTCGCCGGGGCGGAGCGGCCGGTGCGGTGAGGGTAGGCGGCGGGCGCAGGACCGTGGTCATGGCGTCGTCTCCTCGTCGCGTGCGCGGAACAACCTCAGCTGGGACACGGTGACCACGAGGATCAGCGCGAAGAAGACGTAGGAGATGGCGGTGCCGTACCCGGTCCGGTAGCCGGTGAAGCTGGCCTCGTACACGTACTGGATCACCGGGCGGGTGGCGTGGTTCGGGCCGCCCTGGGTCATCAGGTAGATCTGGTCGAACACCTTCAGCGAGGCCAGCAACTGCAGCACCACGATCAGCACGGTGGTGCGCCGCAGCATCGGCAGGGTCACGTGGCGCAGCTGCCGCCACCAGCCGGCACCGTCCAAAGCGGACGCCTCGTAGAGGTCCGGCGGAATGGTCTGCAGCGCGGCGAGGTAGAGCAGGAAGTTGAACCCGACCGTCCACCACAGCGTGGTCAGCACGATGGCCGGCATGGCGGCGTCCGGGTCGGTCAGCCAGCCGATGTTCAGGTGGACGCCGAGCCAGGACAGCATCCCGTCGAACAGTCCGAAACCCGGCTGGAACAACCAGGTCCAGAGCAGCGACACGACGGCCACCGGGAGCAGGAACGGGGCGAAGTAGGCCAGCCGCCACAGCCACCGCGCCGGGGTGAGATGGTTGGCCAGCAGCGCCATGACCAGCCCGAGCACCACCAGCGGCGGGGTGGACAGAATCGTGAACCAGGCCGTGTGCCACAGCGACTGCCAGACCGCGGCGTCGGTCAGCGCCTCGCCGAAGTTGCGCAGCCCGACGAACCCGCCCGCGGTGCCGGAGAGGCTGTCGTTGGACAGGCTCATCTTCACCCCGAGCACCAGCGGCCACACCAGAAACGCCGCGTAGGCAAGGAGAAACGGCAGGGTGAACCAGATCCCCGAGCGGCCACGGGTCAGACGTGCCCGCTCGGTGACCGCCCGCCGGACGCGCGGTGTGCGCACCGCGATGGCCTGGGTTCCCATGGCGCCTCCGCTAAACCGGGCTGGGCGTGTCCAGCAGCTTCTGCAGCGCGGACTTGGCCTGGTCGAGCCCGTCCCGGGCGGAGCCGCGTCCGGTGAGCACGGTGGAGAAGGCGGCGCCGGTCTCGGTCTCCAGCACCGAACCGGAGCCGCTGAACCAGGCCGGCGGGTCGAGCTGCACCTCGTCGGCCACCGAGCGGTACGCCGACTGCGGCTCCAGGGCGAGGTACTCCTGGCTCTCGGCCACCGGCCGGTACGCCGGGATGTGGCCGCCCTTCGCCCAGGTCACGCTGTTCTTCAGGAGGAACGCGATGAACCGGTAGGCGGCCCGCTCGGCCGCGCCGCCGCGGTCCCGCCGGTGCGGCAGCACCAGCGTGTGCGCGTCCGCCTCCACCACCGCGCTTCCGTTGAACACGGAGGGAAAGCGGGTCATGCTGAACGGCGTCTTGGCGGTCAGGAACGAGCTGACCTCCCACTCGCCGTTCCAGTGGAACCCGGCCTTGCCTGCGGCGAACAGCGCCACCGAGCCCTGATAGTCCACTTCGGTCACGGCCGCGCCGCTGGTGCTCAGCCGCCGCATGAACTCCAGTGCCTGCAACGCTTTTCCGTCGTCGATCGCCAGCTTCGGGCCGTCCAGCCGGAGCTCGCCGCCGAGCTGGCGGTACATCGTCCAGAACAGCCGCCACGGGCTGACCGCGCCCGGGCCGAACGTCTCCACCGACATGCCGTGCGCGCCGGTGACCCGCTTGGCGGCGAGGAAGGCCTCGATGATCTGGTCCGGACCGGTGATCGGCTTCAGCTTCCCGGCGGCGTCGAGCAGGCCCGCCTTGGCGCAGACGTCGACGTTGTAGTACATGACGAGCGGATGGGTGTCCAACGGCACCGCGTAGGTCCGGCCGCCGTGCTGGCCCTGCTCCCAGATGGACTGCGGGAAGTCCTCGGGCCGCACCCCGGCCTCGGCCAGCAGGTCGAGGTCGACCGGATCGAGCAGGCCGGCCGGGGCGAACGCCGGGAGCCGGGACAGGTGCAGGATCGCCACGTCGGGCGCCCGGCCGCCGGTCGAGGCCATGGCCAGCTTGGTGTAGTACGGCGGCCCCCAGGCCAGGGTCGACGCCTCCACCTCGACGTCCGGGTTGGCCGCGCGGAACGCGTCCAGCATGGCCAGCATGTTCACGCCGTCGCCGCCGCCGAACAGGTTCCAGTAGCGCAACTTGGTGGCAGCGCCGGTGTACAGGTCCGAACCGGCGCAACTCGTGGCGCCCAACGCCAGGGCGCTGACCATGAAACGGCGACGACTCAGTGATGTCATCGGTGACATCCGTTCGGGATATCGAACCTAATCCGAAAATCCGAAACCTTACGGTAGCCGGTCGCCCGGCCGGCCGGCAAGGATCACCGCGGTCAGAAGGCGCGCGGCCAGCCGTCGCTCCAGTCGAGGAAGTTGATCCCGAGCCGGCTGCCCGTCGAGGTGTAGTAGTGGTAGACCAGCAGCCAGTTGTCGGTGTCCGGCAGCACCGCCTCGTGGCCGGGACCGACGATGCTGCCGTGCGTGGCCATGATCTCGGTGCCGCCGCCGTTGGTCAGGGCCACGCCGGCGCGGTCCACGTAGGGCCCGGTGATGGACGTCGACCGGCCGACCATGACCCGGTAGGTGCTGCTGGTTCCCCGGCAGCACAGGTCGAACGACACGAACAGGTAGAAGAAACCGTTGCGCTCGACGATGAACGGCGCCTCCACCGCGCCGCCGTTCGACGGCCGCCGCGCGATGCCGTAGAGCGTCCGGTCGCCGGCGTGCTGCTTGCCGGTGGCCGGATCGATCCGGATCATCTTGATGCCGGTCCAGAACGAGCCGAACGACAGCCACCACCGGCCGGCCGAATCGACCACCAGGTTGGGGTCGATCGCGTTGTAGTCGTTGGCGTTGCTGGTCTGCCACACCATGCCGAGGTTGGTCCAGGATCCTTGTGCGGCGGTGGTGCTGGTGGCCAGGAAGATCGCCGAGTTGCGCGAGCCGAACGACGAGGCGGCGTAGTACAGGTAATACCGTCCATTGTGGAACGAGATGTCCGGCGCCCAGAGGTTGGCGCTGCCGCCGGTGAACTGCGTGGTCCACGGGGCGCCGTTCGGCCACACCACGCCGGCGTTGGCGAAGGCGACGCGGTTGGCGGACGTCCGGATCGGGAGGTTGTTTCCGGTCGAGAACAGGAAGTACGCACCGTTCGCGGCCCGGACCATGGCCGGGTCGTGCACGTTGATCGAACCCGTCACCTGACCCGGATTCGGATACTCCGCCGCCGCCACACCCGGAACCACGACCGGGATGACCACCGCGATCAGCGCGGCCACGACGAGACCTCGTTGCATCAGCGCTCCTCCTCAGCAGGGGTGAGCCGTTCGGAATACCGAACAGCTTTCGAGAAGCTGCAACGTACAAAACAGTAAAGGGGACGCCGGGCCTCGTCAAAAGGCGAACAAGGTTCGGTGTGTTGGCCTCTGGCGAAGCCATGTTGGCGTGTGGCGTCGCTGTGTTGGCCTCTGGCGTGGCTGTGTTGGCGTGTGGCGTCGCTGTCTTGGGCCCGGGTGTGCGCCGGGGTCACCGTCAGCGGTGTCCGGGGGCGTCGTCACCAGCCAACACACCTACGCCAGATGCCAACATGGCACCGTGACGCGCCAACACGGCAACGTGAGACGCCAACACGGTGACGAAGTGCAGAGGCCGGATTGCTAGTCCTTGCTGGCGAAAGCCGCGTCGAAGGCCGCGGCCGGAGCGTCGAAAGCCAGGCGGCGCACGAACTCCAGGGCTTCGGGGGCGCCGACGAGGCGGTCCATGCCGGCGTCCTCCCACTCGACGGAGATGGGGCCGTCGTAGCCGATCGTGTTGAGCGCGCGGAAGCAGTCCTCCCACGGGACGTCGCCGTGGCCGGTGGAGACGAAGTCCCAGCCCCGGCGCGGATCCGCCCAGGGCAGGTGCGAGGAGAGCCGGCCGCGGCGGCCGTCGGCGGTGCGGACCTTGGTGTCCTTGCAGTCGACGTGGTAGATGCGGTCGGCGAAGTCGAGGATGAACCCCGCCGGGTCGAGGCCCTGCCAGACCATGTGCGACGGGTCCCAGTTGAGGCCGAACGCGGGGCGGTGGCCGATGGCCTCCAGGGTGCGCCTGGTGGTCCAGTAGTCGTAGGCGATCTCGCTGGGGTGCACCTCGTGCGCGAACCGGACGCCGACCTCGTCGAACACGTCGAGGATGGGGTTCCATCGCGCGGCGAAGTCCGCGTACCCGGCGTCGATCATCGACTCGGGCACCGGCGGGAACATCGCGAGCGTGTGCCAGATCGAGGATCCGGTGAACCCGACGACCGTGCCCACGCCGAGCGCGGCCGCGGCCCGCGCGGTGTCCTTCATCTCCGCCGCCGCCCGCGCGCGGACGCCCTCGGGCTCGCCGTCGCCCCAGATCCGGGCCGGCAGGATGGCCCGGTGCCGCTCGTCGATCGGGTGGTCGCAGACCGCCTGCCCGACCAGGTGGTTGGAGATGGCGAAGACCTGGAGGTTGTGCTTGGCCAGGGTCTCCCGCTTGCGCTCCACATAGGACTCGTCGGCGAGCGCGGCGTCGACCTCGAAGTGGTCGCCCCAGCACGCGAGCTCCAGCCCGTCGTACCCCCACTGCCCGGCGAGCCGGCACATCTCCTCGAACGGCAGGTCGGCCCACTGGCCGGTGAACAGGGTGATCGGTCGCGGCATCGTTGCTCTCCTCGGCCAGCTTTCATCGAATCGTACAGAAGTTAGAACGATGTTCCCATAACTTTCGTCGTGCCAGCTCTTCCTATCGATCGACGCACCGCATATCGTCGTCGATGGCGGATCGCACGCATCCTCGCGCGTGGCACCGCCCTGGCGCACCCGTACCCCATCGGTGGATCCCGCGACCAGGCCGGTTCCCGACCGGCCCGGACCAGTACGCCCCCGGACGTCCCCCGACACAGCGAGGTGCCATGCGACCCCATCTTCGGCGTGCGCTCGCGACCCACCTGGTCCTGCCCGCGCTCCTCAGCTCCCTGCTCGTCACCGTGAACCCCCTCGCGGCACCGGCGGCACCCCTGCCCGACAGCGGCAGCGCCGTCGAGGGCGGCGGCTCGCACTACAAGGTGCTCGTCTTCACCGGAACGGCCGGCGCGCCGCAGCCGTCGACCGCGGCCGGGGTGGACGCCATCCGCCGGCTCGGCACCGAGTTGCGGTTCAGCACACAGGTCACCGCCGATCCGCGCGTGTTCGACAAGCCGCACCTGAAGAAGTACCGCGTCGTCGTCTTCCTCAACAACGCCGGCGACGTGCTCTCCGACGCCGAGCAGGCCGCGTTCGAGGCGTACTTCCACGACGGTGGCGGCTTCGTCGGCATCCACACCGCGATCGAGGCCGAGCCGGGCTGGTCGTTCCTCACCGACGTGCTCGGCACCCGGGCGAGCGGTGCCGCGCCGGTGAGCCAGGCCGTGGTCAAGGTGGCCGACCGCGTCCACCCGGCCTCGGCCAACCTGCCGGACCGGTGGACCCGCACCGACCGGTGGTACAACTTCACGTCCAGCGTCCGCGGCTTCGCCCACGTCATGTCCACTGTGGACGAATCGACGTTCGCCGGCGGCACCATGGGTTTCGACCATCCCATCACGTGGTGCAAGGACTTCCAGGGCGGCCGCTCGTTCTACACCGGCTTCGGCGGGACGCCGTCCTCGTTCCGTGAGGCGGGTATGCGGTCCCACCTCGGCGGCGCGATCCGGTGGGCCGCGGGCCTGACCGACGGCGACTGCGGCGCGACCGTGCTTGCCAACTACCAGATGGACTTCATCGCCGCGCCACCCAACGTCAGCGAGCCGATCGGCTTCGACGTGCTCCCCGACGGGCGCGTGGTCCAGACCGACCGCCGCGGCGGGGTCCGGCTGCACGACCCGGCCACGAACACCACGCACCTGCTGGCGCAGATCCCGGTCTACATGGCCAGCGAGGACGGCATGTACGGGCCGGCCGTCGACAACGACTTCGCCACCAACAGATGGATCTACCTGTACTACTCGCCGCCCTTGAGCACGCCGGTCGCGAACGCGCCGAACACCGGGGCCGACCCCTCGGTGTGGGACCCGTGGCTGGGGTACTTCCAGCTTTCCCGGTTCAAGCTCCTCGACGGTCCCGCGCCGACGCTCGATCTGGCCTCGGAGCAACAGATCCTGCGGGTGCCGGTGAACCGCGGCGCGTGCTGCCACGTCGCCGGCGACATCGACTTCGACAAGCACAACAACCTCTGGCTGGTCACCGGCGACGACACCCCGTCCGGCGGCGGCAACTCCGGCGGCTTCGCGCCGTTCAACGACATGCTCACGACGACCGGGCTGTTCAACGCGCCGCACGTGGACGCCCGGCGCTCCGCCCAGAACACCAACGACCTGCGCGGCAAGATCCTGCGCATCACGGTGCGGCCGGACGGTTCCTACACGGCGCCGGCCGGCAACCTGTTCGCCCCGGGCACGGCGCTGACCCGGCCCGAGATCTACGCGATGGGCCTGCGCAACCCGTTCCGTATCACCGTCGACGATGACGACGTCGCGTTCGTCACCGACTACTCGCCGGACTCCCAGACCCCGCAGGTGTTCCGCGGGCCGGCCGGGACCGGGCGGATGATGACGGTGCGGCGGCCGGCGAACTACGGGTGGCCGCTGTGCTACTCGCCGGACCTGCCGTACTACCGGTGGAACTTCAACACCTCCACTCCGCTGGACGACCCGCCGCAGGCCTTCGAATGCAACAACCCGGCGCACGGCCCGGAGAACACGTCGCGGTGGAACACCGGCCTGACCGTGACCCCGCCGGTCGCCCGGCCCGAGGTCTGGTACTCCTACCAGGACAACAACCCGGCGAACCCGCTCGGCACACCGTGCCCGGCGTACTACCGCCAGAACCCGCCGGGCACCTGCCCGCAGCTGTTCCCGGAGCTCGGGACCGGCGGCGTCGGGCCGCACGGCGCGGCGAAGTACGACTACAACCCGGCCAACCCCAACCCCACCAAGTTCCCCAAGTACTACGACGGCGCCATCTTCTTCGGTGAGTTCACCCGGGACTACCTGCGGGAGATCCGGCTGGACTCGTCCGGCGCGGTTTTCAAGATCAACGACCTGCTCAACTGCGGTCAGGCACCGACCACGCCGACCAAGCCGTTCCTGTGCGACAACCCCATGGACATGATGTGGGGCAAGGACGGGAACTTCTACCTGCTCACCTACGGGGACGGCTTCTTCAACATCAACCCGGACGCGGCGCTGGTGAAGTTCAGCTACGTCAAGGGGTTGCGCGCCCCGATCGCGGTGCTGAACGCGACGCCGGCCGACGGCGTGGCGCCGCTGACGGTCGCGTTCTCCAGTGAGGGATCGCGTGACCCCGACCCGGGCGACTCCATCAAGTTCTCCTGGGACCTCGACGGAAACGGGACCGTCGACTCGATCGAACCCAACCCCACGTTCACGTATTCGGCCAACGGTGTCTACACGGCACGGTTGACGGTCACCGACTCCAGCGGCAAGACCGCGTCGGCGAACACCACCATCACGGTCGGCAACACCTCGCCGTCGGTGCACCTGACGGTGCCGGCCGCGGGTGGGCTGTTCTCCTTCGGCGACACGATCCCGTTCGCCGTGACGGTTTCCGACCCCGAGGACGGCCCGATCGACTGCGGCCGCGTGCAGGTGACGTTCGTGCTCGGGCACGACAGCCACGGCCACGCCGAGGCGACCGCGAACGGGTGCACCGGAACGCTGCCGACCGAAGCCGAGGACGTCTCGCACGGCGGGAACGTGTTCGGCGTCATCAGCGCCTGGTACACCGATCTCGGCGGCTCCGGCGGTGTCCCCGCACTGACCACTGTGGACCAGGTGACGATCCTGCAGAAGCATCAGGAGGTCGAGTTCGCGGTCGACCAGTCCGGCACCAACACCGCACCGACCACCGACGCCGGCGGCGGGCTGCAGCGCGGCAGCCTGGGCAACGGCGACTGGATCGCGCTGAACGGCACCTATCGCTTGGTGGACATCAACTCGATCACGTTCCGCACCTCCGGCGGCACGGGCCTCGTCGAGATCCATCAGGACACTGTGGACGGACCGCTGCTGAGCACGGTCACGATCGCGGCGACCGCCGACGCGAACACGTATGCCAGCCAGGTGTTCCCGCTCGCCGACCCCGGCGGCGCGCACCGGCTCTACCTCGTGTTCCGCCCCGCACCCGGCGGGCCGGCGAACAACTTCTTCAACCTCAACTGGGTCGAGTTCGGCGGCGCCGGCATCGGCCTGTAGACGTTTCGCCTACCCCGGAAGGAAAAGACATGACCGCACAGATGAACCGGCGCCGGCTGATGGCGAGCGCGGGCGTGATGGCCGCGGCGGCGGCGACCCCGTCGGTCTTCGCCGCCACCCCGGCGTCCGCGACGGCTGAGCAGGGCGGCGCGCGGCTCATCCCGCCCGGCAAGCTGGGCACGATCACGTTCACCCAGCGCGACGTGCCGTCCAGAATCGGCATCGCGGCGAGCGCCCGGCTCGGCGTCGCGCCGACGATGGGCTTCCTCGGCGGGCCGCACTTCCCTGAGGACCCGACCGACCTCGGCCCGCTGGTCCCCCTCCCCGGCGGCTGGCGCGAGCTGCTCCATTACCTGGCCCGCCTCGGGTTCAAGCAGATCGAGTTCGCCGGCTACGGCCAGCACGCCGAGAACCCCGGCGGCGCCGCGCCCAACCCGGCCCCGGGCGGCGTGGTCACCCCGGAGTCCCGCGCCGCCTACCTCGCCTACGCCCGCACCCTGCGCGGCTTCCTCGACGAGTTCTGCCTCGAGGCCATCGGCAACCACGGCTTCATCCCCAACACCTGGCCCGGCCCCAGCAGCCCCGGTGGATCGATGTCCACAACCGACCGCGAACGCTTCCAGACCGAGCTCGAGTTCGCCGCGATCCTCGGCATGCCCTACATGGGCACCGGCAACGACCCGACCAGCGCCAACGACCGCAACATCGAGCCGTGGACCCTCGCCGGCGAGAAATGGGAGGCCCTCAACCGTCTCAGCCTCGCCTCCGGAATACATCTCTACCCACACAACCACTCCCCCGCCTACAACTTCCTGCAGGACGGCCCTCTCGTCACGGTCACCCAGGACCGCGTCACCGGCGCCCCGATCCCGCCAACCCAGGTGCGCGGCGAATCCGGCAAACGCCTCATGCAGCACTACCTCGACGTCACCGACCCCAGCCTGTGCGTGGTAGAACTGGACATCTACTGGGCCCACGTCGCCCAACACCAGTGGCGCTGGCGCTACGACTGGGAAGGCAACCGCGTCGAGGACGTCTTCGACCCCCGCGCCCAGGTAGCGCGCCAAACCAAGCGCTACGCCCTCTTCCACGCCAAAGACGGTGACGCCACCGGCGAACCGCCCGGTGTCGGCAACGGCTACAACTTCATCCCGTTCGGCGACCCCCGCAGCGACATCGACTTCCGCACGTTCTACCGCGGCATCGGTGCCCGCGGCTTCCACAATTCCAACTACGAGCAGGACAACGCCCCCGGCGGCACCGCCGACCCCGGCCAGTCCCTCCGCCACACCAGAATCAGCGCCCGCAACATGTCCACGCTGCGGGGCTAACCAAGCGCCACAACGCGAAACCGGAAAACGGGTTGGGGTAGGTGTGGTCCGGGTTCAGGAAGTGCATCGCGCGGCGTGGCCGGGAGGATCCCGTGTTCCCGGCCACACCGGCGACGCCTCGGGCCTGCGAAACCGCCGCGGGGCGCTTGCCGTGGCGGGTTCCTCGCTCGCGGGCCGAGGAGATGGTGGAGCTCAGGGTTCGACCTTGATCCAGGAGGAGTCGAGGCGGGCGGAGCGTTCGACGGCGTCGAGGACGAGTTGGACCTGGAGGGCGTCGGTGAAGGACGGGGTGGGGTCTTCGCCGGCGGCGATCGCGGTCAGGAAGTCGCGGAGCTCGTGGGTGAAGGTGTGCTCGTAGCCCAGGATGTGGCCGGGGGGCCACCACGCCGACATATAAGGGTGGTCGGGCTCGGTGACGAGAATTCGGCGGAAGCCGCGTTCGGTTTCGGGGAGCGTGGCGTCGTAGAACTCCAGTTCGTTGAGCCGTTCAAGGTCGAAGGCGACCGACCCGTGGGACCCGTTGATCTCGACGCGGAGGGCGTTCTTGCGGCCGGTGGCGAACCGGGTCGCCTCGTAGGTGGCGACCGCGCCGCCATCCAACCGTGCCACGAAGAGTGCGGCGTCGTCCACGGTGACCGGTCCGTACTCGGTGTCAGCCACCGCGGACAGGCCGCTGGACGCCGCGGGCAGGGGGCGTTCCTTGACGAAGGTCTCGGTCAGGGCGCTGACGCCGGTGATGCGCTGGCCGGTCACGTACTGGGTCAGGTCGATGATGTGCGCGCCGATGTCGCCGAGCGCACCGGAGCCGGCGACCTCCCGCCGCAGTCGCCAGACCAGCGGGAACTGCGGGTCGACGATCCAGTCCTGCAGGTACGCCGCGCGGACGTGGCGGATCGTGCCGAGCCGGCCCTCCTCGACGAGTTGGCGCATGAACGCGACCGCGGGCACGCGCCGGTAGTTGAAGCCGCAGACCGAGCGGACGCCCGCCAACCGCGCGGCCGCGGCGGCGTCGGTCATGGCGCGGGCTTCCTCCACGGTGTTGGCCAGCGGCTTCTCGCACAGGACGTGCTTGCCGGCAGTCAACGCGGCCATGGCGATCTCGGCATGGCTGTCGCCGGGCGTGCACACGTCGACGACGTCGATGTCCTCGCGGGCCACCAGCGCCCGCCAGTCGGTCAGGTGCTCCGCCCAGCCGAGACGCCCGGCGGCCTCGGCGACCTTCGCCTCGTCCCGGCCGCAGATCGCGACCATGCGCGCGCGCACCGGGAGGTCGAAGACGCGGTTGACCGTCCGCCACGCCTGCGAGTGCGCGGTGCCCATGAATGCGTAGCCGACGAGGCCGACCCGCAGCTCTCCATTGTCCACAGTGGACCCCCTGGTGTGTCAGAAACCGAGCGGAAGGTACTGGCCCGCGTTCTCCTTGGTGATGGTCTCGGAGGCCAGGATGATCTCCTTTGGCACCTGGAGTTCCACCAGGTCGGACATCTTGCGGTTCTGACCGATCAGGCGGGCCAGCGAGATCGCCGAGGAGGCCATCGACGGGCTGTAGGTGACCGTGGCCTTCAGCACGGAGTTGTCGGCCTGGATGGCCTCGATGGCGGACTTCGAGCCGGCGCCGCCGACCATGAGGAACTCGCTGCGGTTCGCCTGCTTGATCGCGGCCAGGACGCCGACACCCTGGTCGTCATCGTGGTTCCAGAGCGCGTCCATCTTCGGCAATGCCTGCAGCAGCAGCGTCGCCTCGCGCTGGCCGGTGTCCACAGTGAACTCCGCGGCCCGGCGGTTCGACACGCGCATCCCGGCCGCGGCGAGCGCGTCCCGGAAACCCTTGCTGCGCTCCTGGGTCAGCTCGAGCTGGTCGATCCCGGCGATCTCGCCGATGACCGGGTTGGCCACTCCCTTCGCCTTCATCTGGGCGGCGACGAAGTTGCCGGCCGAGACACCCATGCCGTAGTTGTCGCCCTTGATCTGCAGCCGGTAGGCCAGCGCGTCGGGGAACGCCCGGTCCAGGTTGACCACCGGGACGCCGGCCTTCATCGCCTCCAGCCCGAAGGAGTTCAACTCCTTGCCGTCGTAAGGAAGCAACACGATCACGTCGGGCTTCTGGGAGATGAGCGTGGAGAGCGCCGCGCGCTGGGCGGCCGCGTCCGCGCCGGCGGCGACCTCCTTGAGCTCCACGTCGCTGAACTGCTTGGCCTGCGCCTTGGCGTTGTTGGTGATCGCGGCGATCCAGCCGTGGTCGGCGGCCGGCGCGGAGAACCCGATGGTGACCTTCTTGCCGGGGCTGGAGTTCGGGTTGCTGCCGCCGCCTCCGGTGTTGGTCTGGGTGTTGGGCTGCTCCTCGTTGCTGGTGCACGCGGTCAGCAGCGCCCCCGCGCCGACGGCCGCACCACCGAGCAGCAGGTGGCGGCGCTGTATCCCATTTTTTGGCTCGCTGGCGTAGCGCCAGTCATCAGTCATGACGTCCTCCTGGGTGTGCCTGTCCCGGCGACCGTCTATAAAGGACGATCACCCGGCGGGTGGTTGAAGTTAATTCCTGGTGAGCTTGTTGCGGGCGAAGAACCTGGTGACGGACTTGAACTGCAGCTGCTGGATCAGCACCGCGGCGACGATGATGCCGCCCTTGATCATGTTCTGCGCCTCGGTGCTGAGGTTGTTGATGGCGAACAGGTTCGTGATCGTGGAGAAGATCAGCACGCCGAGCAGCGAGCCGACGATGGTGCCGCGGCCGCCGGCGAGCAGCGTGCCGCCGATGATGGCCGCGGCGATCGCGTCCAGCTCGTACAGGTTGGCCATCGCCGCCTGTGCGGAGGTGGCCTGGGAGGTCAGCATGACCGCACCGATGCCGCAGCACAGTCCGGAAAGGACGTACAGCAGCATGGTGTGCCGCTTGACGTTGATCCCGGCCAGCCGCGCCGCCTCGGGGTTGCCGCCGATGGCCACCGTGCGCCGGCCGAACGTGGTGCGGTTGAGCAGCACCCAGCCCGCCGCGGCGACCATGGCGAAAATGTAGACGAGCAAAGGGATACCGAGCCATTTGGTCGCGGCGAGGTCGTTGATGAAGAGGCTGCGGGATTCCTGCGTCTGCTGGTTGGAGATCTCCGAGGCCAGCCCGCGCGCGGCGACCAGCATCGCGAGCGTGACGATGAACGGAACCAGCCGGCCGTAGGAGATCAGTAGCCCGTTGACCAGCCCGACCCCGACGCCGACCGCGAGCGCGGTGAAGATCATGCCGCCGGCGCCGAACTTCTGGGTCGCGACCGTGGTCGACCACACCCCGGCCAGCGCGATGATCGCGCCGACCGACAGGTCGATGCCGCCACCGGTGATGACGAACGTCATCCCGACCGCCACCACGCCGATGACGGATGCCAGCTGGAGGATCGTGGCCGTGTTGTTGAGTACCCAGTTCAGGTCGCCGTAGAGCTCCGGTTTGGTGATCGCCCCGATTACCACCAGCGCGAGCAGGACGCCGACCAGCCCCAGGTTGCGCCGCACCGACTCGGTCGACTCGTCGCGCCACCAGCCGCGCCGCCGCCGGTCCTCGACCGGCTCGTCCTTGCGGGGCACCGTGGCCAGATCTCCTGTCAACGCGTCACCTCGCAAGCTCGGTGCCGCCGAGCCCTGCTGCTTCGCAAGCTCAGCGGCAGGGCAGTACCCGATGGTTCGCTCGCAAGCTCGCTCACAGCTCCGCCTCCTCGAGCAGGGAACCGGCCATGATCATGTCGAGGACGCCGCCCTCGTCGAGGTCCGCGGCCGGGGCCTCGTGGATGATGCGGCCCTCCCGCATCACCAGCACCCGGTCGGCGAGGCCGAGCACCTCCGGCACCTCGCTGGAGACCAGCAGCACGCCGACACCGTCCGCGGCCAGGCCGCGGATGATCCGGTACAGCTCGGTCCGCGCGCCGACGTCGACGCCCCGGGTCGGCTCGTCGAGCAGCAGCAGGCTCGTCTGCTCGGCGAGCCACCGGCCGACGACGACCTTCTGCTGGTTGCCACCGGACAGCGTGCGCACCGGCCGGCGCACGTCCCGGGGCCGCAGGTCCAGCTCGTCGGCGATCCGGCGGGCCACCGCCTGCTCGCGCGCGGCGTTGGTGAACCCGCCCCGCGCGTAGCTCGGGAAGTTCGCCAGCGTGATGTTGCGGTAGATGGGCTCGCCGAGCAGCAGCGCCTGGGCCTTGCGCTCTTCGGGCACCATGCCGATCCCGGCCCGGACCGCCGCGGCCACGCTGCCCGGCCGCAGCTCCCGGCGGCGCGCCTCGACCGTCCCGGAGTCGGCCTGCCGGCCGCCGTAGATGGTCTCCAGCAGCTCGGAGCGGCCGGAGCCGACCAGCCCGGCGACGCCGACGATCTCTCCACTGTGGACGGTCAGGGACACGTCGGCGAACTCGCCGGCCCGGCTCAGCTCCGTGACCCGCAGCAGCTCCTCGCCGGGTGTCCGTTGTGGACGCTCGGGGAAGACGTACTCGATGGTGCGCCCGGTCATCAGGCTGACCAGCTCACGGGTCGGCGTGCTGCGCGCGGGCAGGTCGGTCGCGGTGGTCCGGCCGTCCTTGAGCACGGTCACCCGGTCGCCGATCTCGCGGATCTCCTCCAGCCGGTGGGAGATGTAGATGACCGCGATGCCCTGCGCGGTCAGCTCCCGGATGATCCGGAACAGGTTGCCCACCTCGTCGTGCGCCAGCACCGCGCTCGGCTCGTCCATGATGATCAGCCGCGCCTGCCGGGACAGTGCCCGGGCCATGCTCACGATCTGCTTGCCGGCACTGGGCAAGTGACGGACCTCGCGCCACGGCGGGATCTCGGCGTGCCCCAGCCCACCGAGGATCTCCTTGGTGCGCCGCGCCATCCGGCCGCGCGAGACGAACCCGGCGAGCCGCCGCGGCTCGTGCCCGAGGAACACGTTCTCGGCGACGCTGAGGTACTCGACCAGGTCCAGCTCCTGGTAGATCGTGGCGATGCCGGCCTTCATCGCCGCCTGCGGGGTGGCGAAGTCCGCCGGCTCGCCCAGCCACTCCACGCCGCCCGAGTCGGGCCGGTGCACGCCGGCCAGCACCTTGATCAGCGTGGACTTGCCGGCGCCGTTCTGCCCGAGCAGGCAGTGCACCTCCCCCGCGCGCACCTCCAGGGACACCCCGTCCAGCGCCCGCACGCCGGGAAAGGTCTTCACCACATCGGTGAGGCGAAGCACCGTGTCCCCGGTCATGTCGCCTGCTCGAAAGCCTGGTCGCTGGCGAGCACGGCGGCGCCGGTCACGCCCGCGCGCGGGCCCAGCTCGGACAGCACCACCGGCAGGTTCCCGGTGGCCAGCGGCAGCGAGCGGCGGTAGACCACGCTGCGGATCTCGGCCAGCAGAATGTGGCCCAGCTGCGCCAACCCGCCCCCGATCACGATCATCGACGGGTTGGCGAAGCTGACCAGGCCGGCCAGCACGCCACCGAGGCGGCGGCCGCCGTCGCGGATGAGCCGGATGCAGGTGACGTCGCCTTCGCCGGCACCCTCGGCGACGTCCGGGGCGGCAACCGAACCGGCCGCGGCGAACCGCTCGGCGAGCGCCGAGGAGGTGCCCGAGCGCGCGGCCGCCAGCGCCTCGCGACCCAGGGCGGCGCCGCTGAACAGCGCCTCCAGGCAGCCGACGTTGCCGCACGAGCACACCGGACCGTGCCCGTCGACCTGGATGTGCCCGATGTCGCCCGCGCAGCCCGCGGGTCCCCGGTAGACCTCGCCGGAAAGGTGGATGCCGCAACCGATCCCGGTGCCGATCTTGACGAACAGGAAGTCGTTGACGGCCTGCGCCACGCCGCCGTGCTTCTCGCCGACCGCCATGATGTTGACGTCGTTGTCCACCACGCACGGGCAGCCGTGCTCGCGGGTCAGGTACTCCCGCACCGGGAACCGGTCCCAGCCCGGCATGATCGGCGGCGAGACCGGGATGCCGTCCCGGAAGCTGACCGGGCCCGGCACCCCGATACCGATCCCGGTGAGCCGCTGGTACGCGCCGTCGATCCGCGCCTTCGCCAGGAGCTCGTCCACCCGGTTCATGATCACCTTCGGTCCGGACCGGATGTCCGCGGGCTCGGCATAGGCGACGACCGGTTCCAGCCGCCCGTTGGTGATCTCCACGTCGATCGACGTCGCACCGAGGTCCACGGCCGCGAACCGCAGGTCCGGGTTCAGCTCGACCAGCGTCGACCGGCGCCCGCCCCGCGACGCGGCCAGCCCCGCCTCGGCCACGTAACCGGCCGCGACCAACCGCTCCAGCTCCGCCAGCAGCCGCGGCCGCGGCACCGCCAGCGCGTCCGCGAGCTCCGCGCGGGACGTGGGCCCGAGATCACGCAAAAGCCGAAGCAGCCTCAGGTGCAGGGGTTCCCGCATGTCGGGCACCTCCTCGGCTCGCCGCTGTGCGTGCCCGACACGGTAGGAGACTTCTGGCAGCTTTGTCCAGAGCTTCAGAACGATCGAAGCGAACTTTTGACCAACTCAGCAAAAGCCGGGCGAGTGTCAGGTCGTGACGGCGACGGCGTGCGCCGCGAGCGTGGCCAGCGCGGTGGCCACCCGCTCGCGGACCTCCCGGTCGATGATCAGACCCCCGTCGATCATGTCCGAACGCACCGGAATGTGCGCGCAGGCGTCCTCCACGATGATCGCTCCGGTGTAATTGAGCACCTTGCGCAACGACGCATGGGCGTCAGCGGCCCGGGTCGACGACGAGGACACGTTGATCCACGCCGTCGGTTTCTCGATCTCCACCCCGCCCACGGTCCAGTCCAGCAGGTTCTTGAAGCTGCCCGGCAGGGCCCCGGCATACTCCGGCGTGCAGATCAGGATGGCCGCGGCTCCCGCGAGCCGTTCACGGAAATCGGCGACGGCCGCCGGCAACGGATCGCGATCAAGGTCCGGGTTGAAATGCGGCAGCGTGTCCATGCCCTCGTAGTAGTGCGCCGAAAACCCATCCGGAACCAGTGCCCGCGCCGTGCGCAGCAGCGCGGAGTTACTCGAAGCGGTGCGGAGGCTCCCGCACAACATCAGAATTTCCCGAGTAGCTTCCACCCGCACGACTCTAGACCCACGCAGCGGTAACGCTGAGCTTCGGAGGCGCGACTTTCCGTGCGAAAGAAGTTCGTCTGTGACTCTGTCCGTTGGGTGGTGGTGGTCGGTGGCTCATTTCGTGAGGCGTGCTGTTCGTGTGGCCGTCCTGGGGCTGCTGGCGGTGCTGGCCGCTGCCGGGCTGATGGTCGCGCCGGGGGCGACCGGAAACGCCCTGACCCGGCAACAGGACCCGCTGCCCGCACCCGTGCTGGCCAGTCCCGCCGACGGCACCCTGTTCACCGACCTGGCACCGGAGACAACCCTTACCTGGCAACCGGTTTACGGTGCCAAACGCTACGACGTCGAGGTGCAGTGCCTGTGCGCCGCGACGTGGGCCCCGTGGATGAGCGCATCGGTCAGGGCCACCAGTTGGACCTTCGCCTGGAACCGTGCGACCGATTTCAAGGAGCGACGCTGGCGGGTCACCGCGATCGCCCCCAACGGCACCCCGGGCATCACCAGCGTGTGGTGGGGATTCCGCTTCGAGCCAAGACCGTCCCCGGTATTGGTCAGCCCCGCTGACGGAACCGTCTTCAGCACGCTCCCACGCACCACGACGGTCACCTGGGAGCCGGTGGAATGGGCGGTTTCCCTCAGCATCGAAATCGACTGCTTCGGCTGCTCGACCCCCGGCCAGTGGACCGTCTGGCTATCGACCCTCCTGCCCTTTACCGCGACCAGCTACACCTTCGATTTCCCCGGACCATTCCTTGGCCGCTGGCGCATCAGCGGCAAACCCCCCGCACCCCCCGGCCCGCCCCCGAGCCCCTTCTGGCAATTCGAATACACCGTCTGATCCCTGGATAATCGCCGAGCACGGAGAGGCCCCGCGCCGGGGAGGCGCGGGGCCAGGAGGGGATCTCCACAGGCGCTGACCGGGGGTGTGTCAGCACCTCTATTGTGACCGGGCGAACAGCCCGGCGGCAGGGCCGAAAAGCCCTGTTGCTGGTCGTCATTCGGAGGACACCATCGACGGCCACGGCGGCGGCAGGGCCGGCCGACCTCACACCTGCGCCTGACCGACCAGGACCTGCGACTCTGACGAGGGAGGGCGCATGTCCGTGGAAGACGAGTTGTACGCGTTGTGGGCTCGGCCGCCGGACCTGACGGACGACCCCGCTTGGCGAACTCGCCCGGCGCTCGGTGCGGCGAATGCGTCTTTCCTCGCGCTGGGCGTGATGAAAGCGTCGTTCACCGCATTTCCGGGTCAGCGGTTGACCATCCAGCTGTGGCCCGAGAAGTCGTCGTCGTCCTCGTCGGGTCTCCGGGGCCGGGACGGCCGCCGCACGGCGGGCGGAGACGTCCGCTCGGGCGCGACCGGAACTGGCGGGGGTGTCACGACCGGCGGCGGGCGGTAGCCGGATTGCTCGGCGACGGCCGGGGGGTCGTCGTTGTCTCGGATTCCGAGCCCGAGCGTGGGATTTCGGTCGCGGTCGGTACTCGAGGTGGACCAGCCGCCCGCGGCTTGCCGCCGGCGTGCCCGCTCACCGAGGTCCCTGGCGGCCTGTTGTGCCGTCGCCGCGTGCTGGGTGAGGCTGGCCACGGAACTCGCCCGGATCTCCGCACCGTGGCGCTGACGGAGACCCCGGCGTTCCGCCATCTCCCTACGCACCCGCTCCATCCGGGAGATCGCCGCCGCGACGCCGCCCACCATGCCGCTCATGTCCGTCACCGGCTTCCACCGATCGCACCGCGAAACCGGGCCCCGGGAGGCTCGGGACGATCCTCGTCGAACAGATCACCCACGACCCGCCACTGACCCGCCGCGCGCTCCTGATCGCCCCCGCCCGGAGCCGCGCCCATGCCGCCCAGCATCGGCATGCCCCCGGCGCCGGTGGCGTGACCGGCGCCGTCGGAGGCCGACGCCAGGGCGGCCTCGCCGGAGCTCCCGCCGCCGGACGCCGGCGCGGCGGTGTACTCACCCTGGCCCGGCAACCCGAACGAACCGGCCTGGCCGCCGGCTCCGGCGCTGGCCGACGCCACGGTGGACGTCGGGTTGTCCGGGTCGGAGTAGTCCACGGTGTAGGTGGTCGCCTCGCCGGAGCCGCCGTCGACCGTCACCACGACCCGGTCCGGTAGGCCGGCCGGGCGCTCGGCGGTGATGGTCATCTCGCCGTCCTTGATCGTCGCCACCCCGTCCGGACCGGCCGGCGCCGACGCCGCGACGGTCGGCGGTGGCGGCAGGTCCGGCACCGGCCCGGCATCCGGTACCGGCCCGCCGTAACGCGGTGGCGGCAGGTCCGGCCCGATCGCCGACGGTGGCGGGTCCGGCACCGGACCGCCCACCGGCGGCGGTGGTATCTCCGGCAGCGGCGCCATTCCCGGCAGCGGTCCCGCCTCGGCCACCGGCCCGGGTGCCGGTGCCGGCAGCGGCATCCCCGGGTGGGCCTGCGCGGCGCCGGCGCCGGTCGCCTCGCCGAAGTCGATCTCGTACGTCTTCGGCTCCGCACCACCGTCGTCGATCGTGATGGTCACCCGTCCCTGGCCGTCCGGGCTGGAGACCGCGATCGTCCGGTCACCGTCCTCGATCGTGACGGTCTCCGGTTGGCCGGTGTCCGGCCGGGTCGGCTCCGGTGCGGGCGGATCGCCCGGTTCGGGCGACGCCGGTTCGAGGCCCGAAGGTCGGGTGCCGGCCGGATCGCCGGTGCCCGCCGGATCGCCGGTGCCGGACCCGAGGCCCGCCGGGTCACCCGTGCCGGATCCGGCGCCGGCCAGGCTGGGAATGGTCGACGGCGACGGGATGTCGACGGCCGGCGGCGGCTGGGCGGCGCCACCGCCACCCGAACCACCGCCGCCCAGCTCCGGTATCCCGCTGCCGGCCGCGCCCGCCGGCATACCGCTGCCAGCGCCGGCTCCCGCGGTGGTTCCGGCGCCCGGCCCGGTCACCTGCTGGGCGCTGGCGTCGGAGAACCCGTTGTCGTACTCGCCGAGCGCGTCGTTCAGTGCCTCGTAGGTGGTGTTGACCGCTTCGGCGGTGTCGGTGCAGACCCGGTCGAAGGTCTCGTAGATGCCGTCGTGCAGGTCCCGGTTGAAGCAATCCCGAATCCATTCGCCGGAGAACCTCGTCAGCTCCGGCAGGATCAGTTCCCAGAAGTCGCTGTTCATCCCGTTCTCGAGCTCGGAGCCGCCGCCGGTCTGCCGGTCTATCCACGACGCCACCGACTTGGCCTCCCCGTGGGAAACCTCCTCACCGCGCGCCAGCTTCACCATCCGCCTGGCGATGTAGGGCGGCGCGTCGCCCATCAGCGGGGTGTACAGCTCGACGACCTGCTCGGCCTTGCTCTTGCACGCCTCGAACACGTTCTCCACCGCGGCCTCGACCGCATCCGGACCGGTCGACAACGCCTCCAGCAGAGCCGACGTGTTCGGCGCGATCCGTTGGGAGTAGTGGTCGTACGAGGCGTTGGCCGCCGGCCCGGTCCAGAACTGGTACATCGAGTTCAACTGCTGCCCGACGGTCGTGTCCAGATCCGCGAGCGCGGTGTGCGCCTGCCGCATCCGGTCGGCGTCCTCGAGGAACTTCCGGAAGTTGATGCCCTTCTGCTCGTCGAACCGGGTCTGCACGTCGTCGAGGCTGATCCGCCCGTGATGCCCCAGCAGATTCTCCGGGACCTGGTCGTTGATCGGCAGCCAGGTCTCGAATACCCGCAGCGCGGGGCGGGCCAGCTCGAAGATCTCGTCCGAGGTCTCCACGCCCGGCCCGGTCGCCGCAGGGGGCCGCATGTCGCCCAGTTCGGACTGGCCGGCATCCAGGTCCTCCTGGACCTGCCGGGACCGGTATCCGCGCCGCTCCGACTCGTCCTGCGCCTGGCCGAAGACCTCGTCGAGCGAGCCCTGGTCGAAGTCCCCGCCCTCCATCGAGTACTCGTCGAGGTATTCGCGGACCTCCTCCGGGACGTGATCCCGCGCGAAGCCGAAGTTCTCCTTGATGTAGGAGCCGAGCAGGTGCTCCTTGGTGTCTCCGTCGACGTAGGGGTCGTCGAGCAGCTCCTGGACCTCGTCCCACGAGTGGCTCATAACCCGGCCCCCGACGCGTTGACGGTCCCGGCGGCGCTCTGATCGGTGCCGGCGTACGACTGGCCCGCGCCACCGATCTGCCCGGCGAAGCCGATCAGGTTGTCGCACATGGCCTGCGCGCCCGCGCCGAACCGCTCGACGGCCTCGGCGTAGGTGGCGAAGTGCTCGGTGTGCGCCGGGCCGAACTCGGCCTCGGAGAGCCGGGTCGGCTGCAGGTCGTCGGTGTCACCACGGGTGTCCTCCGCCGCGGTGGTGATCGCCCTCGCCGAGGAGGTCATCGAGTCGGTTGACGCGGTGTACCCCTCGGGCGGGGCCACAGAACCGTCCATGATTCACGTCCCGTGTCGGTCCGGTCGCTGACTGAGCTTGCCGGTACTACCCACCCGGACCGTGATCGGTGCCGTTGCGATTGCAACAAGATGGAAATCGCCTTGAGGATGCCCGAAAGGTGACAAGCTGTCCGGTACACACAATCAGCGAGGGTGCGCATGACCGCGACGCCGGACCGTGCGTTCGAGGCGTACTTTGCCGAACGTGTGGCCAGGCTGCGCCGGTCGGCGTACCTGCTCACCGGCAACTGGCACGACGCCGAGGACGTGGTCCAGACCGCGTTCGTGCGGCTGTACTCGGTGTGGCACCGGGTGCGGGAGGACACCGCGGACGCCTATGTCCGCAAGGTCCTTGCCAATGTGTACCTGTCCAGCCGGCGCGGCCAACCCGGGCGGGAGCGACCGGTGCCCGACGTGCCGGACGGTCCGGCCGCAGACCCGCTCCCCGACGTCCGGCTCGGCCTGCGGGAGGCGCTGGCGGCGCTGACCCCCAGCCAGCGAACGGTGGTCGTGCTGCGTTACTGGGAGGGCATGAGCGTGGCCGAGACGGCCACGGCGCTGGGGATCTCCGCGGGTACCGTGAAGAGCCAGACGCACCGGGCGGTGCTGGCCATGCGGCCGTATCTGATCGAGGAGGTGCACTGACCTGGCCGGTCACCTTCCCGAACTTCCTGATGATCTCGACACGGCGATGCGCGGGGCGCTGTCGACTTGCCTGCCGGACCCCGAACCGCCCATCGGGCTGGACCTCGAACACATCATGCGGCAGGGCCGGCGCCGGCAGCGGGTGCACCGAGCCATCCCCCTGGCCGCGGCGGCGGTCACCGTGCTCACCGTCGCCGTGCCGTGGAGCTTCGGCTCCACCGGCCCGGCGTCCGGCGGCACCCTTCCGGTGCTCGGCGGTTCGCCGTCCGCTAGCATCGCCATGACCTCGCCGGCCCCGCCGCTGGCCGCGGTGCCACCCAACCAGCAGACCGCGACCGTGCCACCGGCGCAGGACCCGCCGCCTGGTACGCCCGCGCCGTCCGGCACCCCGTCCACCGCCCAACCACCCCCCGCGCAGCCCGCCCACCGCGCGCCGGCCGGCCATGCGCAGGACAAGGACGGTGACGCGCTCGCCAAGACCATCGTCGACCGGCTGCCCGCCGGGCGCACCGCCGACTACTTCGGCACCCGCAGCGCCACCATGGTCGGCGCACGCTATGGCTGGGGCTTCCACATCCTGTGGCAGGACTCCGGGCGGTACGGCTACCTCATGTGGCTGCACCGCACCAAGGGCGCGTTCCCCGCGACGATCTACGGGCTGCCCGCCGAACCCTGCGCCGAGCTGGCGGACCGCCTGCCGAGCTACCACTGCGCGCCGGTGACGGTGTCAAACGGCACCGCCACCTCCTTCGACGTCGACACCGGCGACCACCGGATGCGCGGCATCGTCTGGGACCAGAAGGACAGTGCCGGCGGCGCGGACATGCGCGTCACCGTGGCCTTCACCCTGCCCGCTCCGGGAGCCTGGACCCCGTTCTCGATGCTGGACACCGCGCCCCGCCTCGACACCATCCCCATGTCCATTCAGGACATGGCGAAGCTCATGGGCATCAACTGATCAACTGCGTTCAGTTCAACGACCCTTGATCATGCGTTCGTGCATCTCGAGGGTCAGGGTGTGAATCGCCCGGGTCAGCTCGGTGTTGGTCTTGAGCTCCATCTCCTGCTCGACGAAGTCGTGATCGGCCTTGGCCTGCTGAAAAACCGCCGCCCGATTTTGCCCGATCATCACGAAGGTGGAAAGAAATATCGCCTCGAGCGACACGACAAGGGTCAGCTTGGGCCACGGGTCGGCCTCCAGAAACACCATCCACACGGCGAAGACAACCGCGTGGATGTAGACGAACGGCATGGAACCGGCAAACGCGGTAATCGCGTCCGCGACGCGAAGCTGAATATCGGCGGCCCGGGTCTCGCCATGCTCCACGACGACAGGATGATGCCGCACTTCCGAGTCAGAAGAGGTCATGTTTCGCATCCTGCCACTGCCGGTCACGGGCACAATCAGCTCCACCGGAGGGGCAAGGGAAGCAACGTGACGTTGCTTTCCCTCTAGGGCAAGCAACGTCACGTTGCTTCCCTGAGCTCCACAGTGGATGTGCACCGGTCGGCCGGACCTGGAGCTCAGGGCTGTTTGACCAGTACGGCTCGGGTGTAGAGCAGGTCGAAGCCCTGGCGCTGGGCGTTCTGTTGTGACGTGGACCCCGGTTGGGTGGTGATGACGGCGACGTCGCAGCCCGCGGCTTTGGCATCGGCGAGCCGGGCCGACAGCAGTGCGGACTGGACACCGCGGCGGCGGTGCGCGGGGAGGGTCGCCGCGCCGGCGAACTGTGCGATGCCCTCCGACACTCGCAGACCGGCCGCACCAGCCACGACGCCGTCGCGTAGTGCCACATAGCGCTGCACGCCGGCGGCCGCGAGCTGCCGGACGGCCCGCTGGTAGGACTCGCGCGGAAACTCCTCGTGCCAGGGCACCCCTTGGCTGTCGGGGTGGGCGACGCCATCGGCCAGGACATCGAGCCACCGTTCGAACTCCTCGCCGCCGCTGGACCGGACCAGGATCCCGGGTGGCGCAACCCGCTCGTGCGCACCGTCAAGCGCAAGACCGAGCACGTTCTCGAACGATTCCAGCCGATAGCCCCGCCCCGTAAGCAGGACACCGATCGCGGGGTCGCCAAGATGAGCCAGCTCGATCTGCGCAGCGGCGCCGCGGGCGGCGAACGCCTTCTCGACCTCATCCAGGTCGCCCGCGCTCGGTACGCCGTCGAAGCCGAGACCCGCCACCTTGTTGAACGGCGAGCCTTCCCCGGCGAAGCTGGCCACACCGCCGGCCAGGCAGCGCACGAAGCCCATGGCGTCCGCATCGCCGCGACGGGCGGCTTCAACGCATTCGGCCATCAGCCGCGCCTCGACCCGCTCGATTCGCTCAGCGAGCGCGGTGTCACAGAAGAGGGGCGTTCGACTGACGTTCACGGGCTTCCCTGCGCTCGCTTCGCTTCGAGGACGTACGGAAAATGGGCCGCATCCACCTTGCCGTGAACCGTCCGCGCCACGCGAGCGGCAACAGCTTACGTGACGCTTACCGCACCCGGGTCGACGCGCAATCCGGTGGCCGGCGGCGGCAAGCCTTTGCCAGGCTTCCCGGTCATGAGCGAGCGGTCGACCCCGAACCGCACGAACGTCGTGCCGAACACCGGCGACATCGGCGAGGTGCGTGTGGAGCCATACACCGGCGCGCGGGCGAGGTTGCGGCCGTTGTTCGAATTGGCCGAAGACTCACCGGCCCAGCTCGACACCTATCTGGCGTCCGGCCGGGTCCTGGTCGCGCGGCGCGGCTGCGAGGTGGTCGGTCATCTCCAGCTCATCGAGACCGATCGGCCAGACGAGGTCGAGCTCAAGAACATGGCGGTACGGGAAGATCGGCAGGGCCAGGGCATCGGTGCCCGCCTGGTGCGTGCCGCCGTCGAACTCCTCGCGGCCGAGGCGGCCTCGATGCTGGTGGTCGCCACGGCCACCGCCGACATCGGCAACCTCCGCTTCTACCAACGCCAGGGGTTCCGGATGCGCGCGATCGAGCGGGATGCCTTCACCCTGGCCACCGGCTACGACCCGGGAATCCGGATCAACGGCATCGCACTGCGCGACCGAGTCTGGCTGGACCACCAGCTCGCACCCGCCGCTCGCTGAGCCATCCCACTTCGTGTCGTCCGGCAGCTCGGACGCGGTGGCCGAGGCGACACCCACGGCGCCCAGCCACAGCAGCGGAACGGACCAGCGCCGCCGAAAGGCCAGACGGCCCAACCGGTAGAGAAACACAGCCACGGAGTCCTCTCCCTCGGGATCGGGTACTCCGTCAGGCCCGCACCCGCCTACCGCTCCGTCGTCATGCGTCCGCCGACATTTCTTCTACTGAAATCGCAGTACTCCCCCCGGCCAGGGGCTCGGGCAGGTCGAGGAGCATGTCGATGACCTCGCAGGATGAGCCGGTGGTGCGCCAGAGGACCTTGCGGGGGAAGAGAACATCCGGTTCGTCGCCGGGGATCCGGATGGCGTCGGCGTCGTGCTCGCCGTAGAGCTGGACGACGTCGATCACGCCGTGGCAGGCCCGGACGCCGATCAGCGCGACGATCGTGCCGGCGCCGTCATGGTTGGTCGCGAACCGGAACCCGGCCGCGTACAAGGCGTTGATGCGGTTGCTGATGGGTGTCCGCTGATCGATGGAACGCAGTCGCACGACGCCCCCGCCCGTGATCGCCGCTCGGGCGATGGCGGGGACCGGGCCCTCCCCCGAATGTCCGGACCAAGATACCTCGGGCGGGGGGATGGGTGAGAAAATTGATTTCGATTTGAGATTGACCGAACCGGTCTGCGCAACCATGGGTTTGGATCATCTCCGGGAGTACCATTCGGGCTCGAGTAGCGCCCCGGACCCCGGCCAACGCTCGCGGCGGCTGGAGGCATTGTGGCGGACGTCAACTTCCGAGGCGACCCGTTGGACCGGGCTGAACTGATCATCAATCGGCTCTTCGGGGCGGGACTCGACATCAACAGGGCGCTGTGCCGGGTCGACGGACCGGAGCGGGAGCGCCTGCTGCGCGCCGTCGAAGCGCTGGACGAGGCCATCCGTGAGGTGCGGGCGCTCGCGGTGAGCTGCCTGCCGGCTCCGGAGCCGCCTACTCCGTTGGCTCGCCAGCGAGTATGAGCCGGCCGTCGAGCACCGCGGAGGCGATGTCTCCGAGCTTGCGGCCGTGGCTGCGGGCGTGCTGGCGCATCAGCGCGAACGCGTCATCGAGCGGAATGCCCAGCCGCTCGGCGAGCAGGCCCTTCGCCTGCTCGATGAGCACCCGGCTGTGCAGCGCGGCCTGCAGCTGCGCGGCCAGGATCTCGTTCTGCCTGGCCCGGTAGCTCCCCACGCCGATCGCCGCCAGGTTCGCCAGCGTCTGCCCGGTCTCCAGGGCCTCGCCGGGAAGAGCGCCCGGGTCAGCCAGAAACACCGTCATCGCCCCGATGGTTCGTCCGGGCAACGCCATCGGGAACGCGTGCAAGGCGGCATTGCCATGCCGCTGGGCGACCGGAGCGAACCGGGGCCACCGGTCATCGGCCTCGGCCAGGTCCGGGCAGTCGATGCGCCGGCCGGCGTGGAAGCTGTCCCGGGCGGGTCCCTCGAAGTGCCGCTTCTCCAGCTCCTGCAGCTCCCGCGCCGGCCCGGAGGAGGCGGCGGCCACGTCGAGCGCGCCCTGCGCGTCGATGACCATGACTCCGGCGGCGGTGCCGCCGAGCAGCTCCGCACACTGATCCGCCAGCCAGGCGAGCGTGCACGCCAGGTCCGCCTCCGCCACGAACCTGGCGGCGAGGTCGGCCATCGCGTCCCAGCCCCGGCGATCGGTGTCGCCCATCGAGCCGCTCCTTCTATTGGTCGTCCAGCCGGAGCTGCTTCTCGACGATCTGCAGCGCGATCGTGCCCACCCGTTCGCCGCGTACGAACGCCCGGGCCTTGACCAGCGCGAGCGCGTCTTCGATGCTGCACCCGCACTGCGCGGCGACCATCCCCGCGGCCTGATGGATGACCGCATGGTGGTCGGCATTCGCGAGCAGCTGGCCGGCGGGGCCGGTGACCGCCACGCCCTCGTCGGTGAGCGCGGCGAGGCACTCCTCGGTGAGCAGCACGGTATGGGTCAACGCGTCGGCCAGTTCCTTGAGGGCCCCCGCCAGCCACCCGGCCAGCTTTGTCCGCGTCGGATCGAAAACGGTCAGGGCGCCCACCCAGGTCTCGGGCAGGCCCAGCGGCGCGACCGCAAGTGAACGCACGCCCAACCGGGACACCGCGGGCGAGTAGTGCTGCCAGCGATGCGGCAGCAGGTCCGCGGCCACGACGACCAGCTCGCCGGCGGTGGTGGCGTCGTGCACCGGCCCCTCGCCCAAGGTGAACTCGAGATCCTGGGCGGCCGCGGCCACGGTGTCCGACGAGATCACCGACATCTCGGTCTGCTCGGGACTGAGCAGCGTGATGCCGGCGCTGCGGGCGCCGAGCATCTCCGCGACGGCCGAGATGTACCGGGGCGGAACCTCGGCCTGCTGTTCCTTCGTGACGGCCCAGCGCAGCAGCCGGGACACATGGGTGTCGTGCATCTTCGCCGCGGTGAGGTGGCGCATTTCGAGCCTGCGGTGCAGATCCGCCATGCGTTGGTGGAATGGCCGGATCGACTCGGCAGCGGTGGCCATCAGCCGCTCGTGCCGGCGCGCGACCGTGGCGGCGCGAATGGCGCGCACGCGCTCCATGTCGGCCCACTTCCGAACGGGCTCGATCTCGGGAAACGGCCCGGTCACCGAGCCAGTCTAAGCCCTTGCTCAGTGCTGCGGGGCCTCTTCCATCAGCAGCACCACGCCCTCCCCCCGGGAGTCCAGCGGCGAGCAGAACACCGAGCAGGTGATCGTCCGGCCCTTGCGGTTCACCGCCACCAGCTCGACCGGCCCGGTTCGTGCCCCCGTTTCCAGGCACCGCTGCACGACGTCGACGAGCGAGTCGGTCGGCAGCCCGAAGTCGAGCTGGAAGAACGGCTGCCGCTGGGCCTCGTCGCTGCGCAACCCCCACAGCTCCTCCGCGCCCCGGTTCCAGCTGCGTACCCGCCGTTCTCCGTCGATCACCACCACCCCCGCGGCGATGCTGGCCAGCACGCCCTCCAGGAAGGTCCGGGCCTCGTCGAGCTCGGTGCTCCGAATGCGGATCTCCTCGTTCATCGTCTCGAGCTCCTCGTTGCCCGACTGGAGCTCCTCGTTGGTGGTCTCGAGCTCCTCGTTCGTGGACTGCAGCTCCTCGTTGGTCGTCTCCAACTCCTCGATGCTGGACTGCAGTTCCTCGTTGGTGGTCTCGAGCTCCTCGTTGGTGGACTGCAGCTCCTCGTAGGCGGTGTCCAGATCCTCCCGGTTGCGTTTCACCTCGAGCTGCAGCCGGGTGAGCGCGGTGGTGTCGACGAACACCACCGACGAACCGACCACGAGGCCCTCGGACGAGGTGAGCGGCTGGACGATGATGTCGAGGTACTGGACGTCATCGGCGGACAACCGGCGTTCCACGCCGTTGACCCGGACCGCCCGGCTCTCCGCGTGGGCCTGCTCGATGAGCGACCGGAGCTCGGTCGGCCGGTAGGAGACCTCGAGGTCCCGGAACGGCCGGCCGATGTCGTGCGAGGCGAGCCCGAACTGCGCCCGGGCCTGGCTGTTGACCTGGGCGACCAGCCCGTCCAGGTCGATGGCGATCATGGCGTTCGGCGCCGCCTCGAGGACCAGGTCGCGCAGTTGCCGCTTGCGGGCGGCGTCGCGCAGCCCGAACCCGGCGGTCGGGATCAGCTTGATCGGGGCGGGCTGGTGCGGCGGGCCCGCGTCACCCGGCCGGCGCCGGAAGATCCGCTGGCGCATGCTGACGATGTCGAACCGCTCGCCGTCGGAGAGCAGCATCTCCGCCTTTCCGAGGAACAGGTGGCCACCCCCGCCCAGGGCGAAGTGGAACCGGTCGACGATCTGCGACTGCGCCTCGACATTGAAGTACATCAACGTGTTCCGGCACACCAGCAGGTGCAGCCGGGAGATCGGGGCGTCCCTGGTGATGTCGTGCCGGCCGAAGATCACCCGCCGGCGCAGGTCGGACCGGAATGCGAACCGGGTGCCGCACGGCTCGAAGTACAGGTGCCGGAAGTCCTCGGGCAGCGGCTCGAGCGACTTCGCCGTGTACACCCCGGTGCGGGCCTCGCGCAGCGCCTCCTCGTCGACGTCGGTGCCGTAGATCTTGACCCGTTTGGCGCACTCCTCGACCCCGAGTGCGTGGGCGAAGATCATGGCAAGCGAGTACGCCTCCTCACCACTCGAGCAGCCGGCGCTCCAGACCCGGATGTCCTCGCCGGAGTCGACGCTGTTCAGCAGTTCGGGGACGACCTCCTGCTGGAGGTAGGACCAGCTCTCGGTGTCCCGGAAGAATCCGGTCACATTGATCAGGATGGTGTTGAACAGGAATCCGAACTCGTCCGAGCTGGTCTCCAGCAGGTCCCGGTAGTCGACGTAGTCCGCGACTCCCGCGTCGCTCATCCGCTTGCGCACCCGCCGGGCGAGCGACGTCCGCTTGTAGCCGGTGAAGTCGAAACCCCGTGAGTCACGGATGAAGGCGAGCAGCACCTCCAGGTCGGGATCCGGGCCGTCGTCGGGTTGCTGCGACATCACGATCTCCTCGCTTCGACCAGACCCCGGATGACCGCCGCGATCTCGACGAGCGGCAGCACGAAGTCGACCGAGCCGGTGCCGACGGCCGCCACCGGCATGCCGTTGAACTCGGCCGACTCCGGATCCTCCGCGATGACCGTGCCACCGCGCGACTTGACCGCGCTCACCCCCATCGCTCCGTCGCTGCCCGTCCCGGTCAGCACGCAGGCGATCGCCCGCGACCCGTACGCCCCGGCCGCGGACTCGAAGAGCAGATCGGCCGACGGGCGGACGAAGTGCACCAGCTCGGTGCTCGTCAGAGTCAGCTCACCGCCGGCGCCGACCAGCAGGTGCCGGTTGGGCGGGGCCACATAGACAGTGCCCGGCGTGGCCCGCTCGTTCGCCTCGGCGAGCTTGACCTTCAGCACCGACCGGCGCCCGAGCACCTGGGCGATCACGGTCTCGTGCCGGCGATCCAGATGCTGGACCACCAGTACCGGAACCGGGAAATCGGCCGGAAGCCCACCGAGCACCTGCGTGAGCGCCCGGATACCACCGGCCGACGAGGCGATCGTCACGATGTCATACCGCTCGCCCGGCTCGCCTCGTCGGAGGCCGGACTCAGGCTGGTTCATGACGGCGCGCCATAGCCGCAAACACCGGTTGAGCCTAGCGGTGGCGGCGCCGGATGGTCAGCCGAGCCGGAAGGTGGCGCGTACCCGATCTGTGCGGGTCGAGCCCAGCAGCGTGGCGACGAGCCGGCCGTTGCCGTCGTGGGCGAGGTAGGTGCGCGGTGCGGTGGGGACGCGGAGGGACACCGCGGTGCGGTCGGCGAGGCCGGGTTCGCGCCGGAAGCTGGTGGCGCGGCCGTAGGCGTCGGTGTCCTCGAAGGGGTCGATGCGCGGCACCGCGTCCTCGATGACCCGGAGGTAGCGGTCGGGGAAGTTGACCGACTGCAGGGACACCGTGCCGGGGCCGAGGTGGCCGGGGACGAAGCGGAACTGGGAGTCGGCCAGCTCGCGCACGTTGCCTTCGAAGCGGAGGCGGAACTCGAAGTGGCGCAGGACGAGTTGCGGTGTGTCCATTGGGGACAGCCGGGAGATGGGGCCGCCGCGGCCGACCGGGATGCCGAAGCTGGGGGTGCCGTCCTCGTTCCAGTACAGGCGTTGGACGCGGGTGTGGCGGTTGGGGTCGAACAGCGGGTCGCCGGTGATGTCGCGGTAGTCGCGGGCGTGGTAGACGAGGACGTCCGTGCCGTCCTCGGCGACGGTGAAGCAGTTGTGGCCGGGGCCGAACTGGCTGGTGGCTGCGTTGGTGGTGAAGATCGGGTTCGGGGACTTGGTCCAGGAGCGGGCATCCAGGAGATCGGCGTTCTCGTCGGCGGTGAGCAGGCCCATGGCGTAGCGGGCGTCGGTGGCGCTGGCGGAGAACGTCACGAAGACGCGGCCGTTGCGGATGAGGACCGCCGGGCCTTCGTTGACCCGGAAGCCCTGCGTCTCCCAGGCGGCGGTGGGCACGGAGAGGCGGACCGGCGCGGTGGCCAGCTCCAGCGGGGACGCCATCGCGGCCAGGTAGAGGTTGCTGTTGGTGGCGATGCCCGGTTCGTTCTGCGCCCACAGCAGGTAACGGGTGCCGCGGTGCTCGAACGTGGTGGCGTCCAAGGTGAAGGTGTCCCAGGCGGTGACGATCCGTTTCGGCGGGAGCCAGCCCTCGGCGCGCGGGTCCTCGTTGGCGGACTCGAGGACGTAGGTGCGGATGCGGAACGGGTCGTCGGAGTCGCCTGCGGCGAAGTAGACGAACCAGCGGTCGCCGATGCGGTGCAGCTCGGGCGCCCAGATGAAACCGGCCATCGGGCCGCTGGCCGGGCGCCGCCAGACGGTCCGCTCCCGGGCCGCGGCCAGACCGTCCACAGTAGACGATCCGCGCACCACCACCCGGTCGTACTCGGGGACCGAGCCGGTCAGGTAGTACATGCCGGCGACCCGGGTGATGAACGGGTCGGCTCGCTGCTCCACCAACGGGTTCCGGGTGGTGAGCGCCGGGGCGCCGGCCTGGTCGACCTCGTCGGCCGCGGCGGTGACCGCGGCGATCTTGGCGGGCCCGATGCTCGCCGCGGCGGCGACCACTCCCCCGGCGCGGAACAGGGATCTGCGGTCGATTCCGGTCATGGTCAGCTCCTCGGCTTGATCCGGATGAAGGTCACCGAGTTCGGCGGGAACGTGTAGGTGAACGTGCCGGCAACGTCCACTCGGGACTCGACCGGGGCGATCGGCGCGGTGAACTGGGTGTTCACGTCGTCCGGGTCGCCGCGCAGGGTGGTCACCCGGGCGGTGCGCTCGACCGGGGCGCCGCGCAGGTCGACGGCGGTGCGGGCGGCGTCGGGCTGGTCGTTGACCACCTTGAGGGTGACCTCGCCGGTGGTGCGGTCGCGGGTGACGACCTGGCGGAACGGCTCGACCACCTTGTCGTCGGTGAACTCGCCCCACTTCTGCCCGTCCAGGAACAGCTGGACGTTGCGGCCGCGGACCTGGATCCGGACGTCGTAGGCCCGGCCGGTGTCCACCCGGGTGCTGTCGGCGACCATGATCTCCTTGCCGCCGCCCGTCGCCTTCTCCACCGCGGTCTGGGTGTTGCCCCAGCCGCCGATGTTCCACCAGTAGTAGTTGTTGCTGTCCTTGACGCCGAAGCCGACCAGGAACCCCTCGCGGCCGGAAAGCTTGGTGGCCTTGACGTTCAGGTCGTAGTCGCGCCACCCCGCGTCGCCGGCGCGCACCATGGTGTTCTCCGCGGCCGTGTCGGACTGCACGTAGGCGCCGTTGCTGACCGCCCAGGAGCCGCGGCCGGCGATGTTGGTCCACTGGGCGTCGGTGCCGGAGAAGTCGTCGGCGAACAGCTCCGCGCCGCCGGCCGAGGTGACCCGCACGTCGTCATAGGACGCGGCGGTGCCCCACGTGGACAGTCCGACCGCGCCGGTGATCGGTTCCATTGTGGACGGTGAGCCGGTGGCGGTGCTGGGCACGACCTGGTTGCCCTTGCTGGTCATGAACAGCTTCTGCACCTCGTAGCTGGCCGAGCCCCAGACCGCGCGGTTGTTGAACCAGATCATGTCCGGCCGCCACTGCACGTAGTCCTCGTTGGCCAGCAGCGGCGCGTAGGAGACCAGCTTGACCACGTCGGCGTTGCGCTCGACGCCGGTCAGGTACGACGCCTCGGCCAGCGCGTTGCGGAACCGGTTGTCCAGCGAGGCGTACTCACCGAGGAACACCTTGGGGCCGTTGCGGTCGTAGCTGTCGTAGCGCCGGTTGTTCGAGAGGAACCAGGTGGGACTGTTGTAGTAGTGCTCGTCCACCATGGACACACCGGCGTCCCGGTTGAGCCGCCACAACCGGTCGAACGTGGCGCCGATGTCGTCCTGACCGGAGTTGCTGATCACCGTGACGTCCGGGTACCGGGCCGCGATCGACGCGCGGAACTGGCTGAACCGGGCGAAGAACTCGTCGGGCAGGACCTCCTCGTTGCCGACCTCCAGATGGGTCAGGCCGAACGGCCGCGGGTGCCCCATCTCGGCCCGCTTGCGCCCCCAGGTGGAGTCCACCGGGCCGTTGGCGAACTCGATCAGGTCGAGGGTGTCCTGGATGTGCCGCTGCAGCAGCGCCGGGTCGTCGGTGGCCCGGTTCTGGCCGCAGCCGGTGACCAGCGCCGGCACCACCGGCAGCAGCATCGCGCCGATGTCCTCGGCGAACTGGAACATCTCGTAGTAGCCGAGCCCGTAGGACTGGTTGTAGCCCCAGAAGTTGGCGTTGGTGGCGCGCTGCTCGACCGGCCCGACCGTGTCCTTCCACTGGTATGAGCGCCGTCGTTCGAAGTTCGGCGCCTCGTAGCCGGCGTGGCTGCCGGTGTTCACCAGGCACCCGCCGGGGAAGCGGATGAAGCCGGGATGCAGCGCGGCGACCTTCTCGGCGAGGTCCCGGCGCATCCCGTTGGGCCGGTTCTTGTAGGTGTCCCGCGGGAACAGCGACACCACGTCCAGCCGCAGCGTGCCCGCTCCCCCGCCGCTGACCAGCAGGCGCCCGGTGATGCTCGCGGTGCGCGCGGAAAGCGTTCCGGTGTAACGGGTCCAGGTGTCGCCACGCACGGTCAGCCGCAGCGGCGGGGCGAGGTTCTGCCCGGCCGGGTCGGTGAGCGCGACGGTCAGCGGCGTGCCGGCCGGCGCGTCGGTGCGCGCCCAGACCGAAAAGTCGTACGTCTTGCTCTGCTCCACCCGGATCCCCGAGTTGTAGCCGGCATTGATCACCCCGGCGGGCAGGCCGAGGCGCAGGTAGCGCCGGTTGCGTTCGTTCAGCCGCGCGGCGTCGTCGAGCACCTCGACCGTGCCCGAGCCGGCCACCGGCGCCCAGCTGGTCAGCGGGGTGAACGCGGCGTTGTCCACCCGGTCGTACTCGAACGACCGGTTCTGCACCAGCTCGGCGTAGAGACCACCGTCCGCCGCACGGTTGATGTCCTCGAAGAAGATCCCGTACATGGTGTCGGAGATCGCCGGCCCGGTGCCGGCGAGGTCGACACTCACCGAGTAGTCGAGCTCGGCGGCGGCCGGCACCGCGGAAACCGAACCGACCACAGTGGACAGTGCTAAGGCGGCGACCAGAAGACGCGCGGCCATAACGTACTCCCAGGATGTTCGATATTTCGAACTAAGTTCGGGAATCGGCAACGCACCCGACGCTAGGACTGTCGAACGTTTTCGTCAACGGTGGACGACTTGCACCCACTGCAAGTCGGCCGGCGGGCTGCTTCGTTGGAGTGGTCTTCCGTGTCGCTCGTCGTGGTTCGCACGCCGTGCGGTCTAGCTTGCCCTCATGGGTGAACGGATCGGTGCGGCGCGGGCCCGCGAGCTGGGCGACGAGCTGCGGCAGTACCGCGAGACGCTCGGCATCTCCAGCGAGACGCTGGCCAAGCGGCTGGGCTGGTCGACGAGCAAGGTGTCCCGGATCGAGCACGGCATCACGGGAATGAACGAGATCGACGTGGTGCGCTACGCCGCGCACTGCGGCCTGGCGCACGACCACATCGACGCGCTCCTCGAGATGTGCCGCGAACCCGGCCCGCTGGGCTACTGGCTGTCCAGGCGGCTGAGCTCGCTGATCTTCTACGAGACCACCGCGTCCTCGTCAGTCGACTACGGCCCGATGGGGGTGCCTGGTCTGCTGCAGACCGAGGAGTACGCCACCGAGGTCATCGGTGCGGCAGGGCTGGAGCCCCTGTTCGTCAGGTATTGGGTGGGTATGCGGATGGAGCGCCAGCTCGCCCTGCACAGTCGCGAGTTCGCGTTCTACATCCACGAGTACGCGCTGCGCCTGCCGGTCGGCGGCAACCGGCTGATGAACGAGCAGTTGCTCAAGCTGGTGCTGCTGGGCGAGCAGCCGCAGCTCACCATCCGGGTGGTGCCGGCCGCGCTGGGCGCGCGCTCCTACTTCGGCGCGGAGTTCGTGCTGTTCCGCTACGCCAGGCACCGGCCGCTGGTCTACGTGGATTCGGTCGGCCTCTTCCTGGAGGACCCGGACGAGGTCACCCAGTATCAGGAGAAGCTGGCCAGTCTCTCCGAAGTCGCTCTGAGTTAGGGAAGAATCGCGGGAGTGGCTCGCCGCGCTGGCGAGCGAGTTCGACCGACCGGAGGACTCCCCCGATGCCCCCGACAGCCTGGCGGAAGAGCAGCTTCAGCATGGAACCTGACGGCAACTGCGTCGAGGTGGCCCTCGCCCCGTTCGCCGTGGCCGTGCGCGACTCCAAGAACACGACCGGCCCCACCCTCACCTTCGCCCCTCAGGCTTGGCGCTCCCTCACCGCACCGGTTGGCCGCTCCCTGAGCGCGTAACACAACTACGCGGAGGCGGAACATGGCTACGCGAGAGCGGGACATGGCTACGTGAAGACGGGACACGCGCGTGCGATGGCCGTGGCTCGGGCGTGTCCCGCGTTCCGGTAGGCATGTCCCGCCTCGGCGTAGTCATGTCACGCCTTCCGGGAGCTCAGCCGCCGGTTGACTCGCGGGTCACGAGTTCGGGGCGGAACATGATCTGCTGGTGGGCGTGGGTGATGGGGTTGTCGCACTCCTCGATGAGCAGTTGCGCCGCGGCCCGGCCGATCTGCCGGCGGGGTTGGCGGACGGAGGAGAGCGGGACGGCGGCGTCGGCGGCGAAGTCGATGTCGTCGTAGCCGAGGAGCGCGATGTCGTCGGGGACCTGGCGGCCGGTGCTGACCGCGGCCCGGAGGACGCCGAGGGCGAGCAGGTCGTTGGCGCAGAAGGCGGCCGTGATGTCGGTGCCGTCGCGGAAGAGACGGCTCGCGGCTTCGTAGCCGGTGCGGGCGTTGAGGGCCGGCATCTCGACGACGGTGATCGCTTCGTCCGGGTCGAGGCCGGCCTCCTTGGCCGCGAGGCGGAGGCCGTTCAGCCGGTCGGCGCACTGGCGGATCTTGAGTGGGCCGGTGACATAGGCGATGCGGCGGTGCTCGTTGCGGTCCAGCAGGCAGGCGCCGGCGAGCTGACCGCCGGCCACGTCGTCGACGGCGACCGAGCAGCAGTTGACGTTCGGGTCGTGCCGGTCCACCAGCACGGTCGGGGTGCCGCGGCGGCGCAGGGCGTCCAAGCGCTCCGAGCCGACCTCGACCGGGGTGATCAGCACGCCGCGCACCCGCTGCTCCTCGAGCACCTGCAGGTAGCGGTTCTCCCGGTGGGCCTGCTCGTCGGAGTTGCACAGCACCACGGCGTATCCGGCGTCCTCGGCCACGTCCTCGACGCCGCGGGCCACGTCGTGGAAGAAGGGGTTGGCGAGGTCCAGCACGATCAGGCCGAGGGAGCGGCTGGTGCCGGCGCGGAGCTGCGCGGCCGAGGAGTTGCGGACGAAACCGAGCTCGGAGATCGCGGCGAGCACCTGCGCCTTCGTCGCCTCGGCGACCCGGTCCGGCCGGTTGAGCACATTGGACACCGTGCCCACCGACACGCCGGCGCGCTCGGCGACGTCCTTCATGCTCGGCGCCATCTCCCGCCCCTCGGTTCCCGATCACTGAAACGTGCCAGCCCAGTTTGGGCACGCTGAGGGCTATTCACAACGCCGGCCGCGACGGCGGGCCGCCGGGTGGTGTTCGCCACCGGCCGCGACGGCAGGCCGGAGGTCTGCCCGAGCGGCTGGCCCTACCCACCAGCCCACCCAGCCATGCACCTGCCACGCCGCCGATCTCGTTGTGAATGTTCCTCGTTGGAATAGGCACTGTATCCATCCGCGACGCCGATCGCGACGAGCGTGGGAAAGCGCTTGCCTCACGGGTCACCTCGGGCTAGCGTGAATCCTGGACCTGTTTGAACGTTTCATCGGTCAGGAGGTCACATCGATGTGGCGCCGGTGGGGCTCGCTCGTGGTGTCCGTGCTCCTGGCCATGATCACGCCGGGACTCACCCCCGCCGAGGCCGGACCGGCGAACCACCCGCCCGACCCGCCGGCCCGGCTGACCGTGGACGACCGGACCGACCCGCTGGCCATCGACGGCGTCCCCCACTTCGGCTGGCTCCCCCGGGACCGTGACGGCAACGAGGCGCAGACCGCCTACCAGCTCGTGGTCACCCGCGGCGCGGCCCGGATCTGGGACAGCGGAAAGGTTCCCTCCGCGCAGCAGTCCTGGGCGCCGTACATCGGCCCGGCGCTCAACCCCGGTACCGGCTACCGCTGGACGGTGCGCACCTGGGACCGGCACGGCGCGGTCTCCCGGTACGCCGACCCGGCCACGTTCGGCACCGGGCTGGGCGACGGCGACTGGTCCGGCGCGGCCTGGATCCGCCGCCCGGCAACCGGAAACGACGCCGCCAACGAGTTCACCCTGGCCCGGACCGTGATCGGGGTCGGCGCCAGCCCGGTGGTCCGGGCGCGCGCCTACCTCTCCGCGACCGGCGATTGGGAGCTCCGGCTCAACGGAGCCATGATCAGCCGCGGCTCCTCCTACGGCTATCCGGGCGAGGGCTACTACGACGTCGCCGCGCTGACCGGCGTGCGGGCCGGCACGCCGCTGGCCGTCGGGATGCGCTACCACTACTGGACCTGCCGCTGCCAGGGCCGCGCCAACGGCCCGCAGCCACCGGAGGGACCGTCCGGGCTGCTGGTCAAGATCGTCATCGAGCACGCCGACGGCACGGCCGAGGTGGCCGTCTCGGACGGAACCTGGCGCCTGGCCAAGGACACCGCGCAGGACGTCACGACGCTCACCTACCGCAACTCCGACGCCGGCGACCGGGTGGAACGCTACGACGCCGCCCAGGAGATCACCGGCTGGGACACCGCGGCCTACGACGACAGCGCCTGGACCGCCGCAACGGTCATCGGTCCGCACCCGAGGCCGAATCCGCCGAGCTGCACGGGTTACGGCTCCGCGCCGTGCGCCATCACCCGGCTCGTCGCGCAGCAGGCCCACCTGAGCCGGTCGGTGATCCACCCGGTCTCGGTGCGCCGGCTTCCCGACGGGACCGTGTTCGCCGACTTCGGCCGGGTGGTCGCCGCGGTCCCCAGCGTCACGTTCCGGACCGGCACCGCCGGCCGGCAGATCACCATGACCACCAGCTACCGGCGCGCCAACACCACGCTCGCCGCGCCGGCCGAACCGGGCGCCCGCACCGTCACGCTCACCGCACCGTCCACAGTGCACACCGGCGACCAGGTCACGATCGACGCCCCGGCCAACGGGTACGGTCCGGGCTCACCGGAGACCCGCGTGGTCACCGCCGTCGACCCGGTGCAGCTCGACGCACCGCTCGACCGGGCGCACGCCGCCGGCGCCTGGGTGGAGACCTCCCGCGCCGGAACGTCCACACTGGACACTCAGGGCAGCGACCTGCGGTTCCACCACACGCAGAAGTCCGGCCCTCAGGTGGCCCAGCCGTTCACCTACTGGGGCTGGCGCTACCTGGAGATCAGCGACCCCGGCGAAACCCTGACCACCGAGCAGATCGCGGCCGTCACGCAGGCGACCGACGTGCGGCCGGCCGAGGCGGCCACGTTCAGCAGCAGCGACCCGGCGCTGGACGCGGTGTTCGAGCTGATGCGCCACTCGGCCCGGTACTCCGCGCAGAACGTCTTCCTGGACACGCCGACCCGGGAGAAGGGGCAGTTCCTCGGCGACACCATCGACCAGTCGTTCGCCACCATGGAGGCGCTCGGCGAGCGCAGCCTCACCCGGCAGGCGATCCTCGAGTTCGCGCACTCGCAGGCGCGCTACTGGCCGAGCGGAGCGCTCAACGCCGTCTACCCCAACGGTGACGGGAAGCGCGACATCCCGGACTACACCGAGATGTTCCCCGAGTGGGTCATGCGCTACCACCAGCTCACCGGCGACACCGCACTGGTCGCCCAGGTGCTCCCGGCGATGAAGGGCGTCGCCGACTACCTCTCCGCCGCCGTCGACGGCACCGGGCTGGTGCACGAGCTGCCCGGCGGCAGCGGACCGTACGAGCACGGCATCATCGACTGGCCGCCGGCGATGCGTTACGACACCACGGTCACCGACAACGGCAGCCGGACGGTGGTCAACGCGCTCGCGGTCGGCGCCCTGCGCGCGGTGGCCGACGCCGCCGCCCTCACCGGCGACCCGACCGCGGCCGAGTACCGGCAGCGCGCCGATTCCGTTGCCGCGGCGATGAACGAGCGGCTGCGGGACCCGGCCACCGGCCGTTACGCCGACGGGTTGGCGCTGTCCACCGGGCAGCCGATCCCGAACTTCTCCCAGCACGCGCAGAGCTTCCCGGTGACCTACGGCGTCGCGCCGGCCTCGGCCTATCCCGCGCTCGGCGCCTACCTCGGCGGGCTGGGCATGCGGCAGGGCCCGATGACGCTGCGCCAGCTGCTGGAGGCGTTGCGGCGCACCGGTCACCCGGAGACCATCCTGCGGCTGCTCACCGATCCGACCCGGGACGGCCCCGCGCAGGTCCTCGCCGAGGGCGGCACGTTCCTGTGGGAGCAGTGGACTCCCGGCTGCACGGTCGCCGAATGCGCTGGCGCACAAGTGAACCAGTCGAGCAGCGAGAGCTTCTCGCACGGTTGGGGCTCGGCCGGGATCAGCGGGATCCTGCAGGGCCTGCTCGGCCTCGAGGTGACCGGAGCCGGGGCGACCACGGTCCGGATCACCCCGCCGGCAAGCGGATTGCGCCACGCCCGCGGTACCGAGTGGACGGAGCGCGGCCCGGTCACCGTCTCCTGGACCCGCACCGGCCGGGGCCTCGAACTGGAGGTGTCCGTGCCGGTCAACGTCACCGCGACCGTGGTGCTGCCCGCCGCGGCCCGGGCCTGGGGCGACGGCGAGCCCCGGCTGGTCGAATCCGGCCCGGACCGCACCGTGTTCACCACCGGCTCCGGCCGCACCCATTTCCGGGTGGGAGTGCGATGAAGGGGGCCTTTCTCACGCCCAGCGCGAGGAAGGCCCCCTTCATC
>NZ_DASYTH010000095.1:0-62960 GCF_036002505.1 Actinophytocola sp. | reverse complement strand
GACAACTGCGTCCAAGTGCGGATCACCGACACCGCAACGGGTGTGCGGGATTCCAAGAACCCGGGCGGCGGCCAGTTGACCTTCGGCCGGGCCGCGTTCGGTGCGCTGCTGGCCGCGGTCGGCGAAGGGCGCTGAGCGGCCGGGCGGTGGGCACTCAGGAGCGGGCATCCCGCACCAGGCGGCCGTCCTTGATGACGAGCGCGACGGCCGCGCGGTCGCCGAACACCTCGGGGTTGTCCAGCGGGTCGGCGGTGAACGCGGTGAGGTCGGCGCGTTTGCCCACCTCGATGGTGCCGATCTCGTCGGCGACGCCGAGGATCTCCGCGTTGATCCTGGTGGCCGACTCGAGCGCGAGCATCGGGGTCTCGATGGCGGCGCGCAACACCAGCTCGCGGCCGCGGCCGGCCTGGACCGGGCCGATCAGGTCGGAGCCGAGGCCGACGCGGACCCCGGCGGCGCGCGCGGCGAGCAGCCCGTCGGTCTGGCCCTGGATGATCGCCCCGACCCGCTCCCTGATGTGTGCGCCGAGTCCGGCCGCGGTGGAGTCCGCGGCCAGCGCGTAGGCCGTGGCGAAGGTCGGTACCAGGGCGACGTCGTGCTCGGCGAGCAGTGCGGCGGTCGGCTCGTCGATCTCCGTGCCGTGCTCGACGCAGCGAACCCCGGCGGTGACGGCGTTGCGGATGCCGGCGTTGTTGTGCGCGTGCACGGTGACGTAGGTGTGGCGGGCCCGCGCCTCCTGTACCGCGACGGCGATCTCCTCGACGGTGAACTGGGTGTCGGTGAGCTTGTCGTGCGTGGACACCACGCCGCCGGTCACGCACAACTTGAGGAAGTCCGCGCCCCGGCGGAACGCCTCCCGGACGTTCCGGCGCATCTCGTGTGGACCGTCCGACAGCAGGGCCAGGGACCGCAACCCGGGCAGCTCGTGCAGGTGCCAGTCTCCGGTGGGCTCCCAGGCGGCGGCGAAGTGCCCGTGGCCGCCGGTCTGGCAGTGGACCGGGCCGCACTGCAGGATGCGCGGGCCGGCGACCAGACCCTTCGCGACCACACCGGCGAGGCCGCCGTCGATGCCGCCGGTGTCGCGTACCGTCGTGAAGCCGCCGGCCAGGGTCTCGGCGCAGTTGTTGAACATGCCGGCGGCGAGCTCGGCGATCGAGAGCTCCCGGCGCAGACTGGGGTTGATGTCGCTGGACAGACCCAGGTGCACGTGAGCGTCGATCAGGCCGGGGGTGATGGTCAAGCCGCTCGCGTCGACGGTGCTCGCGCCGGACGGCGCGCGACCCAGCGCCATGATCCGCCCGTCGCGCACACCGATGGCGACCTGGTCGCGCGGGTCGGCACCGGTGCCGTCGACGACCCGGGCACCGGTGATCCAGTATTCGTCCATTCCTCCTCCTTCGTTCGCCGGCGCCGGAGAGTACCACCGAATGGCGGTCGAATGGTGAAAAGGCGAACGACAATGGCGAGGTTCCGCGATTCATCCTCCGGGTCTTTCGGGTTTATTTCGCGGACCCTCTGAGATATTATCGACAACTATGGCGGATGCTAGCCGTGACCGATTCGTTCCTGCCTGCGCCGGTTGTCATCGGGCAGCGACGTCGCCATGATCTGGGAAATACTGGTCCTCGCTTTCGTGCTCAGTCTCGACAATTTCCGGGTCTCGATCGCGCTCGGCACCGTGCCATTCGGTGTGAAGCGCGCGGTGCAGGTCGCGCTGACCTTCGGGCTGTGGGACGCGATCATGCCCCTGGTCGGGCTGCTGATCGGGCGCCAGGTCGGGGAGTCCGTCGGGGACGTCGCCGACGTGGTGGGCGCGGCCGCGCTCGGCGGGTACGGTCTCTTCCTCGTCATCTCGGCCCTCCGGAATCCCGAGCCGGACGAGCTGGACCACCCGTGGGCGCTGTTCGGCATCCCGTTGACGCTGAGCCTGGACAACCTGTTCGCCGGGGCGAGCCTGGGGATCCTCGGGCTCTCGCCGTGGCTCTCGGCCACCGTCTTCGGCCTCATGACGGCGGTGCTGTCGCTGGTCGGGCTGCAGCTCGGGCGGGCCGCGGCGCGCCTCGTCCGGATCCGCCCGGACCTGCTGAGCGGGATCACCCTGATCATCGCCGCGGTGGCACTGCCGTCGGTGTTCGGCGGCTGACCCGGTGCGGGCGGGGGGTCAGCGGAAGATCGTCGGCCGGTGGGCCGGCGTTGGCGGCCCGGACCGCCTCGGCGACCAGGTGGTGGTCGGGGGACAGGTGGCAGACCGGGTCGGTGCGGGCGGCGTCGCCGGTGAGCAGGAACGCCTGGCACCGGCAGCCGCCGAAGTCCAGCTCCCGCCGGTCGCAGCCCCCGCAGGGATCCGGCATCCAGTCCGTCCCTCGGAACGCGGTCATCACCGGGGACTCGGCCCAGATCCGCGCCAGCGGGTCCGCCCGCACGCTGGCCCGCGGCAACGGCAGGGAATGGGCGGCCGGGCAGGGCAGGACGTCGCCGTTCGGCGTCACGGTCAGCTGCCGGGAAGCCCAGCCACCCATGCAGGGCTTCGGGTAGCGGCTGTAGTAGTCGGAGATCACGTAGATGACGTCCATGCGGTCCCGCAACCGCTCGCGGGCGGCCCGCACGACGACCTCGGCCGCCTCGAGCTGGGCCCGGCTCGGCAGCAGCGCGTCCCGGTTTCGCCAGGCCCAGCCGTAATACTGGGTGTTGGCCAGCTCCACCCGGTCGGCGCCCACCTCCTCGGCGAGCCCCAGCACGTCGGCGACGCGGTCGATGTTGTGCCGGTGCAGCACCACGTTCACGGTGAGCGGCCAGCCCAGCTCCTTGACCACGCCCATCGCCTCGATCTTGCGCCGGAAGGACGGGATCCCGGCGATCCGGTCGGACATGCCCGGCTCGTCGGCCTGGATGCTGACCTGCACGTGGTCCAGGCCGGCGGCCCGCAGCTCTCCGGCCCTCGACCGGGAGAGCCCGAGGGCGCTGGTCACGAGGTTGGTGTAGAGGCCAAGGTCGTGGGCGGCCGCCACGATCTCCACCAGGTCGCGCCGCAGCAGCGGTTCCCCGCCGGAGAAGTGGCATTGCAGCACCCCCAGCTCGCTGGCCTCGACCAGCACCCGCCGCCACTCGCCGGTGGCCAGCTCGTCGGAGTAGCCGGCCAGGTTCAGCGGGTTGGAGCAGTACGCGCAGGCCAGCGGGCAGCGGTAGGTGAGCTCGGCGAGCAACCCGAAGGGGCCCATGGTGGTCACTCCGGGTAGGCCGAGTCGATGGCGTCCATCAGGCTCCACAGGACGTCGCACTTGAACGACAGCGCGTCGACGGCGCGCGCCTGGGACTCGGCGGACAGGCAGTGCGCGGTGACCACCTCGAGGGCGTGCTCGCAGTCCCGGGGGGCCTGCTCCAGGCGGGCGCGGAAGTAGGCGAGGCCCTCCGGGTCGATCCACGGGTACCACCGCTCGAACGCGGCCAGCCGCTCCGCCATCAGGTCGGGGGCGAACAGCTCGGTGAGCGAGGAGGCCACCGCCTCCACCCACGGGCGGGTCCGGGTGAAGTTCACGTAGGCGTCGACCGCGAACCGCACCCCGGGGACCAGATGGCGGTGGTCCCGGACCTCCTCGCGGGTCAGCCCGGCGGCCTCGCCGAGGCGCAGCCACGCCTCGATGCCGCCCTCCCCGGGGTGTTGGCCGTCGTGGTCGACGATCCGCCGGATCCAGCGGCGGCGGACCTCGAGATCGGGACAGTTGGCGAGGATGGCCGCGTCCTTGCGGGGGATGTTCTCCTGGTAGTAGAAGCGGTTGGCCACCCAGCCCCGGATCTGCCGGCGGCTCAGCCGGCCGGCATTCATCCGGACGTGGAACGGATGCTGGTCGTGGTAGCGCCGCGAGTGCGCCCGCAGCGTCTCGACGAAGCCGTCGCCGGCTCTCGTGGTTGTCGCCGTCACGGCCACCTCCATGCCATCCCACACCCTTTCCTTCCCTCAGGCCGGGACACAGCTACGCGAGCCCGGGACACAGCTACGCGAGGCCGGGACACGGCTACGCGAGGCCGGGACACGCCGGCCGGCAAGTCGGCAGCCGGGCGTGTCCCGCCTTCCGGTAGTCATGTTCCGGCTCTGCGTAGCCATGTCCCGCCTTCCGGGAGCCCACCGATCCGTTGACAAACGGCGGTCGCCCTGATCTCACGGCATAGCCGCTAGTCCTCCAGTTGAGCGATGTACATGGTCACTTCAGGCGCGACTCCGATCTCCTCGAACTCGGGCGTCTCCCAGACGGCGAGCTCAGACTCCATGGATCCACCTCCTCTCTGGCACTACTCCGGGAGGGCGAACACGATCAGCGCGCTGCCGTGGCCGGCGCCGAGCATGCCGGGGAGGAACCCCTCGATCCAGCCGCCCCAGCCGACCGGCACGGCGACGTACTGCCGGCCGTCGACCATGTAGGTGGTCGGGCTGCTGTGGTGGCCGCTTCCGCACTGGAACTGCCACAGCAGCTCCCCGGTCCGGGCGTCGAGCGCGTTGAACTCGCCCGACGGCTCACCGGCGAACACCAGGTCGCCGCCCGTGGCCAGCACCGAGGCGCACATCGGAATCTCGTTGCGCCAGCGCCACTTCTCCTCGCCGCTGGCGTCGAACGCGCTGACCGACCCGGTCATGTTGTCGGCGTCCACCTGAACGCCCGCGCCCCAGTACGGGATGCTCTCCTTGAACTCCCGGCGCCGCCGGGTCGCCGTCGCCCCGACATCCTGGACCGGGACGTAGAAGAGCCCGGTCTTCGGGCTGTAGGCCGCGTGCGTCCATTCCTTGGCACCGGCCGGTCCGGGGAAGAAGTGGACCGGTTCGCCTTCCTTGTCCGGGTAACGCCGGGGCGTCACCTGGCCGTCCCTCGTGATCGCCCCCCAGTCGATCCGGTCCACGAAGGGGGTGATCTGGACCAATGCGCCATTCGTGCGGTCCACGACGAAGAAGTAGCCGTTCTTGTCGAAGTGCCCGAGCAGTTTGCGCCCGTCCGACTCGAACAGGATGCATTCCCCGATGCTGTCGTAGTCCCACAGGTCGTGCGGGGTGCACTGGTAGTGCCAGCGAATCTGGCCGGCGTCGACGTCCACCGCGACGATGCTGTCGGTGTAGAGGTTGTCGCCCTCGCGCACGCCTCCGTCGAAGTCGGGCGCCGGGTTGCCGGTGCCCACGTACAGCAGGTTCGTCTCCGGGTCGAAGGTGCTGGTGATCCAGCAGTTCGCGCCACCCCGTGCCCAGGCCTCGCCGTCGGCGGGCCAGGTCTCGGAGCCGGGCTCCCCGGGCTTGGGCACCATGTAGCAACGCCACTGGTGCTCGCCCGTGTCGAGGTCGAAGGCGTCCATGTGCCCGCGCACCCCGAACTCCCCACCGGAGCTCCCGACGATGACCATGTTCTTCACGACCAGCGGAGCGACCGTGGCGCTCTCTCCGGCCCGCACGTCTCCGTAGGTCTTGTCCCAGACCTTCTTGCCGGTGGCGGCGTCGAGGGCGATCACGTGGGCGTTCCCGGTGACCATGAAGACCTTCCCCTTGGCCACGGCGACGCCACGGTTCACGTTCCCGCAGCACAGCGACACGTCGTAGGGGACCGCGTGCTTGTACCGCCAGAACTCCTGACCGGTTTTCGCGTCGAGGGCCCAGAGCCAGCCGTCCCAGCCGGACAGGAACATGACCCCGTCCACCACGATCGGAGCGGCCTCGAACGCGTACGTCGACGCGCCCGCGATCATGCCGCTGGTGCCGGCCTGGAACATCCAGGCGGGTCCGATGCGCTTGACGTTCCCGGTGTTGATCTGGTCCAGCGGGCTGTACCGCTGCCCGTTGTAGGCGCCGTAGTAGGTGAGCCAGTTCTCCGGCTCCGAGCGGGCGTCGAGAATGCGCTCGTAGGTGACGCCGGAGACTACCGGCGGCGCGGTTCCGGTCTTGCCGCTCAGTAGCCCCTGGTCGATGGCCTCGCCCGCGTCCACGTATTCGACGGTCATTGCCTGCTCCAATCTAGGGCCGCGGCTGGTCGGGACGGTCGAGGCGGGCCTCCGGCGGGACGTCTCCCAGCACGACGATGGCGCCGGTCAGTCCCCGGCCTTCGTCGTTGCCCGTGGGCGAGCTGAACCAGTAGTAGCCCGGGCCGTCGAGGTTGAGGGTCGCCTTTCCTTTCGAATGGTTCACCAGCCAGATGAACTTTCTGTCCCCATTGCTCGGCAGGAGCGCACAGTGCGTGTTCAGGTCGTCATTGATGAGTTCGAGCTCGATATCGCCGCCATGGGGCATGACCAGAATCGAGGGGTCCCAGCAGATCTCATCGGGCCGGATCCGGATTGTCGCCTTCATTCGACCATCGGTTTCCTCCGTGGCCTGCCCAACGCGTCCGGTCCCCAGCACCGCCCCCAGTGCCGCTCTGTTCTGCGCGTTCAACCCGAGCTGGTTCAGCAGGTCTTCTCGCTCCTGCGCGATCGTCATCGGGGCTCACCTCCTCGGCGAGGTTCCTGTATGTGCCTGGTACAAGAAAGCACACGAGCGCGCAGTCGTCCGGGCGCTGCCGTTCGTCCGCCACCAGCTACCGCTCGTACCCGATTTGCCGCCGATCAGGCGAGGTCGTACCGGTCGAGGTTCATGACCTTGTCCCACGCGGCCACGAAGTCGTGCACGAACTTCTCCGGTGCGTCGTCGCTCGCGTAGACCTCGGCGAGCGCCCGCAGCTCGGAGTTCGAGCCGAACACGAGGTCGACGCGGCTGGCGGTCCACCTGACCTCACCCGTGGCGCGGTCGCTGCCTTCGAACGTCTTCCCGTCCGCGCACGCCGTCCAGGTCGTGCCCAGGTCGAGCAGGTTCACGAAGAAGTCGTTGGTCAGCGACCCGGGGGTCGAGGTGAGCACGCCCAGCGGGGACCGCCCGGAGTTCGCGCCCAGCACCCGCAGGCCCCCCACCAGGACGGTCATCTCGGGCGCGGTCAGGTTCAGCAGGTTCGCCCGGTCGACCAGCAGGTGCTCCGGCGGCGCCGGGTTGCCGTTTTTCCGGTGATAGTTGCGGAACCCGTCCGCGGCCGGCTCGAGCGCGGCGAAGAACTCCACGTCGGTCCACTCCTGCGACGCGTCCATGCGTCCCGGGGTGAAGGGGACCTCGATGTCGTGGCCGGCGGCCTGGGCGGCCCGCTCGACCGCGGCACATCCGCCGAGCACGATGAGGTCGGCCAGCGAGATTCTCTTGCCGCCGGCACCGAAGGACGCCCGGATGTCCTCCAGCGTGCGCAGCACCGTTGCGAGGGTGTCCGGGTCGTTGACCTGCCAGCCGCGCTGCGGCTCGAGGCGGATGCGCGCCCCGTTGGCGCCGCCGCGCTTGTCGCTGACGCGGAACGTCGAGGCCGACGCCCAGGCGGTGGAGACGAGCTGGGAGACCGACAGCCCCGAGCCGAGGATCCGGCTCTTGAGCACGGCGATGTCCGCGGCCCCGACGAGCTCGTGGTCCACGGCGGGGATCGGGTCCTGCCAGAGCAGCGTCTCCCGGGGAACCAGCGGGCCGAGGTAGCGCTGGACCGGGCCCAGGTCGAGGTGCGTCAGCTTGAACCAGACCCGGGCGAACGTGTCCGCGAACTGGTCCGGGTTCGACCGGAAGTGCCGCGAGATCGGTTCGTAGCCCGGGTCCAGCCGCAGCGCGAGATCCGTCGTCAGAATTGTCGGGGCGTGTGTCTTCGACGGGTCGTGGGCGTCCGGCACGGTGCCGGTGCCGCCGCCGTCTCTCGGGATCCACTGCCACAGACCGGCGGGGCTCAGCTCCAGGTCCCACTCGTAGCCGAACAGGGTCTCGAGGAAGCTGTTGTCCCACCTCGTCGGCGTGGGTGTCCACGTCCCCTCGAGCCCGCTGGAGATGGCGTCCGCGCCCTTTCCGGTGCCGTAGCTGCTCTTCCAGCCCAGGCCCTGCTCCTCGAGGGGAGCGCCCTCCGGTTCGGGGCCGAGGAACTTGTCCGGGTCGGCCGCGCCGTGGGTCTTGCCGAACGTGTGGCCGCCCGCGATCAGTGCGACGGTCTCCTCGTCGTTCATCCCCATGCGCCGGAACGTCTCCCGGATGTCCCGGGCCGCGGTGAGCGGGTCCGGGACGGTGTTCGGGCCCTCCGGGTTGACGTAGATGAGGCCCATCTGGACGGCGGCCAGCGGGTTCGCCAGCTCCCGGACGCCGCCGTGGCGTTCGTCGCCGAGCCAGGCGCGCTCGGAACCCCAGAAGATGTCCTCGCCGGGCTCCCAGACGTCGGCCCGGCCGCCGCCGAAGCCGAACGTCGTGAGGCCCATCGTCTCCAGGGCGCGGTTGCCCGCGAAGACCATCAGGTCGGCCCAGGAAATCTTGCGGCCGTACTTCTTCTTCACCGGCCAGAGCAGCCGACGGGCCTTGTCGAGGTTGCGATTGTCCGGCCAGCTGTTCAGCGGCGCGAAGCGCTGCATGCCGGCGGCCGGGCCACCCCGGCCGTCGACGACGCGGTACGTCCCGGCGCAGTGCCACACCATCCGGATCACCAGCGGCCCGTAGTGGCCGAAGTCGGCCGGCCACCACTCCTGCGAGGTCGTCAGCGCCGCGTCGACGTCCCTGGCCAGGGCGTCGAGGTCGAGCGTCCGGAACTCCGCGGCGTAGCCGAAGTCCGCACCCATGGGGTCGGCCGCGGCGGGGTGTTTCCGGAGGACCGTCAGGTCGACCTGGTTCGGCCACCAGTCCCGGTTGCTCGCGCCCTCCCTGTTCATCAGATGTGCAGCGCGCGGCGCACGGCCGGCGCGTTCCGCCGGGAAACCGGCACCATCTCGTTCGTCCGGTCGTCCATGACCAGAGACAGCTCGCCCTTGAGCCCGCGCTCGATCTCCCGGACTCGGCTGAGGTTGACCACATACCGGCGGTGCACCCGCAGGAAGCCGACCTCCGCCAGCTCGCCGTCGAGCTTGTCCAGGCTCGGTGAGGCGGCTCGCAATCGCCCCTGGTCGGTGGCGAGCCACACGTCGTTTCCGTGCGATTCCGCGAAGGAGACTTCCGGTAGCCGCAGCAGCACGATCCGGTTGTCGCGCATCGCGACCAGCCGGCGCGGCTCCCCCCGGGGGTGCGCGGACCGTTCCGTCTCGGGCAACGGCGCACCGTCGGAGGCGCCGAACGAGACCAGGTTCCCGATCAGGCGTCCGGAGCTGAAGACGGGTCGGATGCTGATCGAGGTCGGCTCGTCGGAGAGGTGGGTGAAGATCTGCGTCGAGCCGACCCAGTCAGGGTTGTGGGCTGCCTGCCTGCTGGCATACCGGGCGGCCGCGATCAGCTCCGGCAGCCCGGGGTTCCAGCGCAGCGTGGGGTCGACCGCCGGGGTGGATGCCGGGACGCCCAGGAGCACGCTTGCCATGTCGTCGGCGATCACCACCTTGCCCGCGGTGTCCACCGCGGCGAGCCCCGCGCTGGAGCGTGCCCTGGCCTGGGTGTAGGCCGCGACCAACTCGGCGCCGCTGTCCCGGGCGCGCCGCTTCAGCGTGTACTGGGTCATGGTTCCCGCGTTCGCCAGCCAGCTTCCCGCGGACGCCGGAAGGTGGCTGCGCCAGCAGGAGATGTTCAGGACCGCGATCGGCTCCCTGGTCACCACGTCCCGCACCGCGATGCCCGCGCAGACCCAGTTGTGGAACGCCTGGCACCAGTGCTCCGCGCCCCTGATCGAGACCGGGCCGTGCGCCTCGAGCGCCGTGCCCATGCCGTTCGTCCCGGCCGCGCACTCGGACCAGCAGAACCAGGGCGCCAGATTGGCGTCACTGGCCCTGGCGAGCGTGGCCTGGTCACCCCACTCGGCCAGGATCCGGCCGGTGGCGTCGGTGACGGTGACCACCCCGCCGAGGTTGCCCACCTCATGTGCCACGGAGGCGGCCCGAAAACCCAGCTCAGCGAACACGACGTCGTGCTCGGGCGTATGGTCGAGCTCCGCGACCGCGACCGGAACCTCGGTGAGGAGCGGGTCGACCCGGTACTGCTCGCGGCAGCGATGCCAGGAGGTCGCCACCAGGGGCCGGACCCCCGGGACCTGATCGTCACCCTGCACGAACCGTTCCCATGCCGCGAGCACGGTGCCGCTGCCCGGGTTCGCCGACATGGGCTCAAGCCGATGTACATCCCTCATGGTGGAGAACCGCCCTTGGTCCATCCCCAACGCCCGATGCCGTACGCGCGGTCCACACCGGTCGCCGCTCGTCCCGGCCGGGCCTCAGCGGACTGGGCACCGCGTCGCGCGTCTTCCTGCTCCGTCACTCGTTCCAGGCTGTGTCACAAACCGGCACTCCCACCCTAGGCCGAAGTTGCGGCAGGGCTAGAGCGACTTCGGCCTAGGTACCGCTCCTCGGGAGGAAGTTGTCGATCTCAGCTGGCGGAGGAGCGGGGCTGGTGTGACCCAGGGGGTCGGTGGGAGCGGTGAGGCGCTGGGCGACGTCCAGGATGGTGCGGTGAATGCGTCATTCAGCGCACTGAGTGCGGTGAATGACGCATTCATCGCACCCCACTGCGCGGGAGGACTTCGAGCTGGCGGTGAGGCGGACCGGTGAGGAGTTCGGCCTCGCCCCGGACGCGCCGGCTCGGCAACGGCTCACGCAGTTGCCGATGGAGTTGTGGCAGCACCTTGCCACGGTCGCCGATGCCGACGCCGACGGAAAGATCAGCGAAGCCGAGTACAAGGCCGCGTTCGCCGCCGGGCTGCTGGAGACACCGGAATCGTTCGACCAAGGCTATGTGCCGTGGCTGACTCACCCCGCCTTGACCGGCCTGTCACCGACCGACTGGGACACCCTGCTCACCCGGCTGGCCAAGCCCCGCAACACACAACGGGAAAACGTCCTGCACGAACGACGCGGCGCAGCCGGACAAGCCGCCCCCGGACCCGGCCGCCGCCCGGTCCCCACCCTCGGCGACCGAGTCGCCGCGACCCTCATCCGACAGCGATTCTCCTTACCCGCCAAGGACATCGCAGAACTGTTCGAGGTCACCACGACCACGATCAACAAGGTAATCCGGGAAACCAGCCCGATCCTCCAACAAGTCAAAGACGTCGTCACACCAGCCACCCCCCTCGCCGCCCTGGCCGAGTTCAACAACTACCTGACCGCCGCCAACATCACACCCACTAACAAGAACAACCCAACGCTTTAATCATCTGCAATCCCTTAAGGGCCACTGGGCGCTGGCCTGATCAGTGTTTGGTTGCCGAACGGCGATGGGTGTGGCTCTGCTGGAGGGAGTTACCGGTCGTTGGCCGGCTGGCGGCGGCTCGGCACCACTGCGATGTGACTGTTGGTGCTGTTGTGACGAGAGATTCTTCAGTGGTAGAGCCTGGTGTCGTGAAGGGACCCTTCCTGTCATTGAACGTCCTGAGGGCGTCCTTCATGACACTGGCCGGTACCCCACCAGCCCCACCTGTCACACCAACCCCGACCACCCGATCAAAAACCACAACCCCCTCCGAAAGAACCCCACCCAACAGCGACCATGGCCCGGTCCGGTCCTACCCGGCACCGGTCCGGCACTGCGCCAACCGCACGACCGGTAAGACGATCAGCACAGATCACCGACACACAAACAGCCGACCGGCGCACCAAGGCCCACGCTCACATCAAGCCTCAAGTTCCTGCCATTGAGCCTGAGTACCGCAACACCAGCAGGCTGGTTAAGAGGGCCCACGGTGTTGCGGAGTGCCCGGCCGCGCGTTCGGCACCGGTCATGCGTCGCACCCCCGACTCCTCGGGGTCCGGTGCGTGCTTCGACCGCGGATAGGCCACGCCGCCGACACAATGTCGTCACCGACAGGACCGGCGGCCCACCGCCACCCCGCAGCCGGAGAAGACCGACCGATATCCAGGAAAGGGTGCCGGCCGACTGGTGGACTTTGCCATAACGGTCCCCCAGTGTGATGCAGGTCATATGGCGGCGAGAACCCGTGTGTCGGGCGTCGTCGTCTTGCTGTATGTGGACGAGGAAGGGCTTGTCCGGATGATCGCCCGGGGTGACCGGGCGGCGTTCGACGAGCTGTACCGGCGGACGGCGCCGTGGCTGGCGGTGCGGCTGCGCCGGCGGTGTGCGGATGACGAGCTGGTCGCCGAGGTGATGCAGGAGACCTACCTCGCGGTGTGGCGGGCGGCCGCGGCGTTCGCCGGAGCCGCCACCGGCGGCAGCGCGGTGGGCTGGCTGTGGACCATCGCGGCGCGCCGGCTGGTCGACGCGTTCCGGCGGCGGGCCAGGGAAAGCCAGCTTCCCGTGTTGCCGGAGCAGATCGTCCCGGCTGCGGAGGAGTTGGTGCTGCGGGACACGGTCGGGGACGAGATGGGGGCGGCGTTGCGGCGGCTGGCGCCGGAGCTGCGGCAGGTGCTGCAGGCGATGGTGCTGGACGGGTTGACGGTGCGGGAAACCGCTGTGCTGCTTGGGGTTCCGGAGGGAACAGTGAAGACAAGGGCGCGGCGGGCACGGATCGCGCTGCGGGAGGCGCTGTCATGACGACGAACCACGTGTCCGCGCGGCTGCTGAACGCTTACGCGGCGGGCGAAACCGGGATCGACGTGGACGTGCTGTGGGCGGTCGAGTCGCATGTGGAGTCCTGCGCGGACTGCCGGGATCTCCTTGGCCAGGTAATCGGTCCGGACACGGTGGCCCTGGTGGACCGGGTCCGGGTGAACCTCGATCGCCAGGTGTCGCCCGGCGCGCAGATGCCGGTGCGGCGAAGGATGATCTGGCGGACCGCGCCCGCCCTGCTGCCCCGGCTGATCATGACCGCCGCAATGGTGCTGACCGCGTTGGGACTGGACCTGGCCAACAAGCTTGCTGCCGGTCCGTACCCGTCGCTGGTGCTGCTGCTGGCACCGGTCGCGCCGCTGCTGGGGGTGGCCGCGGCCTGGTCCCGCGGCCTGGACCCGGGCTACGAGCTGGTGGTGGCCAGCCCGAAGGCGGGCCTGTACCTGGTTCTGCGGCGCACGCTCGCGGTGCTGGTGGTGGTGATCCCGATCCTGGCCGGGGCCGGCGCATTGGTGGGGACCTCGCCGGCGCGCTGGCTGCTGCCGAGCTTGGCGTTCACCCTCGGCGCGCTGGCGCTGGGCGAGGTGGCCGGCCTGCACCGGGCGGCGACCGGGCTCGTCGCGCTGTGGGTGGCGGCCGTGGTCGCGCCGAGCCTGATCACCTTTACGCCGACGGTGCTGCTGGAGCCGGCCAGCCTGCCGGTATGGGCCGGGCTCACCGCATTGGTCGCGGTCGTGCTGGTGGTGCGGCGCGAGGCCTATACCGGGCTGACGAGCGGGCGATAACAACGAGGAGGGAACGAATGGTGCGAGCTGTGGGTGCCGAGGAGACGGCCCCGGCCACCTACCCGTGGGTGATCCAGGCCGAGGGACTGCGGGTGCGGGCCGGCCGGCGGATGGCCGTCGACGGCCTGGATCTGGCCGTGGGCACCGGTGTCCACGGCGTGCTCGGCCCCAACGGAGCCGGCAAGACCACCCTGGTGCGCTCGCTGGCCACGGTGCTGCGCCCGGCGGACGGCACGCTGACCCTGCTCGGGCAGACCGTCAACGGCCGCCTGGATCTCCGCGAGCTACGCCGGCAGATCGGTTACCTGCCACAGGAGTTCGGCTTCTACCGCCGGTTCACCGTCCGCGAGTTCGTCGAGTATCTGGCCTGGCTCAAGGAGATGCCACGACGGGAGCTGCCCGGTGCGGTGCAGCGCGCGATCGACCGGGTCGGCCTGACCGACCGCGCCGACGACCGGATGAAGACGCTGTCCGGGGGCATGGTGCGGCGCGCCGGCATCGCCCAGGCGATCGTCAACGACCCGCGCATCCTGCTGCTCGACGAGCCCACCGCCGGTCTGGACCCCGACCAGCGGCTGGACTTCCGGGCGCTGCTGCGGGACCTGGCCACGGACACCTGCGTGCTGGTCTGCACCCACCTCGTCGAAGACGTGGTCGCCGCTTGCACCGACGTGCTGCTGATGGACGAGGGACGGCTGGTGTTCCGGGGGCTCCCGGCCGACCTGGAGGCCGCGGGTGGCGAGCGGGACGGTGGGGACAGCCCGGCCGAGCGCGGCTACTCGAACATCCTGCGCCAGCACCGGGAGAGTGCGCGATGACCGCCCGCATCCTGCGGATCGAGCTGCGCCGGTCGACCGCGCCCTGGGTCGCCGTCCTCGTCGTGGCACTCGGCGCGGCCCTGTTCTACCTGACCACCAGCCGGGACGGCTGGTGGATCGCGCTCGCCGTCCAGGAACGCAGCATGCTGCTCCTGCTCTGGCCACTGGCGCTTGGCGCGGGGGCCTGGCAGGGCCGCCGCGAACGCCGGGAGCGGATGGAGGAGCTGATCTCCAGCACCCCCCTGCCGCAGTGGCGGCGGGTGCTCCCCACCGCGGTGGCCATGGCGATCGGGGCCGTGGCCGGATACCTCGGCACGTTCAGCGCGGGCACCGGCCGGACCCTGCCCTACGCCACCTACTTCTCGACCGGCACGGTGCCGGTCGTCGCGGTGGGAGCCGTGTCGATGATCACCGCGGTCTGGCTCGGGCTGGCCGTCGGCAGCCGCTACCCGTCGACGCTGACCCCGACCCTCCTGGGTGTCGCCGCGGTCGCGGTGCAGGTAGGTATCCGGGGCGTTGCGGGTGCCGGCGACACGTCCAGGGTCGGGTTGCTCCTGCCGACCATGTTCGGTGGCCCGGCCGACTCCTCGATGGAGTTCGCCGTCCTCACCGCGCGGACGAACCTGTCCCAAGTGGTGTGGCTGGCGGCCGTCGCCGCGACGGGGTTCCTGCTGTTCGCCGCGGCAAGCCGTCGTGGCCGGCTCGCCGCGATCCTTCCCGCGGTGATCGGCGCGGCCGCCGCTTTGCCGCTGCAGCCGGGTAGCGAGGACGCCTACGAACCGGACCGGGACGCGATCGCCCGGGTCTGCACGCCCGACACCCCGCTGGTCTGCGTGCCACGGGCACACGAGAACGCCCTGAACTCGCTGCGAGGTCCGGCCCGCCAGGCGCTGGCGCTGCTGTCGGCGACGCTGCCCAACGCGCCCACCTCGGTGGCCGAGGAATACCGCCAACCACACCGCTCGGAGCGGCAAACCGTTCTCGTGCAACCACTTCGCGTGTCCGCAGGCGAGTTCACCGACCCGCCGGAAGACATCCTCTGGTACCTGCTGGACGGGGCCGGAACCCGACTCTGCGACGCCCTCGACCTCGTGGCCGAGGAGCAGCTCGACCGCTACCTGACCGCGCGACAGGTCGCGGCGGCCTGGCTGCTCGGTCACCTCCCGGCCAACCCGCCGGGTCCGGCCCCGCTGTCTCCCGCGACCGAACCGGCTCTCCGGACATTGCGCGGCCTGCCGGCCGGCGAGCAGCGGGCTCGCGTCGCGGCGCTGCGCGAAGCCGAGTTGACCTGCCGGCCCGGCGACCGGCTGGAGATCCTCACCGGCCCGAACGGTCCGCGATGAGATGGCTGACCCTCTACCTGCGATCCCGATCCGTGCCGGCGGCCCTCGCCGCGGTGATCGCCGGCACGGCCGCGCTGTGGTGGCTCGGCACGACGATCGACGACCCGCGGATCCGGGACACCCTCGCGCTGCTGGCCGCGCTGACCGGCGTCGCGGCGACCGCACCCGGCCTGGCCGGCGCCGACCCCGACCTGGACCGCACGGCGGCGATCGCCTGGCCGCCCCGCCGGGCCATGCACGTGATCCTGGCCGGGGCGATCATCACCGGCCTGGCCACGCTGACCCACGCCGGTCCCGTCCTCCGCGACGTCACCGGCCTGATTGGGCTCCTCGCGCTCGGCGTGGCCACCATCGGCGCCTCCCGGGCCGTGCTGCTGCCGGTCATCTGGACCGTGTTCGCCCTCCGGTTCACCGCTCCACTCGGCACGCCACCCACCGGGCCCGGCTACCAGGTGATGCTCACCTGGATGGTCCAGCCCGGGCACACGACGCCGGCCACGGTCACCGCGGTGCTGCTCGGCCTGGCCGGCACGGTCACGTACTCGGTTCGCGGACCCGGAAGTCGATGGTGAGGTCAAGCCCGCCGGACGCCCGCGCGATGGCCGGGACCGTGCCGCCGTGGGCGGCAGGACTCGACCATGTACCTACACAGGGCGGGCACTTCGCAAGTGAACGAAACCGGGATGTTGATCTTCATTTCGTCCCTGGTTCCGCCCAGGAGACGCCACGGAGATGCCATCAGACCGAAGTGGACGGTCCGGGAAGTTCCTAGAGATCGCCTGATACCGAGTTGTGCCGGTTTCGCACGTAGCTGGCGTAGGGGAGTACCGGTACGTGTCGCAGCATGTCGGTCTTTGTCGCTGTCCCGGCGTCGATGCCAGTCTGTGCCCGCCATGTGTGCGACGGGGTTTCCGTCCCGAGTCCGGTCACGCATCCAGCCGGTGAGGTTGTTCCCTGACTGAAAGATCGCCTTGACGGGGGCCAGCGCCGGACTTAGTTTGTTCATTCAACGGACAAACTTCGATGGCGGTGTGGCTGTGACTGTCTCTCCACCGGTGCAGGCGGGGTCTGGTCGGCAGCCGGCTGATCAGGCGACGGTGCGGCGGAGCAATCTTGCGCTGGTGCTGCGCCATCTGCGGGATGCGGGTCCGCGGTCGCGGGCGCGGATCGCGGTGGAGACCGGGTTGAACAAGGGCACGGTGTCCAGCTTGGTGGCCGAGTTGGTCGAGCGGGGGCTGGCTCGGGAGGGGGCCATCGAGCGGGATGGGGCGGTTGGGCGGCCGGCGCAGAGTGTGGAGCTGGATGGGCGCCGGATCGGCGGCATCGGGGTGGAGATCAATGTCGACTACCTGACCGTGCTCGTGCTCGACCTGAGGAACAGCGTGGTCGTCGAGTATCGGGTGGCGCTCGACGTGCAGGCGCTTTCCGCGGCCGCGGTGCTCGATTCGGTGACCGAGCTGGCCGTGCGGGCGCTCGGCGAGTGTGCCCGGCTCGGCATGACGCCGATCGGGATGACGCTGGCCGTTCCGGCGCTGGTCGACGTCGACGCCGGGGTCGTGGCCTTCGCCCCCAACCTGCACTGGCGCCAGGTCGAGGTGGTGCGGGGCGTGATCGACCGGCTCTCCGCGCGGACGGGTGTCCGGCCGGCGTTTCCGATCAAAGTGGACAACGACGCGAACCTGGCGGCGCTCGGCGAGTACGCGATGGGCGGCATCGCCGGCGCGTCCGATCTGGTCTATCTCACCGGTGAGACCGGCGTGGGTGGCGGCGTGATCGTGGGCGGCCGGTTGCTGCGTGGCGCCGAGGGGTTCTCCGGCGAGGTCGGGCACATCCCGCTCGACCAGTCGGGACATGACTGCGGCTGTGGGCGGCGTGGTTGCTGGGAGACGATGGTCGGTCTGGCCGGGTTGTTCCGGATGGCCGCCGAGGGGAACGACCCGGTGCGCGATCCGTCGCTGGACCTGGACCAGCGGCTGGACATGGTCCGGGGCCGGGCCGAGGCGGGGGAGACGCGCACCTTGGACGCGCTGGCCCGGGTCGGCACGGCGCTCGGCCTCGGCGCGTCGGTTCTGGTCAACGTGTTCAACCCGCGGGCCCTGGTGCTCGGCGGCTATTTCGCCAGCCTCGGGGCGTATCTGCTGGGTCCGGTGATGCGCGAGCTGCGGGCCCGCGTCATGGCGCCGGACGTCGGGGGGTGCCGGGTGGAGCTGTCCCGGCTCGGCTTCACCGCCGCGGCACGCGGTGGGGCACACGTCGCGTTCGAGTCGGTGCTCGACGATCCCACCGTCGTCGCCGTCCCGTCGCCAGCTCGGTAATCGACAGCAGCGAGAGGTAAGGGCATGACGGCGCGGTTGCTGACCATGTCGGGGATCGTGAAGGAGTTCCCGGGTGTGCGGGCCCTGGACGGGGTGGAGCTCGAGGTCGACGCGGGCGAGGTGCACTGCCTGCTCGGCCAGAACGGCGCCGGGAAGTCGACGTTGATCAAGGTGCTGTCCGGCGTGCACACCCCGGACGCCGGCACGATCTCCTGGCGCGGCGAGGAGGTTTCGCCGGCCACGCCGACCGCGGCGATGCGGCTCGGGATCGCCACGATCTACCAGGAGCTCGACCTGGTGGACGGCCTTTCCGTGGCGGACAACATCTTTCTCGGTCACGAGCACGCCCGGGCCGGGTTCGTGCGGCGCGGCGCGATGCGGGCAGCGGCCCGGAACCTGTTGCGCCAGTTGGGCCATCCGGAGATCCGGGTGACCCGTGAGGTCGGCCGCCTGTCCGCGGCGGGCAAGCAGCTGGTGAGCATGGCCCGGGCGCTGTCCCGGGACGCCCGGCTGCTGATCATGGACGAGCCGTCCGCAGTGCTGGCCGCCGACGAGGTGGCCAACCTGTTCCGGGTGATCCGCGAGCTGACCGCGCGCGGCGTCGCGGTGGTCTACATCTCGCACCGGTTGGACGAGATCCGGGAGATCGGCGACCGGATCACCGTGCTCAAGGACGGCCGCACGGTCGCGGTCGGCCTGCCCGCGCGGACCACGCCGACGAAGGAGATCGTCGCGCTGATGACCGGCCGCGGCGTGGAGCACGTGTTCCCGCCGCGCCCGCCGGCCGGCACGCACGACGACCGGCCGGACGTGCTCACGGTGGACGCGCTGGCGCTGCGGGGCGCGTTCGCCGGCGTGTCGTTCTCCGTGCGGGCGGGGGAGATCGTGGGGCTGGCCGGTCTGGTCGGCTCCGGCCGCTCGGAGGTCCTCGAGACGGTGTACGGCGCGCGCCGGCCGTCGGCCGGCACGGTGCGGATCCATGGGCGGGTGCTGCGGCCGGGCCGGGTGACGTCGGCGGTCGTGGCCGGCATCGGGCTCGCGCCGGAGGAGCGCAAGAGCCAGGCGCTGCTGCTGCACGACTCGGTGGCGCGCAACGTGTCGCTGGCCTCGCTGCCCCGCTACGCCCGGCTGGGTTGGCTCAACCGGCGCCACGAGCTGGCCGACGCCCGGGTGCAGGCGAGCGCGCTTTCGGTGCGGCCCAACGACGTCCGGCGCGGGGTGCGGACGCTGTCCGGCGGCAACCAGCAGAAGGTCGTGCTGGCCCGGTGGCTGGTGAAGCGGTGCGAGCTGCTCCTGCTCGACGAGCCGACCCGCGGGGTGGACGTGGGCGCCCGCGCCGAGCTGTACGCGCTGATCCGGGAGCTGGCCGGCTCGGGCGTGGCGATCCTGCTGGTCTCGAGCGAGGTGCCCGAGGTGCTCGGCCTCGCCGACCGCGTGGTGGTGCTGCGCGAGGGCCGGGTGGTGGCCACCGCGGACGCCGGCGAGCTCGACGAGCACGACGTTCTCGATCTGGTCATGAAAGGGAAGGCAGCGGCATGAGCGAGCTTGCGAGCGAATCAATGTCACAGGGCGACCGCGAGCGGCTCGACCGAGCCTGCGAGGGGGAGCTGTGAGCGGGCCGGCGGTGTCTGGACTGACGAGCAGCGCAGGGAGTGAGGAACGAGCGAGCGAGCAGCGCAGGAGGGAAGGCACCGCGTCAAGGCCCGCTCCCGCGAGCGGAGCGAGCCAAAAGGACACAGCATGAGCGAGCAGTCAACCGAATCCGCGGCGGTCGAGCAGCCGCCGCCGGTGGACGAGACGGCCAGGGTGGAGGCCGCGGCGGCGCAGGCCGCGGAGCACCTGGCGCCGGGCCGCCGTTTTGGGCTTCCCCGGATCCGCGAGGTGCGCAACCTCGGGCTGACCGGCGTGCTGGCCGCGCTGGTGGTGGTCGGGGCGGTGACGAAGCCGGACCAGTTCCTGCGGCTGGACAACCTGATCCTGATCCTCACGCTGGCCTCGATCATCGGCGTGGTCACCGTGGGGATGACGTTCGTGATCATCGGCGGCGGCATCGACCTGTCCGTCGGGGCGATCGTGGCGCTGGCCACGGTGTGGGCCACCACGAAGGCCACGCAGGGCTACGGCATCGGCGGGATCGTGTTCACCGCGCTGGCCGTCGGGATCGGCTGCGGTCTGATCAACGGGTTGCTGATCGCCTACGGCCGGATGGTCGCGTTCATCGCCACGATCGCGATGCTGGCCGGCGCGCGGGGGCTGGCCATCCAGATCTCCGGCGGCCACACCCAGACCGTGAACGCGAAGAACCAGGCGCTGGTCGACCTCGGCTACAAGGACAGCTACCTCCTCGGTATCCCGCCGCTGGTGCTGATCTTCGCCGGGGTGGCGGTGGTCGGCTGGATCCTGCTCAACCGCACCACGTTCGGCCGGCACACGTTCGCCATCGGCGGCAACCTGGAGGCGGCCCGCCTGGCCGGCATCGACGTGCGGCGGCACACCCTGCTGCTGTACGTGCTGTCCGGGCTGTGCTGCGGCGTCGCCAGCGTGATGCTGGTGATCTTGACCAGCAGCGGTGCGTCGGCCAACGGCAACCTCTACGAGCTGGACGCGATCGCCGCGGTGATCATCGGCGGCACGCTGCTGTCCGGCGGGCGCGGCACGCTGTTCGGCTCGGTTCTCGGCGTCCTGGTCTTCACCACGATCAGCGACCTGTTCACCCTCAACAACCTTTCCACGGCGGCTCAGCAGATCGCCAAGGGACTGATCATCGTCGCCGCCGTGCTCGTCCAGCGGCGCGCGGAACTGGCAGAAAGGACATCGTCATGACGACCGGATCCGGTGTGCCGCGCCGAGGTTTCCTCGCGGGGGCTTCGCTGCTGGGTGTGGGCGCGCTCGCCGCGTGCACCAGCAACGCCGACAACAGCGGGAGCGCGGCGCCGAACAACAACGCGCAGAACGCGGCCAACGCGCAGCCCGGCAAGAACGTGAAGGTCGGTTTTGCCGGCCCGCAGGCCGACCACGGCTGGCTGAACGCGATCAACCTGAACGCCCGCAACGAAGCCAAGAAGTACTCCGACGTCAACCTGGTCATCACCGAGGGCAGCAACGACGCGGCCACCCAGGCCAGCCAGATCGACTCGCTGATCAACCAGAAGGTCGACGTGCTGGTGATCCTGCCGGCCGACGGCAAGCAGATGACCCCGGCCGGGCGCAAGGCGATGGACGCCGGCATCCCGGTGATCAACCTGGACCGGATCTTCGACTCGGCGCAGTCGTACCGGACCTGGGTCGGCGGCGACAACTACCGGATGGGCCTCAACGCCGGCAACTACATCGCCCAGAAGCTCGGCGGCAAGGGCACGGTGGTGGAGCTGGCCGGCATCGACACCCTGGAGCTGACCCGGCAGCGCACCCAGGGCTTCGACGACGCGCTGGCGAACTACCAGGGCATCCGCAAGATCGGCCGGGCGGCCGCGGAGTTCAACGTGCAGACCGGCCAGGCCCGGATGGCCGAGCTGCTGCAGGCCTACCCGCAGTTCGACGCGCTCTGGAACCACGACGACGACCAGGGCATCGGCGCCATGCAGGCGATCCGCCAGGCCGGCCGGAGCAACTTCCTGATGGTCGGCGGCGCCGGGTCGAAGACCGCCATGGACCAGATCAAGGCGGACAACACGGTGCTGAAGGCGACCGTGCTGTACCCGCCGACGATGGCCGCGTCGGCGATCCGCCTGGCCCGGCTGCTGGGCCAGACCAAGGGGCTCGGTGATCTCGCCGAGCAGGAGGTGCCGGCGTCGGTGACGTTGTTCTCCGCCGTGGTGACCAAGGACAACGTCGACAAGTACCTGCCGCTGTCGTTCGAGTGACGGAATGCCCTGAAGGTGACCTTCAGGGCATCGAACGTCCCGAAGGTCACCTTCATAGCACTTGGAGCCGAGACGGGAGCACCTGATGATCCGCAGAGGCAGACGGTTCTTGACGATTCTGGCCACGGCACTCGCCGGCCTGTCGGTGGGCGCCGCCCCGGTGCCGGTGGCCGCGGCGGTGACCGATCCGCCGTTCCGGGCGCTGGTCTTCGCCAAGACGACCGGGTTCCGGCACGACTCCATTCCGGACGGTATCGCCGCCATTCAGCAACTGGGGCAGCAGCACAACTTCACCGTCGACACCACCGAGGACGACGGCCAGTTCACCGACGCCAACCTGGCCCGGTACGACGTGGTGATCTTCCTGTCGACCACCGGGGATCCGCTCGGCACGCAGGCCGAGAAGGACGCCTTCCAGCGCTACATCCAGCACGGCGGCGGATTCGCGGGCGTGCACGCCGCCTCCGACAGCGGCTACACCTGGGCCTGGTACGGCGGCCTGGTCGGCGCCTACTTCAAAGAGCACCCGGCGATCCAGCAGGCGACGGTCAAGGTCGAGGACCCGGCGCACCCCGCCACGCAGGGCCTGCCGACCCGGTGGACCCGGACCGACGAGTGGTACGACTTCCAGACCGACCCGCGCGGCCACGTGCACGTGCTGACGTCGATGGACGAGACCTCGTACTCCGGCGGCACAATGGGCTTCGACCACCCGAACACCTGGTGCCAGGACTATGACGGCGGCCGCTCCTGGTACACCGGCCTCGGCCACACCAAGGAGAGCTTCACCGAGCCGAACTTTCTGCACCTGCTGCTCGGCGGCATCCAGACCGCGGCCGGTGTGGTGCAAGCGGACTGCGCCGCTTCGCTGGACACGAGCTTCGACAAGGTCACCCTGGACGACAACACGTCCAACCCGATGATGCTCGACATCGCCAACGACGGCCGGGTGTTCTACATCGACCGGCTCGGCGACGTGAAGGTCATCCGACCCAACGGCGGCGGCACCGTGACCGCCGGCCATCTGAACGTCTTCACCGCCAACGAGAGCGGACTCCTCGGCATCGCACTGGATCCGCACTTCGACACGACCCACTGGGTCTATCTGTACCACTCACCCTCGGCCACGGTCGTCGACCGGTTGTCCCGGTTCACCGTCGACGGCGACACCCTGGACGTGTCCAGCGAGCACGTGGTGCTGGACATTCCGGTGCAGCGGGACGAGTGCTGCCACCACGGCGGCGGCATGGTGTTCGACCAGGGCACCGGCGACCTGTGGCTGGCCAACGGGGACAACACCAACCCGTTCGCCTCCGACGGCTACACCCCGATCGACGAGCGGTCCGGCCGCTCCGCCTGGGACGCGCAGAAGTCCGCGGCCAACACGAACGACCTGCGCGGCAAGGTGCTGCGCATCCACCCCGAATCCGACGGCAGCTACACGATCCCGGCCGGCAACCTCTTCCCGCCCGGCACCGCGCGGACCCGGCCGGAGATCTACGGCATGGGCTTCCGCAACCCGTTCCGGATCGGCATCGACCCGGCGACACACAAGCTGCTGGTCGCCAACTTCGGCCCGGACGCCGGCACCGCGAGCCCGACCCGCGGCCCGGAGAACACTGTCGAGTGGGACGTCCTCAACCAGCCGGGCAACTACGGCTGGCCGTACTGCGTCGGCAACAATCGGCCGTACGTCGATTTTGACTTTGCCACGGGAACCTCGGGGGCGCCGTTCGACTGCGCGCACCCGGTGAACAACTCGCCGAACAACACCGGGTTGACCGATCTGCCGCCGGCCATTGCGGCGATGGTCTACTACCACTACGCCGCCGATCCGGCATTCCCGGAGATCGGTGGCGGCGGCGCGCCGATGGCCGGGCCGACCTACCGGTACGACCCGAACCTGGTCTCCGACCGCAAGTGGCCGGCGTACTGGGACGGCAAGGCGATCTTCGGCGAGTGGAACCAGGACAAGCTGTATTCCTTCCAGCTCAACGAGGACGGCAGCCGGCTGGTCGACATCAACCAGATCCTCGGCACGTTCAGCTTCAAGAAGCCGATGGACATGAAGTTCGGTCCGGACGGTGCGCTGTACCTGATCGAGTGGGGCTCCGGGTTCGGCGGGGACAACGCGGACTCCGCCGTCTACCGGATCGACTACGTGCAGGGCAACCGGCCGCCGGTCGCCCGGGCGGCCGCGGACCGGACCAGCGGCCCGGCCCCGCTGACCGTGCACTTCTCCAGTGACGGTTCGCGCGATCCGGACGGCACGCCGATCACCTACGCGTGGGACTTCGACGGCAACGGCACGGTCGACTCCACCGAGGCGAACCCGACGTTCACCTACACCGCCAACGGAAACGTCAGCGCGAACCTGACGGTGACCGACGCCGACGGCCGGACCGGCAGCGCCAGCGTGCCGATCGTGGTCGGCAACACCGTGCCGGCGGTCACCCTGACCGCGCCGCCGAACGGCGGGTTCTTCGACTGGGGCGACCAGGTGCGGTACGCCGTCACGGTCACCGACCCGGAGGACGGCACGATCGACTGCGCGCAGGTGACGCTGCAGTCCATCCTCGGCCACGACACCCACGGGCACCCGCTCGACCAGTACCACGGCTGCTCCGGGCTGGTCCAGACCACCTTGTCGTCCGGGCACGAGGACGGCGACAACGTGTTCGGCGTGCTCGAGGCCAGCTACACCGACCACGGCGGGGCCGGCGGCGCGGCGCCGCTGACCGGCCGGGCTCAGGTCGTGTTGCAGCCCAAGCACAAGCAGGCCGAGTTCTTCAGCGCCACCGGCCGGGTTCCGGACGGCACCGGCACCGGATCCCCGGGCGTGACCCCGGAGACCGCGTCCGACCCGCAGGGCGGGTTCCAGGACATCGGGTCCATCGAGGACGGTGACTGGTGGTCGTTCGATCCGGCCAGCCTGACCGGCATCGACGCGATCCGGTTCCGGGTGGCGTCGGCCTCGACCGGCGGCACCATCGAGGTGCGCACCGGCGCGCCGGACGGCACGCTCGTCGGCAGCGTGGCGGTGCCCAACACCGGCGGCTGGCAGACCTACACCGACGTCTCGCTTGCGTTGGCGAGTCCGCCGACCACCGGTGGGCCGCTGTACTTCGTGGTCCGCAAACCGGCCGGCAGCACCAACGACGGCGGGCTGCTCAACGTCAACTGGGTCGACTTCCTCGGCCGGGGGGCGACCGACAACCAGCGGCCGGACGTGACCGCGACCGCCACCCCGAACCGCGGCACGGCGCCGCTGGCGGTCAACTTCCACGCCACCGCAACGGATCCCGACGGTGACACGCCGCTGACCTACCAGTGGGACTTCGGCGTGGCCGGCGCGCCGCGACCATCCACACCGGACGCTTCGTTCACCTACACCGTGCCCGGCTCATACCAGGCCTCGGTGACCGTGACGGACAGCCGGGGCGCGGCCCGGATCGAGACGGTGCCGGTCGTCGTGGAAAGCCCGCCGACGGCGTGCCTGTCCGGGAAGTCCGACGACTTCCTCGGCACGTCGCTGGACCGCAACCGGTGGACGGTCATCCGGGAGAACCAGGACCTGTCCGTTTCGGGCGGCGGCCTGCACATCCCGACCGCCAACGCCGACATCTACGGCACCGACAACTCCCACCCGGTGCCGAACCTGGTCGTCCAGCCCGCGCCCAGCGGCCCCTGGCAGGCCACGGCGAAGCTGTCGCTGACCGCGCGGGACGCCTACGAGCAGGCCGGTCTGGTGCTCTACGGCGACGACGACAACTACGCCAAGATGGTGTTCGAGGCGCGCGGCACCGCCGACGCCAACGCCCGGGTCTTCCAGTTCATCCGGGAGGAGAACGGCTCGCCCAACGAGGTCGGGGACTCCAACACGGCCAACCTCGGATCGGCGTACCCGGACACCGTCTACGTCCGCCTGGCCAGCGACGGCACGCACCTGCTCGCGTCCTACTCGGCGGACGGGTCGTCCTGGACCCAGATGCCGCAGACGGACAAGCTGGTCGCCGGGATCACCAACCCGCGGATCGGCCTGATGTCGTTGACCGGCGGCGGCGGAACCCGGCCGGTGATCGACGCCTCGTTCGACTGGTTCAGCCTGCTGCCGGACCCGACCGCCACGCCGCCGTCGCCGAACGACGAGTTCGACGGGTCTGCTGTGGACGGTTGCCGGTGGACCACGATCGTCCGGCCGGACCCCGCGCACGAGCGGGTCACCGGCGGCAACCTGGAGATCGACACCGGCAACGGTGACATCTTCGGCACGCCCAACGGCACGCCGACGAACTTCACCCTGCAGACCCCGCCGGCCGGGGACTGGACGGTGGAGACGAAGGTCGACGGCAGCGCGCTCGACGAGCAGTTCCAGCAGGGCGGGCTGATCGTCTACGTCGACGACGCGAACTACGTGAAGTTCGACTTCCTCGCCGGCAATCCGGCCGGATCGCCGGTGTCCCGGCGGATCGAGCTGCGTGGCGAGGTCGGCGACGCCGTGCAGAACCCGCAGCCCAACACCAGCGACCTCACCCAGGGCGTCTGGTATCTGCGCCTGACCAAGCAGGGCGACACCTACCACGGGCTCTACTCCGCGGACGGCACGACCTGGACGGACATCGGCCAGGCGGTGACCAACGCCGCGGTGGCGAGCGGCAAGGTCGGGCTGTTCACCATCGGGACCAACCAGACGGTGTCGAAGACGGTCAGGTTCGACTACTTCCACGCCTCCTGGGCCCAGCCGGTGGACACCACCAAGCCGGTCACCACCGCGTCGACCGACCCGGCGAACCCGGGTGCCGCCGGCTGGTTCACCGGCCCGGTCACGGTCACGCTGGTGGCGGCCGACGAGGCGGGCGGCAGCGGCGTGGACCGCACCGAGTACACAGTGGACGGTTCGGCATTTGTGCCTTACACCACGCCGTTCACGGTGACCGGCGACGGCACGCACACCGTGACCTACCGGTCGGTGGACAAGGCCGGCAATGTCGAGGACACCCGGACGCTGACGGTCCGGGTGGACACGACCGCGCCGCTGACCACCGCGCAGTTCGCCCCGCCCAACGACGACGGGTGGAACGACCACGGGGTACCGGTGACCCTGTCCGTCGCGGACGCCGCGTCCGGGGTGGACCGCACCGAGTACACAGTGGACGGTGGGCCGTGGACGCCGTACACCGAGCCGGTCAACGTCACCGGCGACGGCACGCACACGGTGACCTACCGCTCGGTCGACAACGCCGGGAACGTGGAGACCGACAAGGCCGCCACGATCAAGATCGACGGCACCGCGCCGACGGTCCTGGTCTCCGGCATCGCGAACGGGCAGATCTACGGCGACAGCCAGGATCTGCGGATCAGCTGGCAGGCCGCGGACGCCATGTCCGGGGTCAGGACGCTGACCGGGAGCCTGGACGGGAACCCGTACACCTCCGGCACCCTGCAGGCGCTGTTCGAGCTCGGTCTCGGCACGCACACCCTGCAGGTGACCGCGGTGGACCGGGCCGGCAACAGCACCGTGCAGGCGGTCAACTTCGGTGTCAGCACGTCGATGCGGGACATGGCCAACCTGATCGACCGGTTCCGCGCGACCGGATGGCTGTCCCAGGCCAACGCGAGCACGTTGCAGGCGCAGCTGTCCAAGGCGCGCAAGGCCGAGGCGAACGGCAACGACGCCAAGGCCGTCCGGGAGCTGCGGACGTTCCGGACCCTGGCCACTGATCCGGCGCTGGTGCCGATGGCCGAGGTCCGCCAGGTCCTGGCCCGCGACACCGACGCGGTGATCGCGGTGCTGTCCGGCCCGGCCGCACACGGCGAGCGGTTCGCCAGATAGCCGGGTGGGGCGTCCCGCGGCGGCCGCGGGACGCCCCACCCGGCTGATCCCGCGACGGCCGGGGGATGGCGAGCTGGGAAGGGAGAGCGGGATGAGCGAAGCGATCGGCGTGTGGCTGATCGGCGCCCGGGGCTCGGTGGCGACCACGGCCGTCGCCGGTGCGGCCGCGCTTCGGGCCGGGCTGGCCGCGCCGGTCGGGTGCGTTGCCGACTTGCCCGACTTTGCCGGTGCCGGGCTGCCGGCGCTCAGCGAGTTGGTCTTCGGCGGTCACGACGTGGTGCAGACGCCACTGTCCAAGCGGGCCGAGCAACTCGCACACGCCGGAGTGCTCCCGCCGGACCTGCCCGCCCTCGTGGCCGCCGACCTCGCCGCCGCGGACGATGAGATTCGTTGTGGGGCAAGGCAGTCCACCGATGTTGACCGGTTGGCGGCAGACCTCGCGGACTTCGCGGACCGGCACGGCCTCACCCGGGTCGTGGTGATCAACGTGGCCTCGACCGAGCCGCCCGTTGCGCCGCACCCGGCCCACGGGTCGCTGGCGGCGCTGGAAAGTGCGCTGCGGCACGGGGATCCCGTGCTGCCGGCCAGTTCGCTCTACGCCTACGCGGCATTGCGGGCCGGTTGCGGGTATGTCGACTTCACTCCGTCGACCGGGGCCGCGCTGCCGGCCCTCGACGAACTGGCGCGGGAGATGCGGGTGCCGTACGCGGGCCGGGACGGCAAGACGGGGGAGACGTTGCTGCGTTCGGTGCTCGCGCCGATGTTCGCCCAGCGCGCCCTGCGGGTGCTGGCCTGGTCCGGCACGAACCTGCTCGGTGGGGGAGACGGGGCCACGCTCGCCGATCCGGACACCGCGGCCAGCAAGAACCGGTCCAAGCAGCGGGTGCTTCCGGACGCGCTCGGCTACCCGGTCGACGGCGAGGTGCACATCGATTACGTGGCCTCGCTCGGTGAGCACAAGACCGCCTGGGACCACGTGCTGTTCGAGGGTTTCCTCGGCGCGCGGATGACCTTGCAGCTCACCTGGCAGGGCTGCGACTCGGCGCTGGCCGCGCCCCTGATCCTGGACCTGGCCCGGTTCATGGCCCTCGCGCTGTCGACCGGGCGGCCAGGCCCGGTGCCGGAGCTCGGGTTCTTCTTCAAGGACCCGATCGGAGCTTCGCCGCCCGGGCTGGCCGCGCAGTACGCCGCGCTTCGCGAGTGGGCCGCGCCATGAACGTTCGGGACCTGGTCGAGCTGGTGCGGGCACCGGCCGCGCTGACCGTGCCCGGCGACAGCCTGGCCGGGGCGGCGGCGGCCGGCTGGCCGTTCGGACGCCGGACGGCGGGCCTCGCCGCGTCGTCGGTGTGCCTGTACTGGGCGGGGATGGCGCTCAACGACTATGCCGACCGTGAGGTGGACGCCGTGGAGCGGCCGGGTCGCCCGATCCCGTCGGGTCGGGTCCGGCCGGGGGTGGCGCTCGGTCTGGCGGCGGGACTGACCGCCGCCGGGCTCGGGCTCGCCGCATCGGCCGGCAGGTGGCGGGCATTGGCCGTCGCGGTGCCGCTGGCCGGCACGGTGTGGGCCTACGACCTGATCGTGAAGGCCACAACCATGGGGCCCGCGGCGATGGCGGCGGCGCGAACGCTGGACGTCCTGCTCGGTGCGGGACCGGGTGGGCTGCGGTCGGCCGGGCCGGCCGCGCTCGCCGTCGGAGCGCACACGCTGGCGGTCACGACGCTGTCCCGGGCGGAGGTGTCCGGCGCCGACCGCCGGTTGCCGGCGGCACTGCTCGGGGTCACCGGTGCCGTGACCTTGGCCGCGGTCCCCTGGGCGGGGCCGAGTGCCCTGAAGGCGGCCTTCAGGACACCCAACGTCCCGAAGGTCACCTTCAAGGCATTCGCGACCACCCTGCTGGCCGGCTACGCGGGCACAGTCGGAGCCGCGCAACTCGCCGCAGCTCGCGACCCCACACCCCCGCAGGTGCAACGGGCCGTCGGTGCCGGAATCCTCGGCCTGATACCACTGCAGGCTGCGCTGGCCGCACGTGCGGGGGCGCCGCGCTCGGCCGCGCTGCTGGCAGCGGCGTTCCCGCTCGCCCGCAAACTCGCGAGGCGGGTGTCCCCGACATGAGCAGCGTCCACAGTGGAGGATTGCGGTTCGGCTACGGCACCAACGGGTTCGCCAACCACCGGCTGACCGACGCGCTCGCGGTACTGGCCGACCTCGGCTACGAGGGCGTGGCGCTCACCCTGGACCACGACCACCTCGATCCGTACGCGCCCGACCTGCTCCGGCGAGTGGACGCCGTGGCGCGGGAGCTCGACCGGCGGCGGCTCGCCGTGGTCGTGGAGACCGGCGCACGGTACCTGCTCGACCCGTGGCGGAAGCACTGGCCGACACTGCTCGGCTCCGGTCGGGACCGGCGGGTGAACCTGCTCCGGCTCGCCGTGCACGTGGCCGCCGACCTCGGTGCCGAGGCGGTGTCGTTCTGGAGCGGCACCCGGCCGGACGACGTGCCCGAGGCGCGAGCCTGGGACAACCTCGTCGCCGGCTGCGCGGAGGTGATCGAGACCGCCGATGCGGCGGGCATGCCGCTGGGCTTCGAGCCGGAGCCCGGGATGCTGGTCGCCGACCTGGACGGCTACCAGCGCCTGCGGCAGCGGCTCGGCGCCCCGGAGCTGTTCGGCCTCACCCTGGACATCGGGCACTGCCGCTGCAACGAGCACGCCTCGGTGCCGGACTGTGTCCGGAGGGCCGGGCCGCACCTGGTCAACGTGCAGATCGACGACATGCGCCGCAGTGTGCACGAGCACCTGGAGCTCGGCACCGGGGAGATCGACTTCCCGCCGGTGCTCGCGGCGTTGCGCGAGGTCGGCTACCGCGGGCTGGTCGCGGTCGAGCTGCCCCGGCACAGCCACGCCGCCCCCGAGGTCGCCCGCCGCTCGCTCGCCTTCCTGCGCGCCGCCGTGGGCGCGGAGGCGGTCTTATGACCCCGGAATCCTTGCGTGGTCAGCTTTCCGGCGCCGCCGAGCGGTGGCTGGCCGGGGCCCTGGCCCGGGTCGAGACCGACCCGGCCGCGATCCGCACCCTGTTCCCGGCCGCCGGGCGTGCCTGCGGCCGGGACCCGCTGCCCGAACCGCCGGGCTGGACCGTCGACGACGCGGTCCGGGTGCTGCTGCTCGCCGCGTTGCCACTGACGGGGGAGCCGCTCTCCGCCGAGGCCGCCGACCTGTACCGGTACGGCGGCCCGGCGGAGAAGCGGGCCGTGCTGCGTGGGCTGGCCCTGCTCCCGATCGGCGACGCCGGCCTCCCTCTGGTCCGGGATGCCTTGCGCACCAACGACACCCGCCTCATCTCGGCCGCCCTCGGGCCGTACGCCGCCACCCACCTGGACCCGCCGGCCTGGCGGCACGGGGTGCTCAAGTGCGTGTTCACCGGCATCCCATTGTCCGAAATAGACGGTCTGGACCGGCGTCTCGACGCCGAGCTGGTCCGGATGCTGCGCTCGTTCGCCGAGGAGCGGGCCGCCGCCGGCCGCGATGTTCCGGCCGACGTGTACCACCTCGTGCCGGACCTGAGGGAGCTGTGATGCGCGTCTTCGACCCGCACATCCACATGACGTCCCGGACCACCGACGACTACCGGGCGATGTATGACGCCGGGGTGCGGGCGCTGGTCGAGCCGGCGTTCTGGTTGGGCCAGCCGCGCACCAACATCGGCAGCTTCACCGACTACTTCGACGGTCTGATCGGTTGGGAACCCTTCCGGGCGGCCCGGTTCGGCATCCGCCACCACTGCACGCTCGCGCTGAACCCCAAGGAGGCCAACGATCCGCGGTGCGTGCCGGTGCTCGAGGTGCTGCCGCGCTACCTGGAGCGGGACGGGGTGGTCGCGGTCGGCGAGGTCGGCTACGACTCGATGACCCCGGAGGAGGACACCGCGTTCGCCGCCCAGCTCCAGCTGGCCATCGAGCACGACCTGCCGGTGCTGGTGCACACCCCGCACCGGGACAAGGCCGCCGGCACCCGGCGCTCGCTCGACGTCGTCCGCGAGTCCGGCATCCCGCCGGGGCGCGTGCTGATCGACCACCTCAACGAGGTGACCGTCGGCATGGTGGCCGAATCCGGGTGCTGGATGGGGTTCTCCATCTACCCGGACACGAAGATGGACGAGGACCGGATGGTGGCCGTCCTGCGGGCGTACGGCACGGAGCGGAAGCTGGTCAACTCGGCGGCCGACTGGGGCAACAGCGATCCCCTGAAGACCGTGAAGACCGGGCGCGCGATGCTCGCCGCCGGGTTCGAAGAGTCCGATGTGGACGCCGTGCTCTGGCGGAACCCGGTCGAGTTCTACGGCCAGAGCGGGCGGCTCGAACTGTCCGATCTGGACTCCGAGCCGGGCGCGACGTTCGAGGGCAACTCGGTGCTGCGCGGCGCCCGGAAGGAGCCCTGACCCCGATGCGGTTCCGGCATCCGGACGGCGGCCTGGTCCACCTCTCCTACTGCACCAACGTGCACGCGGCCGAGGACCTCGGCGGGCTCGTCACTCAGCTCGCCCGCTACGCCGAACCGGTCCGTGAGCGGCTCGGCACCAGCACGCTCGGGCTCGGCCTGTGGCTGGCCCGCGGAGTGGCCACCGAGCTGATCGACGACGACCGCGCCGTCGCCCGGCTGCGCGCCGAGCTGGCCGCCCGCGGTCTGGAAGTCGTGACGCTCAACGGCTTTCCGTACCGTGGCTTCCAGGACCCGGTGGTCAAACACAAGGTCTACGCGCCGGACTGGTCGCAACCCGAACGCCTGCACTACACGCTCGACTTGGCGCGGCTGCTCGGCCGGCTGCTGCCGGAGGATGCCGGCGCCGGCAGCGTGTCCACGCTTCCGCTGGCGTGGCGCACGCCGTGGCTGTCCCAGCGGCGGGCCGCCGCGGCCGCGAACCTCGACCGGCTCGCCGAGGGGCTGGCCAAGCTCGCCGCCGAGACCGGCCGGCCGGTGCGGGTCGGGTTCGAGCCCGAGCCGGGCTGCGTCGTGGAGACCACCGCCCAGGCCGCCACCCAACTGTCCGATGTAGACGGTGAGTGGCTGGGCGTGTGCCTGGACACCTGCCACCTCGCGGTCGCCTTCGAGGACCCCGCCGCGGCGCTCGGCCGGCTGGCCGCGGCCGGCCTGCCCGTGGTGAAGGCGCAGGCATCGGCCGCGCTGCAGGCCGACCACCCGGACGACCCGGACACCCGGTCCGCGCTGCGGTCCTTCGTGGAGCCCCGGTTCCTGCACCAGACCCGGTCCGCGACCGGTAACGGCACCGACGACCTCGACCTGGCGCTCGCCGGCGGGCTGCCCGGCGACTCGGCCTGGCGGGTGCACTTCCACATCCCGCTGCACGCCGAGCCGGCGGCCCCGCTTGCCAGCACCCGACCGGTGTTGCGGGACACCCTGGCCGGCCTGCTCGGTGGCCCGACCGCCCTGACCCGGCACGTCGAGGTGGAGACCTACACCTGGCACGTGCTGCCGAACGCGCCGCGCGACGACGCCGGTCTGGTCGAGGGCCTCGCCGCCGAGCTGGACTGGACCCGCCGCGAGCTGACCGTCCTCGGCTTGAAGGACGTGAGCGCATGAGCCGCAACGAGACTCGGCGGCGGCATCAGCCGCGTGCCTGCCAACCGCACCCAAGGGGAACGAGACGCAACCCAGCCACGGAAACCCTGCCAACCGAACGATGTCAACGCATCGCCACCACAGAAGTAAATTCCGGAGAGGCGGAACTGTGAGCCTCCTCGTGCTCGACGTGGTCGGGCTGACCCCGCGGCTGCTGCCGCACATGCCGAACCTGCGGGGTGTTGCCCGCGACGGGTTCCAGGCGCGGCTGGACACCGTGTTCCCCGCGGTGACCTGCTCGGTACAGTCGACATTCCTGACCGGGCTGCTGCCGCGCGAGCACGGGATCGTCGGCAACGGCTGGTACTTCCGCGACCTCGGCGAGGTCTTCCTGTGGCGGCAGCACAACGCCCTGGTGCACGGCGAGAAGCTGTGGGCGGCGGCCCGCCGGGCGCGGCCGGGCTTCCGGGTCGCCAACGTGTGCTGGTGGTACGCGATGGGCGCGGCCACCGACCTGACCGTCACACCGCGCCCGGTCTACCACGCCGACGGCCGGAAGTCCCCGGATTGCTACACCTGGCCACCGTCCCTGCACGACGAGCTGACGGGCCGGTTCGGCGACTTCCCGCTGTTCCAGTACTGGGGCCCGACGGCCGGGCTCGCCTCCTCCGAATGGATCATCGCGGCGGCGCGGCACATCCTGGCCGCACACGAGCCCGACCTGACCCTGGTCTACCTGCCGCACCTGGACTACGACCTCCAGCGCCACGGCCCGGACAGTCCACACGCGACAGCCGCCGCGCGCCAAATGGACGCCGCGCTCGCCCCGCTGCTGGCCGACGCGCGGGCGCGAGGCATGACCGTGCTGGCGCTGTCGGAGTACGGCATCACACCCGCGCGCCGCCCGGTCGACGTGAACCGGGCGCTGCGCCGCGAGGGCCTGCTGAGCGTCCACACCCAGGCCGGCATGGAGTACCTGGACCCGTGGACCTCCCGGGCGTTCGCGGTGGCCGACCACCAGATCGCCCACGTCTACGTCCAGGATCCCGGCGACCTGCCCCGGGTTCGCGCCGTCGTCGCCGAACTGTCCGGAGTGGACACCGTGCTGGACCGGGACGGTCAGGCCGCCCTCGGCGTGGACCACGAGCGGGCCGGCGAGCTGGTCGCCATCGCCGAACCCGACGCCTGGTTCACTTACTACTACTGGCTTTCCGACGACCGAGCCCCGGACTTCGCGCGCACCGTGGAGATCCACCGCAAACCCGGCTACGACCCGGCCGAGCTGTTCCTCGACCCGGCCGACCGCGCGGTGAGGCTGCGCGCGGCCGCCGCGCTGGTGCGCAAGAAGCTCGGCCTGCGCTACACCATGCGCGTGGTGCCGCTCGACCCGTCGTGCGTGCGGGGCAGCCACGGCCGGCTGCCCGATGCCCACGCGGACTCCCCGGTGCTGCTCTGCTCCGACCCGCGGGCCGGTCGCGACCGCGTGGCCGCCATCGACGTGAAGGCGCTCATGCTGTCCCTTGCCGGCCTGACCCAGAAAACCACGCTCTAGGAGGAGGAACCGATGGCGCGACCGCTCACCCTGTTCACCGGGCAGTGGGCCGACCTGCCGTTCGAGGAGATCTGCCGGCTGGCCAGCGAGTGGGGCTACGAGGGCCTGGAGATCGCCTGCTGGGGCGACCACTTCGAGGTGGACAAAGCGGTGTCCGACGACTCCTACGTCAAGTCCACTCTGGACACTCTGGCGAAGTACAACCTCCAGGTGTGGACCATCTCCAACCATCTGGTCGGCCAGGCGGTGTGCGACCACCCGATCGACGAGCGACACAAGGGCATCCTGCCGGCCCGGATCTGGGGCGACGGCGAGCCCGAGGGCGTGCGGCAGCGTGCGGCCGAGGAGATGAAGAACACCGCCCGGGCCGCCGCCAAGCTCGGTGTGTCCACGGTGGTCGGCTTCACCGGCTCCTCGATCTGGCACACCGTCGCGATGTTCCCGCCGGTGCCGCCGGCGATGATCGAGCGCGGCTACGCCGACTTCGCCGAACGCTGGAACCCGATCCTGGACGTGTTCGACGAGGCCGGCGTGCGGTTCGCGCACGAGGTCCACCCCAGCGAGATCGCCTACGACTACTGGACCACCGTGCGCACCCTCGAGGCCATCGGCCACCGCCCGGCGTTCGGCCTCAACTTCGACCCCTCCCATTTCATCTGGCAGGACCTCGACCCGGTCGCGTTCCTCTGGGACTTCAAGGACCGCATCTACCACGTCGACTGCAAGGAGTCCCGCAAACAACTCAACGGCCGCAACGGCCGCCTCGGCTCCCACCTGCCCTGGGCCGACCCGCGCCGCGGCTGGGACTTCGTCTCCACCGGCCACGGCCACGTGCCGTGGGAGGACATCTTCCGCATGCTCAACGCCATCGGCTACGACGGCCCGATCTCCATCGAATGGGGAGGACGCCGGCATGGACCGCCTCACCGGAGGCCCGGAGGCCCTGGAGTTCATCCGCAAGCTCAACTTCGAGCCACCGGCGGCTGCGTTCGACGCGGCGTTCTCGTCGGGGGAGTAAGTGCGATGAAGGGGGCCTTCAGGGCATTCAACGCCCTGAAGGTCCCCTTCATGGCACCTTCACCACCACATCCGGCCGCGGCCGCCCCACCGCAGCCCGGTACGCCGCCACCAACTCAGCCGCAACAACATCCGGCTCGGTCCGCAATCGTGTCGGAATGGTCTGAACCAGCACGACACCAGCTGCGGCGTACCGTGCGTTCCGCGCCAAGGTGCGGGCGTAGTCGCCGCGTCCGAAGTGGTATTCGTACGAGTCGATCTCCCAAGCCAGCGCGACCTCATCGCACCAGCCGTCGGGCCGGGCGATGAACCTCCCGTTCCTGTCGAACAAATCCACGTTCCACGCCGGCGCAGGCAAACCCGTCCGCCCCCACATCTGCTTCCCGTCGATCTCCGCCACGGACCGCGCACCGGACAGCAGGTCCTTCAGTACCTCTCGCGGCACGGAGGTACCACGCCGACTGCCCATCTCGAGCTCATGGGCGAGGATCCCGGGTGCAACCCGGCCGCGTTGCACCGCCTCGGCCATCAGCGCTCGAACCGGATCGAAGGCGCGGAGCCGCCGGCATGCGTCGAGCACCGACCGAGCCGGCGGAGCCAGGGGGAGGCCGTCGCGGATCACCGGCTCCGGAGGCCTGGTCGTCCGCTCCACGATCACGTAGTCGCTGCTCTTCACCTGGCGGTCATGCGGAACGAGCAGGTGCACGGTCGGCTGCTCCGGTACGGCTCGCAAGCCGTACTGCCGACACCCCTCGAGGCCGGTGACGACCGCCTCCGGCCCGGCATACAGCAGGGCGGCCTCCACGAGCTGGCGACGCGTCGGTGGCGAGTTGCCGAGAAGGACGATGCCCGGCAGTGGCCGCTGCCACGGTCCATTCGGAACGCACCGGCGGTACGCGGTCCGCGGCGGCACCCCGAGCTCGTCCAGTACGGCCACGGTGATAGCGCCGTGCCGGCTGTGCTGCTGGAGCACATGTGGATCTGCCGCCCAGGTTCCTCGTCGCATGTACTCATCGTCGGCAGCGGGGGGAGGGGGCAACAGGGTAGGTGCGCGGGTTGTGGATAAGTGGAGTGCCATGAAGGTGACCTTCGGGACGTTCAACGCCCTGAAGGCCCCCTTCATCGCACTTCCCGCCGCAACCAGTCGGCGGGATCGCGCATGATCGCGCGCGTGACGGAGCCGGCCGCGCCCAGAACCGCGGCGTCGGTTCCGGCTGTTCCGGGTCGGACGGTCACTGGCGACCAGGCCGCGGACAGGACCCGGCGGTCGACCTCGCGCTGCAGCTCCGGTGCGGTCCAGGCGGCCAGCGGTGCGTAGCTTCCGCCCAGCACGATCTCCGGGAGGTCCAGGAGGTTGATCGCGCCGGCACCGGCGATGCCGAGCGCCCGGCCGGCCGTGCGCAGCGCCTGATCCGTCCGGGCGTCGCCGGCCGAGGCGGCCTCGGCGATCCGGTCGACTACGGCCGGGTCCGTCGCGGCGACCGGGAGGCCGCTGGCGCGCACGATGGCCTCCAGCCCGGCGAAGCGCTCCAGGCACCCCCAGGCGCCGCACCGGCAGGCGGGGCCGTCCGGGTCGACGGTCACGTGCCCGATCTCGCCGCTCCAGCCGCGCATGCCGTGGAACAGCTCCCGGCCGACGACGATCCCGGCCCGGACCTCGGTCCCCCCGCGGACGTACAGGAAGTCGCCCGGCGCCGCCGCAACGCTGTGCAATTCGCCCAGCGCGGCGAAGTTGGCCTCGCTGTCGACCGTGACCGGAACGCGGGACAGTTCGGCCGTGCGGGACAGCAGGCCGAGGATGTCGACGTCGCGCCAGCCGAGGTCGGGGGCGAACCGCAGCACCCCGGCCGGCCAGTCGACCAGCCCGGGCACGGCCACCGCGACGCCGGCGGTGACCAGCCCGTCCGCCGCGACGACCGCGATGGCGTGGGCTGCCAGGGCGGCCAGCACCGCGGAGGTGCGCTCGGGGTCCTGGCCGCGCTGGTCGTCCCGGACCACCTCCCGGTGCCGGACCGCACCGGCGAGATCCACGACGCAGGCGGCCAGGTAACCGGCGTTGAGCTCGACGCCGAGGCCGCCGATCCGGGTGCCGTCGATCACCAGGCCGGTCGCCGGCCGCCCGGTCGGCTTGGCCAGCCGGGGCTCCAGCTCGCCGACCAGGCCGCTACTGACCAGCGTGTCGACCAGCGCGGACACCGTCGCCTTGGTCAACCCGGTCGTCGCGGCCACCTCGGCCCGGGACACCGGCTCCGGCGCGTCGGCGATCTGCTTCAGCACGAGCGCGAGGTTGCGTTCGCGCAGGCTGTCCTGCCGGGCCGGCCGCGGTTCCAGCGCACGCACACCGGTGAGCTTGACACACCGGCGATCAAGGCGATGAATGCATCGCGTCCTCGTCAGGAGTGTCGGTGGTCTGGCCCGCGCCGTGCACCCGGCGCAGCCACCGCTCGGTCGTGCTGATGTGCACGAGGGCCGCGGCCTGGGCGAGGTTGGCGTCACCCTCGCCCAGGGCGGCGTAGATCGCCGCGTGTTCGGCGAGGGTCTGGTCGGCGGCGTTGGCCTCGACCATCCCGCGCCACACGCGGGCGCGCAGTGTGCCACTGGAGATGCCGTCGATGAGCGTGGTGAGCGCCTCGTTGCCGGTGGCCGCGACGACCGCGTGGTGGAACGCGGCGTCGTGTTTGTTGAGCAGCTCGACGTCCTCGCGCACGGCGCGCATGGCGTCGAGGTGGCCCTTGATCTCGGCCAGCTGGTCGGGGGTGACCCGGGTGGCGGCGAGCCCGGTGGCGACCGGCTCGAACAGCCGGCGCACCTCGGTGAGCTCGAGCAAGGTGTTGCCGTGCATGAGTTCCACGGCCAGGCCGAGACCTTCGAGCAGCACGGCGGGGGCGAGGCTGGTGACGTAGGTGCCGTCGCCGCGGCGCACGTCGAGGACCCGGGCAACGGCCAGGGCCTTCACCGCCTCGCGCATCGGGCTGCGGGAGATGCCCAGCTCGGCGGCGAGTTGCTGCTCGGGCGGGAGTTTCGCGCCGGGGGGCAGCGTCCCGGACTGGATCAGCGCCCGGATGCGGGCGATCGCCTCGTCGGTGAGCGACACTCGCCTACCCTACCAGACATATGATGTCTGAAATCGATTTCGGCCATGTGATCATATGTTTGGTCTGAAGTCGTGGCCACAGCGGCACTCAAGTGCCTTGATCTGGACGATTCCACACATGTCCTCTATACATACATATGTTGTTTGTGGGTCCTGGTGAGCTGAGGTGGGCCAACCCGTGACAGAGCTGATCGCCGCCGTGGACGCGGTCGACGTGCGCTTCCCGACCTCCCGGGAGCTGGACGGGTCGGACGCGCTGAACCCGGAGCCGGACTACTCGGCCACCTACGTCACCGTGCGCACGAGCAGCGGGCAGGAAGGCTTCGGCCTGGCGTTCACCGTGGGGCGGGGCAACGAGATCACGGTCGCGGCGGTGCGCTCGCTCGCGCCGCTGGTGGTCGGCCTGCCGGTCGCGGAGGTGCTCGCCGACCTCGGCGCCTTCTCCGCCCGGCTCACCCGGGACAGCCAGCTGCGGTGGCTGGGCCCGGAGAAGGGCGTGATCCACATGGCGGCCGCGGCCGTGGTCAACGCCGTGTGGGACCTGCGGGCCCGCCGGGCGGGCAAGCCGGTGTGGCAGCTGCTCGCCGACCTCTCACCGGAGGAGTTGGTGTCCCTTGTGGACTTCCGGTACATCGCCGACGCGCTCACCCCCGGCCAGGCGCTGGCCATCCTGCGGGCCGCCGAGCCCGGCCGCGCGCAGCGGCGGGCGAAGCTCCTCGAGGACGGCTACCCGGCCTACACCACGACCCCCGGCTGGCTCGGCTACACCGACGACAAGTTGGTGCGCCTGGCGAAGGAGGCGGTCGCCGACGGCTTCGGGCAGATCAAGCTCAAGGTCGGCGTGGACCCGGCCGCCGACGAGCGCCGGCTGCGGCTTGCCCGGGCGGCGCTCGGACCGGACGTGCGGATCGCGGTGGACGCCAACCAGGCCTGGGGCGTCGAGCAGGCCATCGAGTGGCTGCGCCGGCTCGCGCCGTACGACCCGTACTGGATCGAGGAACCGACCTCACCGGACGACGTGCTCGGGCACGCCGCGATCCGCAGGGCGGTCGCGCCGATCAGGGTCGCGACCGGCGAGCACGTCCACAACCTGGTGATGTTCAAGCAGTTGCTGCAGGCCGGCGCCGTCGACGTGCTCCAGCTCGACGCGAGCCGGGTCGCCGGGGTCACCGAGAACGTGGCGATCCTGTTGCTGGCGGCCAAGTTCGGCGTGCCGGTGTGCCCGCACGCCGGTGGCGTCGGGCTGTGCGAGATGGTGCAGCACCTGGCGATGTTCGACTACGTCGCGGTCAGCGGCACCACCGAGGACCGGGTGATCGAGTACATCGACCACCTGCACGAGCACTTCGTCGACCCGGTCCGGATCCGGGCCGGGCACTACCTGGCCCCCACCGAGCCGGGACTGGGCGCCCGCATGCGCCCGGAGTCGGTGGCCCGGTTCGCCTTCCCGGACGGTCTCGAGTGGACCGTGGCGGCGGCCGGCTGAGCACCTGAGAAAAACGCTGGAACACAAAGGAGTGTGGCGGGATGAGAGTGGGCAGGATCAGCGCGGGCCTGCTCGCGCTGTCGGCAGCGCTGGCCGCCTGCAGCAGCACCACGAGCGGGTCCGGCGGAAACCTCGTGGGGGTCGACTATCCCCGGTCGGACACGGACTTCTGGAACTCCTACATCAGCTACGTGCCGCGCTACGGCGGTGAGCTGGGCCTGGACCTGAAGACCACCAACTCCCAGAACGACGTGGCCACCCTGACCTCGAACGTGCAGACGCTGATCAGCCAGGGCGTCAAGGGCGTGGTGATGGCGCCGCAGGACACCGCGGCCATCGCGCCGGCGCTGGAACAGCTGGCCGGCAAGAAGATCCCGGTGGTCAGCGTGGACACCCGCCCGGACTCGGGCGACGTGTACATGGTGGTGCGCGCGGACAACCGGGCCTACGGCGAGAAGGCGTGCAAGTTCCTCGGCACCAAGCTGAACGGCGCCGGCAAGGTGGTCATGCTGCAGGGTGACCTCGCCTCCATCAACGGCCGGGACCGCACCGAGGCGTTCAACGAGTGCATGAAGGCCAACTTCCCGAGCATCAGGGTCTTCGGCGAGGCCGCCAACTGGGACGCCGCGACCGCCTCTCAGAAGCTGCAGACCGACCTGACCGCGAACCCGGACATCCGGGGCGTCTACATGGAGTCCAGCTTCGCGCTGGCCGGCACGCTGCAGCTGCTGCGCCAGCGCGGCCTGCTGGTCCCGCCGGGTGACCCGAAGCACGTGTTCGTCGTGTCCAACGACGGAATTCCCGAGGAGCTGAAGAACATCTCCGAGGGCAACATCGACGCCACCGTCTCCCAGCCCGCCGATCTGTACGCCAAGTGGGCGCTGCAGTACCTGAAGGACGCCCTCGGCGGCAAGAAGTACTCGCCGGGGAAGACCGACCACGACAGCACGATCGTCGCGGTGCGGCCCGGCGTGCTCGAGGACCAGCTCTCCGCCCCGCTGGTCACCCGCGACGGCGCCACCTTCGGCGACGTGGCGAGCGTGAAGTACGACGACAAGTCGTTGTGGGGCAACAACCTCCGCCGCGGCTGACGAGGTGCGCAGGATGACGGGCCAGCCGGTGGTCGAGGCGGTCGGGGTCGGCAAGCGGTTCGGCTCCACCGTCGCGCTCGACGACGCCGGCATCAGCGTCCGGCCCGGCGAGGCGCACGCCCTGGTGGGCCGCAACGGCGCCGGCAAGTCCACGCTCGTCTCGATTCTCACCGGGCTGCAGGCGCCGGACCGGGGAACCGTGCTCTTCGGCGGTGCGCCGGCGCCGCGACTGTCCGATCGGGACGGTTGGCGGCGCCGGGTCGCCTGCGTGTACCAGCGCTCCACGGTGATCGGTGAGCTGACCGTGGCGGAGAACCTGTTCCTCAACCGGTACCAGCGCTCAGCGGGGCTGATCAGCTGGCCGAAGCTGCGCCGGGAGGCCGCGCGGCTGCTGGCCGGCTGGTCCGTCGACGTGGATCCCCGGCTGCCGGCCCGGGAGCTGGGCGTCGAGGACCGGCAGTTCGTGGAGATCGCGCGGGCACTGTCGTTCGGCGCCCGGTTCATCATCCTCGACGAACCGACCGCGCAGCTCGACGCGGCGGCCATCAACCGGCTGTTCGACCGGATGCGCGGCCTGCGGGAGCAGGGGGTGACGTTCCTGTACATCAGCCATCACCTGCCGGAGATCTACGAGATCTGCGACACCGTCACGGTGTACCGGGACGCGCGGCACGTCCTGACCGCGCCGGTGGCCGGTCTGTCCCGCGCGGACCTCGTCACCGCGATGACCGGTGAGGCCCGCCCCGGCGAGGCCATGAGCCATGCCGGCGCCGCCACCGGCGAGCCGGTGCTCACCGTCACCGGACTGTCCGCTGTGGACCGCTACGCCGGTGTCGATCTCGAGGTCGGCGCCGGGGAGATCGTGGGTCTCGCGGGCGCGGGCGGCAGCGGCAAGGCCGAGCTGGCCGAGACCCTCGTCGGCCTGCGCCGTCCGGACACCGGCACGGTCTCGGTCGCCGGCCGGCCGCTGCGGCCCGGCGACGTGCCCGCCGCGCTGGCCGCCGGGGTCGGCTTCGTCCCGCAGGACCGGCACCGCCAGGGCCTGGTCGGCGGCATGTCGGTGGCGGACAACGCCACGCTGACCATCCCGCGCCGGCTCGGCCCGGCCGGCTTCCTCAAGCGTGCCCGGCGCGACGGCATCACCCGCACGATGATCGACAACCTGGCGATCAAGGCACCCGGCCCGGGCCTGCCGGTCGCCGGCCTGTCCGGCGGGAACCAGCAGAAGGTCGTCATGGCGCGGGCCCTGGCCAGCGACCCACGGCTGCTGGTGCTGATCACGCCGACCGCCGGCATCGACGTGCGGTCCAAGGAGTTCCTCCTCGGCAAGATCGCCGACGTCGCCGGCCGGGGCACCGGCGTGGTGATCGCTTCCGACGAGCTCGACGACCTGCGCGCCTGCGACCGCGTGCTGGTCCTGTTCCAGGGCCGGATCGTCGCCCGGTTCGCCCGCGGCTGGGCCGACAACGACCTCGTGGCCGCCATGGAAGGAGTAGTGGATGTCTGAGACCACCGAGCTGGCGCGCCCGCCGGTGGCCCCGCCGCGTTCGACCCGGCCGGCCGGCGGCACGATCGCGCTCGCGAAGCTCCGCGACCTCGCGCTCATCCCCGCCATCGTGGCGATCTGCGTGATCGGTCAGCTCGTCAACCCGGTGTTCCTGCACTACGACAACCTGATCAACGTCCTGCAGACGATGTCCGAGATCGCGCTGCTCGTGCTCGGCCAGACCATCGTGCTGGTGGCGGGCAAGATGGACCTCTCACTGGAGTCCACCTTCGGCCTCGCGCCCGGCATCGCCGCCTATCTCACCGTCACCGGCGGACAGGGGCTCGGCCTGCTGCCCGGTGGCTGGGCCGTTCCGGTGACGCTGGCGGTCGGCGTCGCGATCGGCGCGATCAACGCCGTGCTGATCGTCCGGTTCGGACTCAACGGGTTCATCGTCACGCTCGGCATGCTGATCGTGCTGCGCGGGCTGCTCACCGGGATCAGCGGCGGCCAGACGTTCTTCCACCTGCCGGAGTCCATGATGTACCTCGGCAGCACCACCTGGTTCGGCGTGCCGGCGTCCATCTGGATCTGCCTCGCGCTGTTCGCCACCGGCATCGTCGTGCTCGGCTTCACCAGCGCCGGCCGCTCGCTCTACGCCGTCGGCGGTAACGTCGACGCCGCCAAGGCCGCCGGCATCCGCACCGACCGCGTCCTGATCGGCGCGCTGGTCGCGGCGAGCCTGCTGGCCGCGGTCGGCGGGCTGCTGCTGTCCGGCCGGCTCGCGTCGGTGGCCGCCGCCCAGGGCAACGGCGCCATCTTCACCGTGTTCGCCGCCGCCGTGATCGGTGGGGTCAGCCTGAGCGGCGGTCGCGGCACCGTTTTCGGCGCGTTCACCGGCATCCTGCTGCTCTACCTCATCCAGAACGTGCTCACCCTCGCCGGCGTACCCGCGCAGTGGATCGGCGCGCTCAACGGCGCGATCATCCTCGTCGCCCTCGTGCTGTCCCGGATCACCAGCGGGCGAAACCAGGAGTAGGACCGACACGAACAGGACAAAGGAGTCCATGTCCGGGCGTTGAACAACTGACCATCTGAATGCCGGCGGCATCCGTCAGATGCCGCTCGGCTCGATTCCTCGCGGCCTTTTACCGGTGGCGTAATTCTGGTGATCAAATAAACAAATAAGGTTCAATTGGAATTTGGGCGCCCGGAGGTTGACCGGTGCGGTCGGCGTAACTACCGTGAGAGACATCCGGCCTGTCAAACATTGTTCGAAATTTCGAACAATGTTGGAGAACGGTCCCGGGAAGCAGCGCTGCTTCAGGAAAGGTCCCTGCAATGCCTTCCTCGAGATTTACCCGTCGCAATTTGCTGGCCACGGCCGGGGTTGCCGGAGCGGCGGCGGCGACCGGCGTGTTGCGGGCCGGGTTCGCGTGGGCCACCGCCGGTCCGAGCCATTACGACCCGACGTGGGCGTCGGTCGACCAGCATCCGCCCGCCCCGGAGTGGTTCCAGGACGCGAAGTTCGGTATCTACTACCACTGGGGAGCGTGGAGCGTACCGGCGTTCGGCAGTGAGTGGTACCCGCGCAACATGTGGATCAGCGGGTCCGCGGAGAACCAGCATCACATCTCCACGTTCGGCGATCTGTCGGCGTTCCCGTATCACAACTTCATCAACGGCGCGCGGGACCGGGCGGGCAATTTCGTGCAGTTCGCGCCGCGTTTGCGGTCGGCCGGGGGGAACTGGGATCCGAACGAGTGGGCGCAGCTGTTCGCCGACGCGGGGGCGAAGTTCGCCGGTCCGGTGGCCGAGCATCATGACGGGTTCTCGATGTGGAACAGCACCGTCAACGAGTGGAACTCGGTGGCCCGCGGGCCGCGACTGGATCTGTTGCGGTTGCACGCCGACGCGATCCGGGGCAAGGGACTGAAGCTGCTGGCGGCGATGCACCATGCGTTCAACTTCCTCGGCTATTACGACCACGTGCCGGCCCAGTCCGATCCGAGCCTGCGCAAGCTGTACGGGCAGCTGGACCGGGCGTCGCAGGAGCAGTTGTGGTTCAACAAGCTCAGGGAGGTCATCGACGGTTACCAGCCGGACATCGTCTGGCAGGACTTCGACCTCGCGCCGATCAGCGAGACGCAGCGGCTGAACTTCCTTGCCTACTACTACAACAAGGCCGTCGCCTTGAACAAGGACTTCGTGGCGACCTATAAGGACGGGTTCAACAACCGGGGCGAGGTCTTCGACTTCGAGCGCGGCGGGCCGGCCGGCATCCAGACTCCCTACTGGTTGACCGATGACAGCGTCTCCCCGTCCACCTGGGGCTTCGTCAACGGCATGAGCGTGTTCTCGACGAAGGCGATCCTGCACGCGCTGATCGACCGGGTGAGCAAGAACGGCAACATGTTGCTCAACATCGCGCCGATGGCCGACGGCACCATTCCGAACGCGCAGCGCCAGATCCTGCTCGGGTTGGGTGACTACCTGCGGCGGTTCGGTGAGTCGATCTACGCCACCCGCGCGTGGGCGGCCTTCGGGGAAGGCCCCACACAGATGGGCGGCGGGTCGTTCCAGAACCCGCGGGAGGGCACCGGTCAGGACATCCGGTTCACCCGCAGCAAGGACAACACGGTGCTGTACGCCACCGTGCTGGGTTGGCCGGGCGGCACCCTGAACATCGGCACGCTCAGCTCGACCCGGATCAACCTGAGCACCCTGACCTCGGTGCAGCTGCTCGGCCCCAACGCCGGGCAGGTCACGAACCTGCCGAACCGCACCCAGGACGGGTCCGGCCTGCACGTCGCGATGCCCGCGTCGAGTCCGCCGTTCGCGGCGAACGCCTATGTGGTGAAGCTGGTCTTCTCCGGACAGATTCCCACCCTGGGCGTGGCGCCGATTCCGACGAGTTGGGCGCGGATCGTCAACGACGCCACCGGGTTGGTGATCGACAGCGGCGGCAGTGTCGGCTCGGGTTCCCGGCTCAAGCAGTGGACCTGGGACGGCAGCACGAACCTGCAGTGGCAGCTGGTGCCGCTGGGCGGCGGCTGGTTCCGGATCGTCAACCGCACCAACGGCATGGTCGCCGACAGCTTCGGCAACGCCGCCAACGGCGCCATCTGCCTGCAGGCGCCGTGGAACGGCGGGAACAACCAGCAGTGGCGGCTCAACGACGTCGGCGGCGGGCACTTCCAGATCATCAACCGGGGTACCGGAACCGCCCTGGACAGCGCCGGCAACACCACCGTCGGCTCCGACACGACCATGTGGGCGCCCAACGGCAGCCCCAACAACCACTACACCATCGTGGCCGTCTGAGAGGAACCCTGTGATGCGACAACGAATTCGCTTCGTGCTCGGCGTCATGGCGGCAACCGTGGTGACCCTGGTGGGCAGTGCCAGCCCGCCGGCCAGCGCCGCGGACGCACCCTATTCAGTGCTGGTGTTCTCCAAGACCACCGGTTTCCGCCACGACTCGATCCCGCAGGGGATCCAGATGGTCCGGGATCTGGGCGCGGCCAACAACTTCACGGTGACCACGACCGAGGACAGTACCCAGTTCAACCCCACCAACCTGGCCCGGTTCCAGGCGGTGGTGTTCCTCAACACCACCGGGGATGTCCTCGACCCGACCCAGCAGACCGCGCTGGAGAACTACATCCGTGCCGGCGGCGGGTACGTCGGCATCCACTCCGCGTCGGACACCGAGCACGACTGGCCGTTCTACGGCCAGCTGGTGGGCTCCTTCTTCGTCTCGCACCCGGCCATCCAGCAGGCCACCCAGCGGATCGAGAACCGGGCGTTCCCGGGAACCTCCGGGCTCGGGCAGACCTGGACGCGCACCGACGAGTGGTACAACTTCCAGACCAACCCGCGGGCCAACGTCCGCGTTCTGTCCACACTGGACGAGTCGAGCTACTCCGGCGGTGCCATGGGTGCCGACCACCCGTTCACCTGGTGCCAGAGCTTCCAGGGCGGCCGGTCGTTCTACACCGGCAACGGCCACAACCAGGCCACGTATGGTGAGCCGGCGTTCCGCGCGCTGATTCTCGGCGGTATCCGGTACGCGGCCGGACGCGCCAAGGCGGACTGCCGCCCGGAGACCGGCTACACCACGCTCTACAACGGATCCACCACCGGCTGGGCCCAGTCCGGGCCCGGCAGCTTCACCAACACCGACGCCACGCTGACCTCGACCGGCGGGCTCGGGATGCTCTGGCACAGCGCCAGGGAGTTCCACGCCTACTCGCTCAAGCTGGACTGGATGATGCCCGGCGACGACAACTCCGGCGTGGTCGTCGGGTTCCCGGCCGGCAGCACCGGCGACCCGAACCAGGCCCTCGCCCAGGGCTACGAGGTGCAGATCGACGCCACCGACACCGTCGACAAGACCACCGGGGCGATCTACGGGGTGAAGGCGGCCGACCAGGCCGCCCGGGACGCCGCGCTCAACCCGCCGGGCGCGTGGAACACCTTCGAGCTGCTGGTGCAGGGGGAGAACCTGCAGGTGTTCCTGAACGGCGTCAAGATCAACGACTTCACCAACAGCGACCCCGCCCGGTCGCTGACCGACGGTTTCATCGGCATCCAGAACCACGGCACCGGCGATGACGTGTCCTTCCGCAACATCCGGATCAAGGAGCTGGGCGGCACCACCCCGCGGGTCGGGCCGATCACCGGTGTCGGCGGCAAGTGCGTCGACGTCAGCGGCATGTCCAGCACGGACGGCACGAAGATCCAGCTGTGGACCTGCAACGGCCAGTCCAACCAGCAGTGGACGGTCGGCTCGGACGGGACGATCCGCTCGCTGGGCAAGTGCATGACCGTCAACGCGACCACGAACGGCAGCCCGGTGCAGTTGTGGAGCTGCAACGGCGGTAACGGTCAGCGGTGGACCCCGGGCGCGAACAGCTCGCTGGTCAACGCGCAGTCGGGCAGATGCCTGGACGCCAACGGAGGCAGCTCCGCCAACGGCACCCAGTTGATCATCTGGGACTGCCACGGCGCCACCAACCAGCGCTGGACCCTCCCGTAAGTCTCCTGGAAGGCGGGACATGGCTACGCAGAGCCGGAACATGGCTACCGGAAGCCGGAACATGGCTACCGGAAGGCGGGACATGGCTACCGGAAGGCGGGACACGCCCGGCTGCCGCCCGCACCCTGCAACCCGGAGGAGTCACTGATGAAACGTCCGCACATCGGTGTTCGGCGGCTGCGCCGGGTCGCGGCACTGTGCATGGGCCTCGTGCTCGCCGCGGGCGCGCTGGTCACGGTCAGCGCTCCCGCCCAGGCCGACGCCTCGATCACGATCAACGGCGCCAGCGGTGGCCGGACGTTCGACGGGGTGGGGGCGATCAGCGGCGGTGGCGGCAACTCCCGGCTGCTGATCGACTATCCGGAGCCGCAGCGGACGCAGATCCTGGACTACCTGTTCAAGCCCGGCTTCGGGGCGGCGGTGCAGATCCTCAAGCTGGAGATCGGTGGCGACACCAACTCGACCAGTGGGGCCGAGCCCAGCCATCAGCACTCCCGATCAGACCTGAACTGCAATCGCGGCTACGAGTGGTGGCTGGCTGAGCAGGCGAAGGCGCGCAATCCCAACGTGAAGCTGTACGGCCTGGCCTGGGGCGCGCCCGGGTGGATCGGCAACGGCAGCTGGTTCACCACCGACTCGATCAACTATGTCCTGGCGTGGCTGGGTTGCGCGGCCCAGCACGGCCTGACGATCGACTATTTGGGTGGCCGCAACGAGAAGGGCCGCGACCTCACCTGGTTCGAGAACTACCGCGCGGCGCTGAACTCGCACGGCTTCAGCAGCATCAAGATCGCCGCCTCGGACGATATCAACAACTGGAGCGTCGCCGATGACGCGGTCCGCGACCCGGCGTTCGGCAATGCCGTGCAAATTCTGGGTGTCCATTACGTCTGCGGTTATCGCAGCGCGCAGACCAATTGTCCAAGTAGCAACAACGCACTCGCCTCCGGGAAGATCCTGTGGGCGAACGAGAACGGATCCGACGACTTCAACGACGGCGCGGTGGCGCTGGCCCGGGGCATCAACCGGGATTACATCGACGGCAAGATGACCGCCTACATCAACTGGCCCATCATCGCCGCGGTCACGCCGAACATCCCGTTCCCCACCATGGGCGTCACGCTAGCCCCGGAGCCGTGGTCGGGGTTCTACTCGGTCGGCAAGAACACCTGGACCATGGCGCACACCACGCAGTTCACCGCGCCCGGCTGGCGGTACCTGGACGCCTCCAGCGGTTACCTCAACGGCAGCCGCACCCAGGGCAGCTTCGTTTCGCTGAAGTCCCCGAACAACACCGACTACTCCACGATCGTCGAAACGATGGACGCCGGTTCCGCCCAGACGCTGCGTTTCAGCGTCACCGGCGGGCTGTCCACCGGCCAGGTACACGTGTGGGCTACGAACCTGCGGTCCAACAACCCGGCCGACTTCTTCGCGCACACCGCCGATATCACGCCGAGTGGCGGCAGCTACTCGGTGACCGTCCAACCGGGATTCGTCTACAGCATCTCGACCACCACGGGAGCGGGCAAGGGCACCGCGACCAGCCCTGCCCGGCGGAGTTTCGCCCTGCCCTACGCCGATTCCTTCGACGGCGACGCGGCCGGCACCGAGGCGAAGTACCTGATGGACATGCAGGGCGCGTTCGAGGTGGTCGGCTGCGGCGGCGGGCACACCGGGCAGTGCGTGCGGCAGATGGCGCCGCAGAACCCCATCTTGTGGAACGGTCTGTCGGATCCCTATGCCCTGCTGGGTGATCTGAGCTGGACCAACTACACGGTGTCCTCCGATGTGCTGCTGGAGCAGAGTGGCACGGTCAACCTCATCGGCCGCGCCACCGCCCAGGGCAACGTGGGTGGACCCGCCGGGCTGAACGCCTACCGGCTGCGGGTGAGCGACGGCGGGGCCTGGTCGATCCTGCGGCAGAACGCCGGCGCGACCACCACGCTGGCCAGCGGCACCGTCGCCGCGCTCGGCACGGGACGCTGGCACAACCTGTCCCTCGGTTTCGCCAGCGGCACGATCACCGCCCGGATCGACGGCTCCACGGTCGGCACGGCCAACGACTTCACCTACGGCAACGGGCAGGTCGGCTACGGCACGAGCGTGGGCCAGACGGCGCAGTTCGACAACCTGTCCATCACCCCGGGTCAGAGCAACGGCAACACCGGCCTGGTGCACGCGATCGGCTCGGGCAGGTGCCTGGACGTCAACGCCGCCACCACCACCGTGGGCACTCAGTTGCAGATCTGGGACTGCAACGGCGGTTCGAACCAGGTCTACACCCGCACCACCTCGAGGCAGCTGAATGTCTACAGTGGAGCAAATCTCCGGTGCCTCGACGCCCTGAACGGCGGAACCGGTCCCGGCACCCAGGTGGTGATCTCGACCTGCACCGGCGGCGCCAGCCAGCAGTGGCAGTTCAACGCCAACGGCACCGTCACCGGTGTCCAATCCGGACTGTGCCTGGACGTCAACGGTCAGGGCACCGCCAACGGCACGAAGGTCCAACTGTGGACCTGCAATGGCGGCAGCAACCAACAATGGAGTCTGAGTTGACCCTGCGAACCCGGCTTCGCCGGCTCGCGCCGGTCGCCGTGGCCACCCTTGCCGGTGCGGTGCTGTCCACCGCACCGGCGGCCATGGCCGCCGGTACCGGGCCGTGCGACATCTACGCCTCCGGCGGCACACCCTGCGTGGCCGCGCACAGCACGGTACGCGCGCTGTTCGGCTCGTACGGCGGAAACCTCTACCAGGTCCGGCGCTCGTCGGACAACACCACCCGCGACATCGGGGTGCTGGCCGCCGGCGGCACCGCGAACGCCGCGGCGCAGGATTCGTTCTGCGCCGGCACCTCGTGCGTGATCACGGTGCTCTACGACCAGTCCGGCCACGGCAACGACCTGTGGTACCAGGGATCGAGCGTGGTTCCCGGCTCGAGCCAGAGCCGCCCCGCGACCGCGACGTCGGAGTCGCTGACGATCGGCGGCAGCAAGGCCTACTCGCTGTTCATCAATCCCAGCAACAGCTACTGGCGCGACGGCCACCTGTCGGGCATCCCCACCGGCAGCGCGCCCGAGGGCATGTACATGGTGACCAGCGGCACGCACGTCAACGGCGGCTGCTGCTTCGACTATGGCAACAGCGAGACGACCAGAACCGCCGACGGACCCGGCGCGATGGACTCGATCAACTTCAGCACCCAGTGCTGGTTCGGCGGGTGCACCGGAACCGGCCCGTGGGTCCAAGGCGATCTCGAGTTCGGGCTCTACTCCGGCGGAAGCCAGACCTGGAACCAGAACCAGCGCGCATTCCCCAGCCGGTTCGTCACCGCCACGCTGAAGAACAACGGCACGTCCCGGTTCGCGATGAAGGGCAGCAACGCGCAGTCCGGCAACCTGTTCACGCTCTGGGACGGCTCCCTACCGCCTGGATACAGCCCCATGCGCAAGCAGGGCGCCATCATCCTGGGCAGCGGCGGCGACTGCTGCAAACCGGGCGGCGGTGCCAACCTCAGCGCCGGAACCTTCTATGAGGGCGCCATGGTGTCGGGCTTCCCGTCCGACGCGACCGAGAACGCCGTGCAGGCCAACATCATCGCCGCCGGGTACGGCAGCGGTGGCGGCTCCGGCACCACCGGTGCACTCCGTGCGGTCGGCGCCGGCAGGTGCCTCGACGTCCCCGGTTCCACCACGGCGCAGGGGACCCAGGTGCAGATCTGGGACTGCCACGGCGGCACCAACCAGACCTGGACCCGCACGACCTCCGGCGCCCTGACCGTCTACAGCGGCGGCAACCTCCGCTGCCTGGACGCTTCAGGTCAGGGCCGAACCAACGGCACCCCGGCCATCATCTGGGCCTGCAACGGCCAGGTCAACCAGCAGTGGACCGTCAACGCCAACGGCACCATCACCGGCGTCCAATCAGGACTGTGCCTGGACGTTGCCGGTCTCGGCACCGCCAACGGCACCAAGGTCCAACTCTGGACCTGCACCGGCGCCAGCAACCAGCAATGGACTCTCGGATAGAGGATTCCGCGATGCGAAGGAAAATCAGGCTCCCGGCGGCCGCGGCCGCCCTCGGACTGATCCTGGCGATGCTCGTGATCCCGCCGGCGTCGGCCGCGGACAACCCGTTCCAGCGCGGTCCGGATCCGACGCCGGCCTACGTGGCGTCCACGAACGGCGGCTTCGCCACCGCGCAGCTGACCGTGCCGCCCGGCAACGGATTCAACGGCGGGTTCATCTACTACCCGACGGACACCAGCCTCGGCACCTGGGGCGCGGTGGCGATCGTGCCCGGCTTCACCGCGCTCTTCGCCAACGAGGAGGCGTGGATGGGCCCCTGGCTGGCCTCCTTCGGCTTCGTCGTGATCGGCGTCGAGACCAACAGCCGCACCGACAACGACGTCAACCGCGGCACCCAACTGCTCGCCGCGCTGGACTACCTGACCCGGCAGAGCCCGGTGCGCGACCGGGTCGACCCCAACCGGCTGGCCGTGATCGGCCACTCGATGGGCGGCGGAGGCGCCATCAACGCGGTCGAACGTCGCCCGTCACTCAAGGCCGCCGTCCCACTCGCACCGTTCTCCCCATCGCAGAACCTGTCCACCGACCGGGTACCGACAATGATCATCGCCGGGCAGAACGACACCGTGGTCACGCCGTCCTCCCTCGACGCCCTCTACGCCACCATGCCGGCCGCGACCCAGAGCGCGTTCGTCCAGATCGCCGGCGCCGACCACCTGTATTTCACCCATCCCAACGCCCACGAGATGCGCCTCGTGATCCCCTGGCTGAAGACGTTCGTCGACAGCGACACCCGCTACCCGCAGCTCCTGTGCCCGACCCTGGCCGACTCGACCGGTATCTCCCAGTACCGCAGCAAGTGCCCGTACGTGCCGCCGGGCGGGTCCCCGCCACCGGCCGGCCAGACGATCGTGGGTGCCGGGTCGGGCCGATGCCTGACCGTCCCCGGCAACAGCACATCCAACGGCACCCAGACCCAACTCCAGGACTGCGCCGGCGCCTCCGGCCAGCGGTGGACCTCCACCCCCGGCAGGCAACTCACGGTGTACGGAACCAAGTGCCTCGATGCCTCCGGCCGGGGCACCGCAAACGGCACCGCCGTCATCATCTGGGACTGCAACGGGCAGACCAACCAACAGTGGAATGTCAACGGGAACGGCACGATAACCGGCGTCCAGTCCGGGTTGTGCCTGGACGCCTCCGGCCAGGGCACCACCAACGGCACCAGGATCCAGCTCTGGGCCTGCAACGGCCAAGCCAACCAGCAGTGGTCCGTGCGCTGACCATCCGAGGAGGAGACATGGACAATCAGGACACCCCTGTCCGGCCACGGGTCCCGCGCCGGGCGCGTACCGCGCTGCTCGCCGCGGCGCTCGTCGCCGGCTCCACGCTCGCGACGGTGACGTTCGCCGCTCCGTCGCAGGCCGCCGGTCCGGCGCCTTGTGACATCTATGCGTCCGGCGGTACGCCCTGTGTGGCCGCGCACAGTACGACCCGGGCGTTGTTCCAGGGCTACAGCGGCCGGCTGTACCAGGTCAGGCGCGCGTCGAACAACCAGACCCTGGACATCAACGCGCTCAGCGCCGGCGGGGTCGCCAACGCCGCCGCGCAGGATTCGTTCTGTGCCGGCACGACCTGCCTGATCACGATCATCTACGACCAGTCCGGCCGGGGAAACCACCTCACCCAGGCGCCCCCCGGCGGGTTCCAAGGCCCGGCTCCGGGCGGATTCGACAACCTGGCGAACGCGACCGCGGCACCGGTCATGGTCGGCGGCCAGAAGGCGTACGGGGTCTTCGTCGCGCCGGGCACCGGCTACCGGAACAACGCCACCAATGGCATCGCCACCGGCAGCGCGTCGCAGGGCGTGTACATGGTCGCCAACGGCAGGCACTTCAACAGTGGCTGCTGCTTCGATTACGGCAACGCCGAGACCAACTCCCGGGACAACGGGAACGGCCGCATGGCCGCCGTCTACTTCGGCACGTTGTGCTGGTTCGGGTTCGTCGTCCCAGGCCAGTGTGTGGGCTCCGGCCCGTGGGTGATGGCCGACCTGGAGAACGGCCTCTTTGCCGGTGCCAACGGAACCAACCTGAACAACACCGGCCGCAACGGCACGTTCGTCACCGGAATGATCAAGAACAACGCGACGAGCTATGCCATCAAGGATGCCGACGCGAACTCCGGCGGCCTCAAGACCAGCTACAACGGACCGCTACCCACCACCAGCGGGTACACACCCCTGCGCCTGGAGGGGGCGATCATCCTCGGCATCGGCGGCGACAACAGCAACGGCTCCGCCGGCACCTTCTACGAGGGCGTGATGACGTCGGGCTTCCCCTCCGACGCCACGGAGAACGCGGTGCAGGCCAACATCGTCGCGGCCGGCTACGCCAACGTCACCGGCGGCACCAGCGGCGCGCTGCACGCAGTGGGTGCGGGCAAGTGCCTCGACGACCCGAACTCGACCACCACGCAGGGCACCCAGCAGCAGATCTTTGACTGCAACGGCCAGGCCAACCAGGCCTGGACCCGCACCTCGTCCAACCAGCTCACGGTCACCGTCGGCGGCCAGACGCTGTGCCTGGACGCCTCCGGCCGCGGCACCACCAATGGCACACCGGTGATCATCTGGGCCTGCAACGGCCAGAACAACCAGCAATGGAATTTCAACGCCAACGGCACGATCACCGGCGTCCAATCCGGACTGTGCCTGGACGTGACCGGCGCCGCCACCGCCAACGGCACGAGGGTCGAGCTCTGGGCCTGCAACGGCGGCAGCAACCAGCAATGGACCCTCGGATGATCAAGGATCAGTTCGTGCGGGCAGGGAGGGCGATCCTGAGCTGTCTGGGAACCGCCCTCCTGCTCGCCGCCATGCTCGTGCGGCTGGCCGCGCCGGCCTCGGCCGCGTCACTGGTGCAGATCACGAATTTCGGCAACAACCCGAGCAACCTGCTGATGCACATCTACGTGCCGGACAACCACCCGGCACGGCCGGCGATCCTGGTGGCGGTGCATTACTGCGGCGGCTCGGGCCCGGTGTTCTTCAGTGGCACCGAGTTTGCCCGGCTGGCCGACCGGTTCGGCTTCATCGTGATCTACCCGACGGTGACCCGGAGCAGCAAGTGCTTCGACGTCTACACCCAGCAGGCCCTGCACCGGGACGGCGGCAGCGATCCGGTCGGCATCAAGGCGATGGTCGACTGGACGGTGGCGAACCGGAACGGCGACCCGAGCCGGGTATACGTCTCCGGCGCGTCGTCGGGCGCGATGATGACCAATGTCCTGCTCGGCGACTACCCGGACGTGTTCAAGGCGGGCGCGGCGTTCAGCGGTGTCCCGGCGACGTGTTTCGCCACCACACCGCCGAACGAGTGGAACTCCGACTGCGCGGGCGGCAACATCATCAAGACGGCGCAGCAGTGGGGTGATGCGGCGCGCGGCATGGACCCCGGCTACACCGGCCCACGGCCGCGGATGCAGCTGTGGCACGGCGCCGCGGACACTACCTTGCGCTTCCCGAACTTCGGGGAGGAGATCAAGCAGTGGACGAACGTGGCCGGGTTGAGCCAAACCCCCTCGTTCACCGACAGCCCGCAGTCCGGCTGGACCCGGACCCGCTACGGCGGCACCGGTACGCAGGCTCAGGTCGAGGGCGTCAGCCTGCAGAACGTGGGCCACACCCTGCCGATGCCGGGCATGGCCGCCATGGCCATCTCCTTCTTCGGCCTGGACGGCACTTCCCCGCCGCCACCGCCCGCTGGTGAGGTGCGCGCGGTCGGCGCCGGCAGGTGCCTGGACGTCCCCGGCGCCACCACGGCCACCGGGACCCAGCTGCAGATCTGGGACTGCCACGGCGGGACCAACCAGGTCTGGACCCGCACCGCCGCCGGCACGCTGACCGTCTACAGCGGCGGCAACCTCCGGTGCCTGGACGCTTCCGGCCATGGCACCGCCAACGGCACGCCAGTGATCATCTGGACCTGCACCGGCCAGACCAACCAGCAGTGGAACGTCAACGCCAACGGCACGATCACCGGCGTCCAATCCGGATTGTGCCTGGACGTCTCCGCCGCTTCGACCGCCAACGGTGCCAAAGTCCAACTGTGGAGCTGCACCGGCGCCGGCAACCAGCAATGGCAGCTCGGTTGAATCCACGTCGTCGACAGCTTGGAGTGAACATCATGCGACGAACAACCTCGCTGCTCGCCACCGCCGCGCTGGTGGCGAGCGCCGTCACCACCATCCTCACCGCACCGCAGCCCGCGCACGCCTGGGACAACGGGCTGGCCCGCACGCCGCCGATGGGCTGGAACCAGTGGAATGCCTTCGGCTGCAACGTGACCGACGCGCTCGTCCGGGCGACGGCGGACAAGTTCGTGTCCGCCGGGCTGCAGGCGGCCGGTTACCAGTACGTCAACATCGACGACTGCTGGATGACCCGGAACCGGGACGGTGCCGGGAACCTGGTGCCGGATCCGGCGAAGTTCCCCAACGGCATCCGGGCGGTCGCCGACTACGTGCATTCGAAGGGGTTGAAGCTGGGGATCTACTCCAGTGCGGGCACGGCGACGTGTGCGGGATTCCCGGCCAGCCTCAACCGCGAGCAGCAGGACGCGAACCTGTGGGCGTCGTGGGGTATCGACTATCTGAAATACGACAACTGCAACAACCAGGGTGTCGACGCACAGACCCGGTATCAGCGGATGCACGACGCGATCGCCACGACCGGCCGGCCGATGGTCTACAGCATCACCGAGTGGGGCAGCTCCACGCCGAAGGTCTGGACCTGGGGAACGCCGATCGGCCACCTGTGGCGCACCACAGGTGACATCAACGACTCGTTCGGCTCGATGCTGTCGATCTACAAGGCGAACGTGGTTCTTAGCGGGTTCGCCGGCCCGGGTCACTGGAACGACCCGGACATGCTGGAGATCGGCAACGGCCACATGACCGACACCGAGTACCGCAGCCACTTCACCCTCTGGTCGATGATGGCCGCGCCGCTGATCATCGGCACCGACCTGCGCAACGCCAGCACCGCCACGCTCAATATTCTGGGCAACCGCGACGTGATCGCCGTCGACCAGGACACCCGCGGTGTGCAGGCCCGCGAGGCGCGCTCGTCCGGTGGGCTGCACGTACTGACCCGGCCACTGTCCAATGGGGACTTCGCGGTGGCGCTGTTCAACGAGAACGCCTCCACGGCCACGATCACCACCAACCCCAGCGAGGCCGGCCTACCCAGTTCATCCTCCTACCGGCTGTTCGACCTGTGGTCCAAGGCGACGACCACGACCACCGGCACGATCAGCGCGTCGGTCCCGGCGCACGGCACCGTCGTTTTCCGGGTCACGCCGGGCACTCAGGGCGGGTCGACGTTCGTCAGCGACATGACCTGGCAGGCCTCCACCAACGGCTGGGGTCCGGCCGAGCGGGACCGGTCCAACGGCGAGCAGGCGGCTGGCGACGGGCGCACGTTGACGATCGCCGGTACCACTTTCGGCAAGGGCATCGGCGCGCACGCGGCCAGCACGGTCGACGTGAACCTCGGCGGGCGGTGCTCGACGTTCACCGCCGACGTCGGCGTGGACGCCGAAGTCGGCACCAACGGCAGCGTCACCTTCTCCGTCCTCGGCGACGGCGCCACCCTGACCACCACCGCGGTGCTACGCGGAGGCCAAGCGGCGCAACACCTCTCGGTCAACGTCACCGGCCGCAACGTGCTGCGCCTGCAGGTCGGCAACGGCGGCGACAACATCAACTTCGACCACGCCGACTGGGCCAACGCCCAGCTCACCTGCACCTGAGCGGGGAAAGCAACGTGACGTTGCTTTCCCGCAGGGAGTGAACGTGACGTTGCTTCCCCACACCGGGGAAAGCAACGTCACGTTCTGCTCCGTCAGGTTGGGTGACAAGTGGGTTCATGATCGCTGTTTTGGGGCGTTCACGCCCATATTTGAGCGTCAACGCCCCAAAACGACGATCTTGACCCCGGTTCCCCGATAGCAAACGGACCCCAACCCCCAACCCCCGGCATCGGCGCCCGGCCGACCCAAGCCCCGACCCGCTCTCCTCCCAAGCTTTCTTTACAGCCTGCACCCCACCCACCCACCCACCCACCCACCCGCCGCCCGCCGATCCCCACCCGACCACCCCGGCGAGCCATGCGCCCCAAGACTCACGAACGAGACGAGCGAAAGGAAATCGAGTACGATTTCCGAGTAAGCCTAGTCGTCATTGTCGATTCGAAATCGAAGCGCTTCGATTCGAATTCGACTCGAAAGTCGATTAGCTGACCCCCCCGATTATGGACCGAGGAAGTTCCATGCATCACACATTCCATAGGCATCGTCGTCACGTTCTGGTTCTGGCCGCCGCGGTGGTCGCCGCCGCCGGCATTCCGGTGTCGCCGGCGGCCGCGGCCACGTCGGCGTCGGTGACCGTCAACGCCACGGTGAGCCGGGCGGTGATCCCGGCCGGCGGGCACGGCATCAACTCCGCGGTGTACGACGGGAACATGAACCAGGCCGCGGTCCCGGGCCTGCTGCGGGACGCGGGATTCCGCGCGATCCGCTACCCGGGTGGCTCCTACGGCGACATCTACCACTGGCAGACCCATACCGCCGACGGCGGGTTCGTCGCGCCCAACACCACGTTCGACCAGTACATGAGTACCGTTCGGACGGTCGGGGCGCAACCGGTGGTGATCGCCAACTACGGCACCGGCACCGCGCAGGAGGCCGCCGACTGGGTGCGCTCGGCCAACATCACCCGCGGGTACGGGGCGCGGATGTGGGAGATCGGCAACGAGGTGTACGGCAACGGGCACTACGGCGCCCAGTGGGAGGCCGACAACCACACCGACAAGGGCCCGCGCGGCTACGCCACCAACGCCGTGCAGTACATCTCGGCGATGAAGGCGGTCGACCCGTCCATCCGGGTCGGCGTGGTGCTGACCACCCCGGGCAGCTGGCCGGACGGCATCGTCGGCCCCGGCGACAGCGCCGACTGGAACAACACGGTGCTGTCGATCGTCCAGGGCCAGGCCGATTTCGTGATCGTGCACTGGTATCCGGGCGCGAGCTCGGCCGCGGACAGCCTGACCAAGGTGGCGCAGATCCCGACGATGGTCGGCGCGCTGCGCACGCTGATCAACCGCTACGCCGGCAGCCGGGCGCCCAGCATCGGCATCACGGTCACCGAGCTGAACCCCAGCTTCCAGCTCGACAGCGCCACCGCGGCCCTGTTCGCCACCGACAGCGTGCTGACCTGGTTCGAGAACGGCGCGATCAACACCGACTGGTGGAACACCCACAACGGCACCAGCAGCGGGCCCGGGACCAATGAGGACGGCACGCCCGACTTCCACGACGAGGGCATCCTGTCCTCGGCCGGCACCGGCGAACCCGCGCTCAACACCCCATTCCCGCCCTATTTCGGGCTGTCCATGGTCGGCCGCGCCGGAGCCCCGGGCGACACCCTGGTCCAGGCCTCCTCCACCTCGCTGCTGGCCGCGCACGCGGTCCGCACCGCGGCGGGCGGTCTGAACGTGGTGCTGGTCAACAAGGACATCGCCAACTCGACCACGGTGTCGCTGTCCTACACCGGGTTCACCCTCGGCTCGAGCGTGAGCGCCGCGCAGTGGCAAAGAGGGGCGACGTCCATCAGCACGTTCACCCAGTCCTCGGCCAACTCGATCACCGTCCCGCCGTACTCGGTGACCGTGCTCCGGCTCGGCGGGGATGGTGGCGGCACCACCGGCCCGCTGCGCAACGTCGCCGCCAGCCGCTGCCTCGACGTCAACGGCGTCAACCAGACCAACGGCACCCGAGTGATCATCTGGGACTGCCACGGCGCCACCAACCAGCAGTGGACCACCACCGCGGCCAGCGAGCTGCGCGTGTTCGGCGGCAAGTGCCTCGACGCCCTCAACCACGCCACCGCACCCGGATCGCCCGTCGGCATCTGGGACTGCGGCGGCGGCACCAACCAGAAGTGGACCCTCAACTCCAACGGAACCATCACCGGCCAGGAATCCCGCCTCTGCCTCGCCCCGACCAACAACGCCACCACCAACGGCACCGCCATCGTCCTGGCCACCTGCACCACCGCCACCACCCAGCAATGGAGCCGCCAATAGGGGTCATGACGCCGCCGCGGCCCTGGCGCGCAGGTCGGCCTCCGCGACCTCGATGGCCGCGGCGAAAGCCGTGTGGAACTCGGCGACGCCCTTCGCCCCGAGCGTGAAGCTCGTCGAGCTCTCCGGTGCATAAATTGCAATCGAGCCATTGTCGACCTCGATCACGTACACGCCGAGATCGCCCCAGGCGTCGGTGCAATGGGTCAGCCAACTTCGCCGCGGCTCGGAGAGTTTGATATACGTTTTTCGGCCGGTCTGAAGTGGGCGTGTCGCCGGACATGACCGTCTCCCTCTCGTATCGGGCTGGTAGGTTGAGGTTTCGTTGCCCCTGGGAAGCTTCGGCCGGACCGGTATTTGTGGACCAACGGCTTGCCGGGGCGCAACGGGTGGCGAATTGGATCAGAATTCGGTGACGCTGTGCTGTTACCGGGCGGCAAATGACGGAGAGGCACATGGCTCGGACCCCGAAGGCGCGAGCGCTCGGCGCGGCCCTGCGGCAGGCCCGCGAGGAGAAGCAGATACTGCTGCGCCAGCTCGGCGCCGCGATCGACCGCGACATCGGGGTGCTCTCCCGCTGGGAGACCGGCGAGCGGACGCCGAAACCCGAACACGTCGCCCAGATCCTCACCAGGCTCGACGTCGAAGGCGACCGCTTCGCCGAGATCATGACGCTGGCCTACGGCACCAACGAGCCGCTGTGGTTGGCGACCACCCTTCCCGAGCAGCGCCGGCAGATGACCGCGTTCCTGGACTGGGAGCGGAACGCCCGGCGGATCGTCGAGTTCTCCCCGCTGCTGGTGCCGGGGGTTTTGCAGACGAGCGATTACATCCGCGCGATGATGACCGCCCCAGGTGCAAATATCCCGGCCAGCGAGGTCGCATCGCGGATCGCCACCCGGATCGGCCGCCGGCAGGCACTCACCAAACACAATCCGGCGAAACTGTTGGCCCTGATCGGACAGGCCGCGCTCACCCAGGAGATCGGCGGCCGGCAGGTCATGATCGAGCAACTGCGGCACCTACTGGAGATGGCGGCCTGGCTCAACGTCGAGCTGCGCATCGTCCCCGACCGGCGCGGCTGGCATCCCGGCCTGGAAGGCGAGTTCACGCTCATCGAGACACCGCTCACACCGACCAGCCTCGCGTCGATCGTGTGCGTGGGCAACCGGCGGACCGTGCTGATCCTGCACGAGGACGACGACGTGGCCGACTATCGAAGCGCGAGCGAACGTATCCTGGGTGTGTCCCTACCGCCAGAAAAATCAGCCGCGTTCATCGCCGAGCTGATCCACCGAATGGAGAACTACCATGGCTAGCAAGCACCTCTGGCGCAAGGCGCGCCAGAGCGTGAACAGCCAGAACTGTGTGGAGCTGCGCGACACCCTCGATGCGGTGCGCGACTCCAAGAACGCCGCCGGCCCGATCCTGCTCGGTGACACGGGGGCGCTCGTGCGGGCCGCGCGGGCCGGACACCTCGACCACTGACGCCCCGCAGATTGTCCACAGTGGAGTACGAAAGGGAGCGAAGATGGCGCGAGTGCTGATCCTGACCGGGGATGCCGCCGAGGAGCTCGACTCGATGTACCCGGTGTTCCGGCTGCGCGAGGGCGGCCACGAGGCGATCGTGGCCGCGCCCACCACGCGACCGGTGAAGCTGGTGGTGCACGACTTCGAGCCCGGCTGGGACGCCTACACCGAGAAGCCCGGCCACCAACTGCCCGTGGACCTGGCGTTCCGCGACGTGCACCCCGAAGACTACGACGCGCTGGTGATCCCGGGCGGCCGGGCGCCGGAATACATCCGCACGGACCCCGACGTGGCCCGCATCGTCCGGCACCACTTCGACCGCGGCCTCCCGGTCGGCACGATATGCCACGGCCCGCAGGTGCCGGCCGCACTAGGTCTGCTGCGCGGCCGCACCACCGCCGCCTACCCGCCGTTGAAGGCCGACATGGAGCATGCCGGTGCGACGTTCGTGGACGGGCCCGACGTGGTGGACGGCGCGATGGTGTCCTGCCGCGGCTGGCCCGACCTGCCCGAGTGGTCGCGCGCCTTCCTGCAGGTGCTGGAGAAGGCGACCGTCCCGGCCTGACCGGTCGAGCACGGCTACGCGGGCGGGACACGCCAGGCGCGAACCGGTGCCCGCCTTGCCCGGACCAGGCGTGCGTACCTGTCCGGGCGGGTGGGCCAGGCGCGGGTCAGTGGAGTTGCACTTCTGGTTGGTTCCGCCGTTGCAGGTCCAGATGACGAGCTTGGTGCCGTTCGCGGTGCCGGCGCCGAAGGCGTCCAGGCACTGTTGCCGTAGACCATCAGCTGTTGCCAGTCGCTGGACCATGCGGGGGCGGATCAGATGAGAACACGTTCCACATGACTGGTTGGTCCGCGCGCCTGGGTATGCCTGAACGGTTACGGCCGCACATGAGGCCACGCTGGCAGCTGCCTCGCGTGTCAGCCCGTGCCAGACTCGGGCTCGATCGCTGGCCAGCCCTGTGGTTGGCTCCGGTGTGCGCACCCTGATGTATGTCCGCAAGCGGGTCCTGGAGTGGCGCGAGGTGGGCGATCCGGTGCTCGAGGTGGACTCCGACGCGCTGGTACGGCCGTTTGCGGTAGCTCGGTGCGATCTGGACGACGCTTTTCTGCGCCATGACCTCGGTACTGCGATGCGGATCGGCCACGGTGTCGGTGTGCTGGACCGCCGGTTGCTCCACGACCTCGGGCGTCGTCCGTTCACCGGTCCATTTCCGTTCGGGCACGAGTGTGTCGCCGAGGTGGTCCGGACCGGTGCGGCGGTCGGATCGGTCGCGCCGGGCGATGTGGTGGTCGTGCCGTTTCAGATCTCCTGCGGTCGGTGTGCGTCCTGTGGTCGAGGTCTGACCGCGGCCTGCGGCACCGACCGGCGAACCGCCATCTCGATGTACGGCCTGGGCCAGGCGAGCGTCGGGTGGGGCGGCGTGCTGAGTGATCTGCTGCGGGTGCCGCACGCCGACCACATGCTGCTGCGGGTGCCG